>NZ_JBHYQH010000059.1:23065-29720 GCF_042746715.1 Streptomyces sp. NPDC058741 | reverse complement strand
CCCGTCGCTTCTCCGCGGCCGACCCCCCCCCCCGTCTTTCCGCCGCGCCCCTCCTCCCACCCGCCGGTTTCCCCCGTCGCACCCGTGGAACGCCGCTGCCGCTCAGCCTTCACGCCCCCCGGTCCCGGGACCGGGGTCAGGGTCGGGATCAGCCGGACGGAAGCACGCCGTCACCGTCTTGCCGTGCCGCTGGCACTTCGTGTTCCACTCGTCGGCGAGCTCGCGCACGATGGCCACTCCGCGGCCACCGACGTCGCCGGGCTCCGGCTCGCGCGGCGTCGGCAGGGTCGGATCCTCGTCGTGGACGCTCACATGAAGGCAGTCGCCGTCCCACGTGAGCACCAGGTGCGCGTCGCTGTGCGCGTGCCGGTGCGCGTTGGTGATCAGCTCGGACACGGCCAGCACGACGGCGTCCACCGTGTCCGGCTCGACAGCCGCCCAGGGCAGGGTCTCAAGCCGCCCTCGTGTCCACTCCCGCCCGGCACGCGCCCCCTCCGACATGGGGAACGAGTGAGCCCACCCCATCGCCTTCACGGCCACTGCCTCACCCATCTCTCTCCTTCGTCACCCACGAGCCCTGCCTGAACCCTGTACCCGTCACCCGCCGCGACAGGCCTGGGCACGCCCCCTGACGACCGCCGGAGCCGCCCGTGCGGCCGGGGCGCGGCAGCGCAGCGGCTCCGCCGCTACGGGTGCACGCGCACGGTCCGCGAGACGGCCCGACCGGACCGAGCGGACCGACCGCACGAGACCGGTGACATGGCCGGTCCGCGCGCGGCGGGTCGTCTCCCGCCCGGAGCTCGGCAGGGCCCTCACGCCTGGTGGGCCAGGCGCGCCGCCGTCCCCACCAGCTCTCCAGCGGCCAGCGCCAGCGCGTCAACATCGCCCGCGCCCTGATGAACGACCCCGCCGTCCTCCTGGTCGACGAACCCACCAGCGCCCTCGACCACGAACGCGGCGCCGCCGTCATCGACCTGATCACCCGGCTGACGCACCAGCGGGCCACCGCCACCGTCCTGGTCACCCACGACCGCACCCACCTCACCGCCGCCGACCGGATCGCCGAGGTCCACGACGGCCGGCTCACCCTGGGGCGGGGCCCGTCACCTCACCCGACGTCAACTCCCGAAAGGTTGTCGCTCTTCGCTCTGCGGTCGGCGGAACCCATGTGAAGAACGGATGTTTGTCCGTGCAGTTTCGGCGCACCCGAAGACTTAACAACTTCCTTACACGACGAAGCGGAGAAGCGTTATGGGCATCATTGCTTGGATCCTCATCGGGCTGATCGCCGGCGCCATCGCCAAGGCCCTGATGCCGGGCAAGGACCCGGGCGGCATCATCATCACCATGCTCATCGGCATCGCCGGTGGTCTGCTCGGCGGCTGGCTCGGGAAGGTCATCTTCGGCGTCGACTCCGTCGACGGTTTCTTCGAGCTCTCCACCTGGATCGCCGCTATCGTCGGCTCCCTCATCCTGCTCGCCCTCTACCGCGTCGTCACCGGCAACCGGCACTCGCACCGCCACGCGTGACCCGCTGAGCACACCCGCCTCCGGGCGCACCAGGAAGGCTCCCTCCCTCTTGATAGGGAAGGGAGCCTTCCTGGTGCGCGGGCATGGGCCTTGTCGCCCGAGGATCGGGGGGGTTTCCCCCGGCGCCGTCCCCCGGTCGTTCGTCGCTGGGGTCCCGCACCGGCAGCGGCCTGCTGGAGATGACGGCCCGACGTCGTGTCGACCCAGTGATTGCGAGGGGGCTTGGCGCTGCGGAGGGCCGATCAGCCGATGCGACCCTTCCGGGGGAGGGAACATGTCCCTAGAGCCTGCTCTTGAGCAGCAGGTGGGGGAGGCGCCGGGTGAGCCAGGCGCTGAGCAGGCCGAGGGCGGGGAGTCGGTGGGGAAGCGCGCGCCAGACTGCTCGCGCTCGACGGCCACCATGGCCGCCGGCACCGTACAGGCGGCACCGGCGGCCTGCCCACGTGGGGGTGACGGCGACCGCGGCGGCGGTCTGCCCGGAGGGGAAGGACGAGGAGCCGGGACCTCGACCTCGTCGTGCGGGAACCACTGCCCGGGTGGTCTGGCCCGGTCGGCGAGCTGCTTGCACAGACCGTTGCAGACCAGTTGTCCCACGGCCAGGGATGCCATCCCCGCGGGCGTGGCCTTCCGGCCCCGCCGCCCACCGAACGCCGCCGTCAGCACGGCCGACGCGCACCACGGCTTCGAACTCTCCGCGGCCCCTTCCACCGCGGACGGCACCTGGGCGACCGTGGCCGGTGTCCGCGAACCAGCCCGTTGTGCGACGACACGGTCACCCGCACGCAATCCCGCAGGCAAAGTCATGCGGGACGTGTATCCGGCGGAAAGCCGCCCGTACCCCGGTCAGGGCTCTTCGGGGGCATGCCCAGGCAGGCGGTGATCTGTTTCCCGTCGGTGCGGAGGTCCACCTCCACGGTGCTGCTGACCAGGTGCACCACGCGCATTCCATGACCACCGACGCCGTGCCGGTCGCTCCGCCTCAACACCGGTCTCTCGGTGGAGGTGTCCCATACGGTGATGGCGAGTTCTTCCTTTGCCAGTCGCAGGTTCATGCCGCAGGGCCCGGGAGCGTGCCGGATGGCATTGGTGACGAGTTCGCTGACGACGAGTTCGGCGTCCAGGAGCAGCGGGGGCGGCACGGAAGTGCGGCCGATGCGCGGCGCATGGGAGAGGAAGACACTCAGGGCCAGCCGTGCCTCGACGGGGCAGACGGCCCCTTCGGCCCACGCCGCGCCGAAGTGCAGCGCGGTGCGTTCGTTCCTGCCCTGCTCATCCGCCTGCTTCATAAGCGGGATGACCATATGAGCTCTTTCCTTGTGATGCGCGGTTCCGTGGAGGTCGTCGGATTGTCGTCGACCGTCTACCCGGGCGTGCACCGCGCATACGGACCCGGCCGGAGCTCTTTCGATTCGTGATCAGGCCGGGTCGGCGCGGTCGCTGCGCACGCGCTGGGCGACGTCGCGGAGCTTGATGTTGTGGTGCTGGGAGATGCTGCGCAGGACGGCGAAGGCGGCATCCTCGGTCATGCCGTGGCGTTCCATGAGGATGCCCATCGCCTCGCCGATCGCGTGGCGTGTTTCCAGGGCGTGCTGGAGCTGGTCGATGGTCCGGGCGTCGGCCAGCGCGACCGCGGCGTGCGAGGCGAGCAGCCAGCCGGCGGTCTCCACCTCCTTGGTGAAGGTGCCCGGGCGGCGGGCGTACAGGTTCAGCGCACCGAAGTCGTGCTCATGGGTGTAGAGCAGGACCCCGGTCATGCTGCCGATCCCCAGATCACGTGCCCCCGCCGCGTAGCGGGGCCAGTCCTCCCGGGGCTGGGTCATGTCGGCCACCCGGAAGACACGGTCCTCGTCCGTGCCTCGCGCGAGGTCGAAGCACGGCCCCTCGCGCAGCTCGCCCTGCAGACGGTCGGACTCCTCGACCATGTCACCACAAGAGGCCAGTGTGACGGCCTTGCCGTTGCGCACCGCCAGGATCCCGGCCGCGTCACAGCCCTCCACCAGCTTCACCGCCGACACAGCGATCTCGTCGAGCGTCGCCTGCACCGAGTTCTGCGCCAGCAGCCTCCGCGCGAGCTGAGCCATCTCCTCGGCGAACTCCTGCCACTGCATTCGGCCACCCCTGTCTCGATCAGTCCGCTCACACTACCGCCCGCCTCCGGGACCGCGGCTTCCCGCGTGAGCCGGAGCGCGGCGGACCTCTGCTCCGGGGCGCGACGCCTCTGCTCCGGGGCGACGGCGGGTTCACTCGCCGTCCTTGCTCCGCCCCGCGTTCCGCTCCTTGCTCGTCTGCTCTCCTCTCCCGCGTTCCCCGTCGGGAGCCTTTTGCTGCTCTTCCTCCGCTGTGCCGGACCCGGAGGGTGGAGCGGGTACGGTGCCGGGCTGTCCGGTGGCCGGAGCCGAGGCGGGCAGGACGGGTCCGGGGCCCGGGGCGGTTCCCCCGCCCGCGCCGGTGAGCACCGCGCCGAAGGTAGCCGAGACGGCGAGCATGACAAGGCCGCCGACGGAGCCGAGCGCATGCCGGGACGCGCTGATGCGCCGGGCGACCGGCGGCCGCGGTACGGCGGGGAGGGTCTTCGCGGGAGAAGGCCAGGTCGTCGCCGCTGGGGACGGCGGCGGACCGGCCGGCGCCACCGGGGGAGACGCCGATGCGCCGGGCGGGCGGCCCGGGGCGGCCAGCCAGGCCGCGGCCTGCTCGGCGGTGGGGCGCCGCCCGGGATCCTTGGCGAGCAGCCGCAGCACGTAGTCGGCCAGTGGCTCCGGCGTCTCCGCGCGGAACGGGTCGGGCACGGCAGCCGGAGCGTTCACCTGCTGCTCCGCCACGAGCAGCGAGGTGGCGCCGGTGAACGGAGGCCGCCCGAACAGCAGCTCGTACAGGACGCAGCCCAGGGAGTACACGTCCGACGCGGGCCCGCAGGGACGGCCGAGGGCGCGTTCCGGGGCCAGATAGGCGGCACTTCCGACGATCTTCTCCGCGGGGGTCTCCCCGCCGGCGGCCTCGTCGGTGAAGCAGGCGATGCCGAAGTCAGTGATCTTCACTCCGCCGTCGGCGGTGAGCATCACGTTGGCGGGCTTGATGTCCCGGTGGATCACGCCCCGGCGGTGCGCGGCGGCCAGGCCGTCCGCCAGCTGCGCCGCGATCCCGGTCGCCTCCTCCCAGGGCAGGACACCGCACATCCTGCGCACCTCGGCGAGGGTCCATCCGTCGACGAACTCCATCACGAGGCAGGGCCGGCCCTCCCAGGAGCCGACGTCGTAGACACCGACCAGGTTGCGATGACTGAGGCGGGCCGCGGTCCGGGCCTCCAGGCGGAACCGCTCGTCGCCGTTCGCCGCGGCCTGCCCGGGCCCGTCGGGGTGGAGGAGTTTCACGGCCACCGGCCGGCCGAGAACCCGGTCGGTCGCGCGCCTGACCTCGCCCATCGCACCCCGCCCCAGCGGTTCATGGAGCTCGTACCGATCCGACACCCGCACGCGTGCACCCGTCCACCGGCTCGGCCGGCCCCGATCTGACGCCGCACGGGCGGCAGGCCAGCCTGAGCCCGGGCTGACGGTACGGGGCGGGCAGGCGACGGAAACGCGCCTGCCCGCCAGCGCGAGTACCCGCTCGCGGGAGAGAAGTGGGGTCTCATGGGAACCGATCTGGCGCCCCGACCGTTATGGCGCACTTTGTGACATCGATCCGTCCATCCCGGCAGATCGGCACGCCCGCCCGCGTCGGCGGCGAAGGCGGAGCCGGCCGGCCCGGATCCCGCGGCGGCCATGGCCAGCACGATCGCTCGGCCGGGTACGGGCGTGGACGTATACGGCTACGTGTGGGTGGACGCCACAGCGCGTTCCTCTCCATTCCATTGGGGGTTTTCGCCTGCAAGAGGAGGAACGGAGCGTGTGCGTTCACCAGGGGAGGACGGTCACCTCGCGGGGCACCGCCGCCGGTGCGGCTGTCAGGCGATGGACGCCGAGATGATCGCGGAGACGGCGAGGTTGCAGGACGCCGTCACCCAGACCGCGGGATGCGGCTCCGTCTCGACCAGCGACGCACCCAGGCGCCCCGGCGTGATCAGGTCCACCACCAGGAACGCGACGGCCATCATCACAAGCCCGAGCAGCCCGAACACGGCAGTGGAGACCAGTCCCTTGCCGAAGTCCTCGTAGGTCGTCCAGATGGACGTGAACACGATGCCGCCTATGCCGAGCAGCGCGGAACTGAGCACCATGGCGGCGTTGCGGTTGCGCTGCTCCCAGATCTGCCGGCCGAGCTTTCCGGGCGTCAGGACGTCGACCAGGACGATGCCCAGGACCAGCAGGACGAGTCCCAGACCGCCGTACGCGGTCGCTCGCCCGAGTCCGTTGACGATATCGCTCATGTGGTTGCCGACTCCGTGGTGTGGGTGGTGGCGGTCAAGGAGAGGCAAAATGTAGCGCACGGGTGCCGCCGGCTGAACGGGGCTACCGGTGCAGGTGGCTCAGGAGCTCCTCGCGCACGGGGTAGGGGCGTTCCAGCGGCAGGAGGTGCCGGGCGGCGTCCGTCTCCCCGTCCCGGACAAGGGCGTGCATCGTGCGGGCCAGCGGGGTGACGTCGGTGACGGAGACGATCCACGTGTCGGCGTACCGGCGTGCCGCTTCGCCGGCGAGACCGAGCTGCAGCGACCGGTGGGGCAGCGGCTGCAGCCGCAGGTCGCGTTCGGGGTCCACTGCACCCGGGCGGGAGACCCCTTCAACTGGCGCTTCCACGCCGTGTGGTCGCCATGGAGGCCGTGCTCGTAGTGGGACAGGCAGGCGTGCCGCAGTGCCCACTCGAAGCCCTGCCGGGTGATCTCGACGGCGAGGACGGTCTCCTGTCCTTGCTTGGTGGCCCACCCGCAGCGGTACATCATCCACAGGAACGACGGCTTGATCCACGTCATGCGGTCCCGCTGCCACGCGGCCGGGAAACGGCCGTCCCGGGCCGCGGCCAGACCGATCCCCGGCCGGTACGCCTGGTAGACGGTGATCGTGGAGTCCGTGTGCAGCGCCCGGATCCGGTACTGGGGTTCTGTCATCGGACCAGGGTGATCACTCCGCCCCGCGCGCGCCATCCGATTACCGCGGCGGGTAGACTTTCGGCCCCGCACGATCCTCACGGGACC
>NZ_JBHYQH010000059.1:0-22968 GCF_042746715.1 Streptomyces sp. NPDC058741 | reverse complement strand
ACCCCCGCACGGACGAGCCGCGACCCCCGCACGGACGAGCCGCGACCCCCGCACGGACGAGCCGCGACCCCCGCACGGACGAGCCGCGACCCCCGCACGGACGAGCCGCGACCCCCGCTAAGGTGACCGCGGCAGGGGGCATCGTCAACAACCCGGTCGACAGGTCATGTTGACGGAAGGTGAACCGGAGGAGCGAACTCCGACGCCATGTTCGACGGTGATAGCATTCCGCCGTCTGCGGCCTTGATCCACTTTCGCTCAGGTCCTGAACCTGAACGCGGTGGGCTCTGCCCGATCCGCCAGTCCCCCTCACGGGTTGCGGATCTTTGCGAGGCGTACCCGTTGGCGCCCGCACGCCACGCGCCGGGAAAGGTTTCCATGACTCAAAACGCGCTCCTCTGGTGCCTCGTTGCGATCGCGGTGATATCCACAGCCGCGGCCGTGGCACTCGTACTCCGCAGCAGAGGTCTGAGCAAGAGGAAGAAGGAGTCCGAAGCCGCGCTTCAGGCGCGGCTGCGTTACACCGAGGAACAACTCGGTCGCACCCAGACGGAGTTGTCACGACTCCAAAGTGAACAGCACGAGGTCATCCGCGAGGCGGAGCAGTCCGCCGAGGAGAACACCAAGGTCGTCCTCAAGGGTGCCGCCCGCTTCCTGCAGAGCCTCGCGGCCGAGCAGACCATGCTGCTGGACGGCGTCCAGCGCGAGTACGGCGGCCACCGGGTCCTCGCCGACCTGATGGACATCACCCACGCCAACGCCCAGATGGCCCGCAAGGCCCAGGGCATTGCGGTCATGTGCGGCGCACCCCTGGGCCGCCGCAGCCATCCCGCCAGCATCTACGACGTGGTCCGCAGCGCCCAGGGCCAGATCCGCAACTTCCAGCGGGTCGAGATCATGCAGCCGAGTGGCATCGCGCTGAAGGCCTCCGCCGTCGCGCCGGTCGCCCTGGCCGTCGCCGAACTGCTCGACAACGCCGCGAGCTTCTCCCAGGCGGACGCACCGATCGAGGTCACGTTCCGCCAGGCGCAGAAGAACCTCTGCATCATCATCGACGACGCCGGCGTCGGCATGGGCGACGAGGAACGGCAGCGTGCGAGCGCGCTGCTCTCCGGCGACGACGTCCCGCGACTGTCCCAGTTGGGCACCCAGCCGAAGTTCGGCTTCCCGGTGATCGGCCTGATCGCCCGCCAGTACGGCTTCAAGGTGGATGTCACCGGCGTCTCACGATATGGCGGCGTACGGGCCGTCGTCCTGCTGCCCGAGGAGCTGTGGACCATGGAGGAGACCCAGCCGCCGGCCTCGACGGCGCCCGTGAGCAACATCCGGCCGGTGGACAACGGCGAGCCGGCGCGTACGGCCGGCGGTCTGCCCAAACGCGGCGCCCGTGTGTCGCCCACCGGCGTCTCCGCCCCGGTGGAGCAGCCCGCCCGACGCAGTGCTCGCCGCGGCGTCGGCAGTCTGGCCGCCCTCCAGCGCGGCACGAAGACCGCACGCGACGTCGCCTCCCGTGACACCCCGACGCCCGGAGGGGCCGAGAACGCATGAGTACGACAGACCTGTCGTGGATGGTCCAGGACATCGTCGACAACGTCCCCCGGGCCCGGCACGCCGTGGTGCTGTCCGCGGACGGCATACCGCGCGGGGCCACCGACGGCCTGACCGGCCAGGAGGTGCGGACCATCTCCGCCGCCATGTCCGGCATGCAGTCGCTCAGCCGGGCCACCGCCCATTTCGCCGGGTCCTCGCAGGACCGGCAGTGGATTCAGACGGTCATCGAGTTCCAGCACGGCTGGGTGTTCCTGATCGCGGCCGGACAGGGCGCCTACCTGGCGGCCGCCGCGGAGCCCGACGTCGACATGGAGCAGTTGTCGTTCCGGATGAACCGCCTGGTCGCCCGGCTGGGCACCAACCTCACGGCCCCGCCGCGGGTGAACGCCGCCGACCCGGACCGGGCCGACTCCGGCTCTCACGCCCCGCAGGAGGCGGCGAGCAGGTCCCTCGGCGTACTCGCCGGGCTGGACAAGGCGGTCGCCTCGGTGCCCGGCGCCCTGCACGCGCTGCTGCTGGGCGCGGACGGTCTGCCCCGGGGCGCGAGCGCGGGGATCGGCAGGGACCTCGCGGACACGATCTCGGCCGCCATGACCGGCATCCACGCCTACAGCCGGGCGACCGCTCCGTTCGCGGGCGGCGGGCAGGACGACGAGTGGAACCAGACGGTCATCGAGTTCCAGCACGGCTGGATCTTCCTGATCGCTGGCGGCGAGGGCGTCTATCTGGCCGCCGCCGCCGAACACGACTGCGACATCGAGGAGTTCACCAACCGCCTGGCCGACGCGATGCCCGCGCTCGCCTCACAGCCGGCCACGCACGGGAGGAGGGGCAGTGGTGCATGACGACCATTCCGACGAGCTGGAGCTCACGGCCCCGTTAGTCCCCCTGTTCGTCATCGCCGGGGGACGCGCACTGCCCCGGGAGAGCGAGTACGAGCACACCACGATGATCACGGCCCAGGACGGTGTCCAGGCCGCGGCTCGCACTCTGTCTCCGGAAGCCCGCCTGGTCATGGACCTGATCGCGGACGGCTTCCTCTCCGTCGCCGAGGTGGCGGCCCACACGCGGCTGCCCCTGGGCATCGTGCGCATCCTGCTGGCCCAGATGGCCGAGGACGGCCTGATCCATGTGCGTAACCCGGTGCCCCACGCCGAACGCCATGACCCCGTCCTGCTCACCGCCGTGCTCGACGGCCTGATGCGTATACGAACCGGAGCGTAACGACCCGTGTATCTGGATCCCGACGTCTCCCGCTCCGTGAAGGTCCTGGTCGTGGGCCACTTCGCGGTCGGGAAGACCACGTACATAGGAAGCGTCTCCGAGATCGAGCCGCTGCAGACCGAGGAGGAGATCACCGAGGCCAGCGAGGGCCTCGACGACCTCTCCGACACCCCGGACAAGACCACCACGACGGTGGCGATGGACTTCGGGCGTCTGACCCTCAGCGACGACCTCGTCCTCTACATCTTCGGGACGCCGGGCCAGGAACGGTTCAAACAGATGTGGGAGGGCCTGTCGAGGGGAGCGCTGGGAGCGCTGGTCCTGGTGGACCCCGAAAGGCTGGAGGAGACGTTCCCCGTCCTGGACCTGGTGGAGGCGTTCGGCCTGCCCTACGTCATCGCGGTCAACACCTTCGACGGCAAGCTCCGCTTCCCGCTGTCGGAGGTGTGCGAGGCACTCAACATCCCCGAGGAGACACCGGTCATCGACTGCGACGTCCGGGACCAGGACTCCTCGATGCAGGCCCTCATCACCCTCGTGCAGCACCTCTTGTCCTCACTCGGCTAGGAGCCAGCATGCAACAGCCCTTCGAGAGCACCGGGACACCGGCCGGCTGCCCCGCACACGCCAACGTCCCGCTGTACGGCACCGACTTCGGCTCCGACCCGGAGCGCACCTACACCCAGTTGCGTACGACGGGGCCCAGCGCCCCCGTCGACATCGCGCCCGGCGTCGAGGTCGAGCTGGTGACCAGCTACGACGCGAGCCTGTACATCCTGCAGAACCCGACGCTGTTCCTGCGGGACTCGCGCCGCTGGAACGCCCTGAACGAGGGACGGGTCCCCCCGGACAGCCCGGCCCTGCCCATGATGGGCTACCGCCCCAACGCCCTGTTCAGCGACGGCGCTGCGCACGCCCGGCTGCGGCAGGCGGTCACGGACAGTCTCGCCACCATCGACCAGACCCGGCTCGTCCGGCTCACCCAGCACTCGGCCGACTACCTCATCAGCCGTTTCAGCTCCGAGTCCCTCGGCCAGGCGGAGCTCATGGCGGCCTACGCCCAGCCCCTGCCGCTGCTGGTCTTCGGCGACCTGTTCGGCTGCCCGCCGGAGCTCGGCGACCGCGTCATCGTCGGGATCAGCGGCATCTTCCAGGGCACCCCGGGCGCCGACGAGGTCCTGGGCGGCGCCCTCGCCGAACTGATCGACCTGAAGCGCCGGCAGCCCGGTGAGGACCTCACCACCCGTCTGATGGTGCACTCCGCCCGGCTGTCCGACGAGGAGGTGCTGCACCAGCTGGTGACCCTGCTCTCCGGTGGCACCGCGCCGCTGACGGCCGCTGTCGGCACGAGCGCCGCGCTCTACCTCAGCGACGACTGGCCGGCCGGCCTGCCGGTCGAGGACGCGGTCGTGAAGACCCTGTGGAACTACGCACCCATCGCCAACTACGCGGCCCACTACCCCACCCAGGACGTCGAGCTGGGCAACAGGACGCTGCGGGCGGGCGACCCGGTCCTCATCTCCTTCGCGGCGTCCAACACCGACCCCAAACTGACCGAGCACCGCGAGCAGCTCAGCTCCAAGGCCCACCTGGCCTTCGGCGCCGGCCCGCACGCCTGCCCGGCCAAGGACCCGGCGTTCATGATCGTGTCCACCGCCGTGGAGTCCCTCCTCAACCGGCTGCCCGACATCGAGACGCGCGTGCCCTTCCAGGACCTCGCGTGGGTGGCGACGCCCTGGAGCCGTTCCCTGGTCACGGTGCCCATCCGGTTCACCCCCCGGGCCGTGCCGCCCGCGGCCGGGAACCGGCCGGCCGCGTCGTCCTCGGCTCAGGCGCCGTTCTCGAACGCCGCCCAGCAGCAGGCCTCGGCGACCCGTCCGGCGCACGCCGCGTCGCGTCCCAAGGGCGGGCTGTTCAGCCGCTTCCGGGCATGGATGAATGGGGAGTGATGTAAGTAACCCTGCGAGAACGCAGTGTTATTGGATGCTTGAATCATCCGATGGGTACGGATGGCGGCTGGCAGGAAGGAGCCGTCATCGTGGTAAGTGTCACGACTCCGACAGCGGAACGTCGGGCCACCGTCTCTCTGTTCTCCCGTCTCCGTACGGCTGAAGGACAGTCCAACCCTTTCCCCATCTATGCGGAGCTCAGGGCGCGCGGCGAGGTCAGCCCCGCGCCCTGGGGCGGCCACCTCGTCACCGGTTACACCTCCTGTGAGCGGATCCTGCGCAGCGGCGTCTGGCTGGAACCGGACGCCGCGTGGCGGGAGCGCCAGGGCGAGCGCACCCGCTGGAGCGCTCCCTCCTCCCGGGAGATCAGCCGCACCCTCCCCGCACTGAACCCCCCGGAACACACCATGGTCCGCCGGTCGGCGGGCTCCTTCGACCGCACCACCATCGACCGGATCGGCCATCGGGTGGGCCGGGTGGTCGACCGGCTGCTGGACGGTCTGCAGGAACGTCTGCACACCGGGGAGGCCGACTTCGCGGCACTTGTGAGCGAGGAGCTCCCCGTCGCCACCATCGGCGACTGGCTCGGACTGCCCAGCGCGGACTGGCCCCGGCTGCGGGAACTGACCCACGACCAGGTCTTCACCCAGGAACTCCTCCCCAACGCCAGCCAGCTGGCCCGCTCCGACGCGGCCATGGCGGAACTGCGCGCCTACTTCCTCGGCCTCGTGAGAGAACGGCGAAAACGGCCCGGCGACGACCCGGTGTCCCGCTGGATACGCACCTGGGACGAGCTCGAACCCGACCAGGACAAGGCCGACGAGGCCGTCTACTTCCTCAGCCTGTTCGTCCTGCTGGCGGCTCTGGAGACCACCGCGACCCTGCTGACGACGATGACACTCCTGCTCGTCGAGGAGCCCGGCCGCTGGGACCAGCTCACCGAACAGCCCCAGCTGGTGGACGGGTTCGTCGAGGAGACCCTGCGCTACGACCCGCCCACCCACGTCATCAGCCGCATAGCGGCCCAGGACACCGTCCTGGACGACACCGAGGTCGCCGCCGGGGAGATGGTCCACCTCATCGTGGGCGCAGCCCACCGCGACCCCGCCCGGTTCAGCAGCCCCGACTCCTTCGACCCGCACCGCAATCCCGGCCATCTGGCGTTCAGCTGGGGCATCCACTACTGCCTCGGCGCGCCGCTGGCCCGCCTCGAAGCACAGACCCTGCTTCGCCACATGATCACCCGCCTGCCGAGACTCACCCTGGTGCGCCGCCCGGCGCACGCACCCCGGGTGGCGTTCCGGCGCCTGCTGAACCTGGATGTAGCACCGGCATGAACCTGTCCGTCACCCCCGCCGCCGTCCCCGCTCCCGCTCCCGAGTCCGCGCACGGAGCGGAGGCGACCCCTCTGTCCCTCAGCCGGACGGGACCCGTCCTGCACGTCCGGCTCCATCCCTCCGCACAGGGCGACGTCCTGAACGCGGCGGTCCTGGACGCACTCGTCACCGTCCTCGACGATCTCCACGACCAGCCGGATCTACGCGTCCTGGTGCTCTCGTCCCTGGGCGAGGACTTCTGCCTGGGAGCGGACCGCCGCGAGTACCAGGACGCCCTGGCCGCCGACCCCACCGGCGCCACCCTGCGGCGCCTCGCGGACAAGGCCCGGCGGGTGTGCCAGGCCCTGGAGGACACCCACGCCGTCACCATCGCCCGGCTCCACGGCAAGGTCATCGGCGCCGGCCTGGCCCTCGCCGCCTACTGCGACCTCCGCGCGGGCGCGGACACCTGCCGCTTCCGTATGCCGGAGGTCGGCATCGGACTCGCCCCCGCCTGGGGCGGCGCCATGGGCCGCCTGATCACGGAGGCGGGCGCGGCCCGGATCCGTGAACTCATGCTCACCTGCGACGACTTCGACGCCCCCACCGCCCAGCGCCTCGGGCTGCTGCACAAGATCGCCCCGCTCGAGTCGCTCGACGACACCGTCACGGCCTGGACCAGACCCCTGGCCCGGCGCTCGCCCGAGGCCCTCCTCCTGACCAAGCGCATGCTCACCGGCTACGCGAAAGCCGCCCGCACCACCGACACCGCGCTGCTCGACTCCCACCTCCTGGCCGCCCAGCTGACAAGGCCCCGCTGAGCAGATGACCCGGCGGAGCACGACTCCGCCAGGTCATCTGCTCAGCGGCGGCTCAGAAGGCAGCTGTTCCGTTCTCTCAGGAGACGACGCCGGTCACGGACCCGCCCGGCTTCGTCACCCGGTACGTCACGGTGGCGCCGCTCCAGAAGTGCAAGGTGAGCGTCACGGTGGCGCCGTCACGGACCGCGTCGAAGAGGGCGGGGGTGAGGGCGCACTCGGTGGCGATCCGCTCCCAGGCCGCGTCGAAACGGGCCAGGACCTGGTCGTGCTCGGTGGCCAACTTGTTGATCCACTGCCATGAGTCATCGTGGACGTCGAGCACCACCCGGAGATCGGCGGCCAGCGCCCGGTCGACGACGTGCCGGATCCGGTTCACGTCCGGTCGACGGTGCAGGGCGCCGTCGCCGACTGGTGGTTGCTCCGGGTGACGGGGATCCGGATACTGCGGTACCCCTTCGCCCGGACGGCGTCGAACCTCCCTTTGGTCGTCAGGGGATTGCCCCATGCCGTCTCGTCCGGGACGGCGTCCAGCGTTGCCCAGATTCCAGCTGGGCTGCGTCGCGGCCACGGCATCGAGAGCCGTGCCGGAGCCTGGCGCCCCGGCTCCCGGGGCGGCGGGCCGGGAAGCCGGGGAGGAGGCCGCGAAGGGCGTGCCGACGAGTAGGCAGACCGAGGTGAACAGACTCACCCGGAGCGCCGTCACTCGCGGCGCCACCTGTCTGGGGCCGTGTGCGGACAGCCGTGTCTTCATCATCGCTCGTCCCTGTCGTCAGGCCGCCTCGCCGACCGCGCCGGGCACTTCCCGCGCATCCGGCGGGCAGCAGCAGCGTGTGGCCATCGCCCGGGCGCTGGCCATGAAACCCAAGCTGATGCTGTTCGACGAGCCGACCTCCGCTCTCGACCCCGAGCTCGTCGGCGACGTCCTCGACGTGATGCGGCAGTTGGCCGAGGACGGGATGACCATGGTCGTCGTCACCCACGAGATCGGCTTCGCCCGCGAGGTCGGCGACACGGCCGTCTTCATGGACGAAGGAGTCGTCGTCGAGGCCGGCGACCCCCCCCACGGTCCTCGTCGAACCGGAGCAGGAACGGACCCGCGCCTTCCTGTCGAAGGTCCTGTGAGCACCCCGTCACGGCATCGGCCCCACCCCGCCACGCTCCTCGGCCCGGCCCGCCGCCGACTCCAGCACTATCTGCACGACCTCGCCGAACTCGTGTCCATCGACTCCGGCTCCTACATCCCGGCGGGCGTCGACGCGGTCGCCGACCGGGTGCAGGCCCGTCTGACGGCGCTCGGGTTCACCGTCGAGCGGATCCGGCCGCCCGGCGCCGAGCCCACACCCTCCGACGCCCCGGCCCCGCGCCCCGGAGACGTCCTGGTGGCCCGCAAGACGGGCCGCCTCCCCGAGGCCGACGGCGGACGCAGGATCCTCCTGGCCGCCCACATGGACACCGTCTTCGCGGACGGCACGGCAGCCGAGCGGCCCTTCACCCTCGACGGCCCCCTCGCGCGCGGGCCCGGAGTCAGCGACGACAAGGGCGGCTTGCTGGCCGGCCTGACCGCGCTGGACCTGCTCCGGGAACAAGGGGCGGACCGGTACGCCGAGCTGGTCTTCCTCGCCACCCCCGACGAGGAGATCGGCTCCCCGGCCAGCCGGGCGATCACCGAGGACGTCGCCCGCGGCATGCACTACGCCCTCGGCCTGGAGTGCGCGCGCGAGAACGGGGACCTGGTGCTCGCCCGCAAGGGCGTCGCCGACTTCCGGCTCCCGTCACCGGCCGCGCCGCCCACGCCGGCATCGAACCCGAACGGGGCGCCACGCGGCCCTCGCCGCGGCGCATCTCGTCGTCGCCCTGCAGGCCCTCAACGGACGCTGGGACGACGTCACCGTCAACGTCGGGGTCGTCCGCGCCGGCGAACGCCCCAACATCGTCTGCCCCGAGGCCGAACTCCACCTGGAGGTACGCGCGGCCACCGCCGCCGGTCCGCGCGGGATGAGGCAGGCCATCGAGGACGCCGCCGCGCGCCCCGCCGTGCCCGGCACCGCCGTCACCGTCGAACAACTCGACCACTGCCCTCCGATGGAGGCGACCGCTGCCTCGCAACGGATGTTCGCCCACGCCCGGGAGGCGGCGGCCGCGCTCGGCTTCACCCTCGGCGCCACCGCCACCGGCGGAGTCAGCGACGCCACCCTCATCGCCGGCGCGGGCGTCCCGGTCCTGGACGGCCTCGGGCCCGTCGGCGGAGCCGACCACAGCCCGCGGGAGTGGCTGGACACCACGACCGTGCCCCACCGCATCGCCCTGCTGGCCGCGCTGATCACCGCGCTCGGCGACGACGGCGCCGCCGCCTGAACGCCCGGCCTCCGGCCGCGCCGCACCCCGGCCGGAGGCCCGGCTCCACACCGACCCACCCAACAACTTACGGAGGCCCCATGCGCGACCGTCCCCGCCCCGTCCTCGCCGGCGCCACCGCACTCGTCCTCGTCCTCACCGCCGCACCGGCCGCCCAGGCGACCGCTCACCCCGGCAGCGCCCGCACGGCCGGCTCCCTGGTCCTGATCGGCGGCGGCCTCAAGGGGAACAACACCGAGGTGTACGGGGAGATCATCGACCGGGCCGGCGGCTCCCGCGCCCGCATCGGCGCCCTCACCGCGGCCTCCGTCCCCGAGAGCCAGGACCCGCACGCCGACGACCCCGTGCGCTGCAGCAACTCGGCCTGCAACGGCGCCTACTACGCCGGACTCCTCGAGAAGCACGGCGCGGCCGACGCCCAGTGGATCGCCGTCGACCTCGACCACATCGCCGACGCCGACTCCGACGCCCTCGTCGACCGGATCAACTCCATGAGCGGGTTCTTCTTCGGCGGCGGCGACCAGTACCGCTACGTCACCACTCTCCTGCACGGCGACCGGCACACCGACTCCAAGGTGCTCGCCGCCATCCGCGCCCGGCTCGCCGACGGCGCGGTCGTCGCCGGCACCTCCGCGGGCGCCCAGATCGCCGCCGGGCCCGACATGGTCACCGGCGGCGACTCCTACCCGGCCCTGCGGGACGGCAGCGCCCCCGGCTACTTCGACGACCCCGCCCGGCTCGGCTACCTCCTCCGAGGCGGATTCGGCTTCCTGCGCTCCGGCCTCGTCGACACCCACACGGGCGCCTACGGAAGGGAGGGCCGGGCCCTGCGCCTGGCCGCCGACACCGGACACGACCGCGTCTACGCCCTCCAGGAGAACAGCGCACTCGTCGTCGACGCCCTCGGAACGCCGCGCGAGACCATGACCGTCCTCGGCACCAACGGCGTGGGCGTCATCGACCTGCGCGACGCCCGCGCCCGCACCACACCGGCCGGCTGGACCCTGACCCGCGCCCGGTACACCCACCTCACCGACGGCGACCGCCACGACGCCGCCCGCTGGGCGGTCCGCCCCGCCCGCGACAAGCGTCCCCTCGCCCCCCCCCGCGGCACGACGCCCGTGCCCGTCGACGACGACGTCTTCTACTCGACCGACAACCCGGCGGGCGTCCCGTACTCCTTCCTCGGCACCGCCACCGCCCTCGCCTCGACCCGGGACCAGCGCACCGCCACCACCTACGAGAGGTCGCCCCGCTTCACCGTCACCTTCACCAGGCGGCCGGGCTTCACCGCCTGGACGAGCGACGGCACCATCGCGCAGACCCTCGTCGGACTGCGCGTCGACATCGCCCCCCGATGACCCCTGCCCACACGGCCCCCGAGGCCGGGGCCGGACGAACTCCCCGTCCGGCCCCGGCCACCGGCGCGGGCACTAGGCTCGGCACCGGCGCACCGCAAGATCCGAAAGGAGCCCTCATGGCCTCCGGCACACTCGCCGACGACATCCGCCTCAAGCTGGGGACCCTCAGCCCCGCCGAGCGGAAGGTCGCACGGGTGCTGCTGGCCGCCTACCCCGCCGCGGGCTTCGAGACCGTCGCCACCATCGCCGAACGCGCCACCGTCAGCGCCCCCACGGTCCTGCGCTTCGTCGCCCGCCTCGGCTACAGCGGATTCCCCGAGTTCCAGGCCGCCCTGCGCGCCGAGCTCAACCAGCGCAACGCCTCACCGCTGACCCTGTACGAGGAGACGGAGGACACCTCCGGCGACGACTCGGCCGCGGGCCTCATGGCCCGCAGCAGCAAGCTGTTCACCACCGCCGTCGCCCAGACCCTGGCCGAGACCCCACCGCACGACCTCGAACGGGCCGTCGCGCTGCTGTCCGACCGCAAGCGCCGGATCACCCTGGTCGGAGGCCGGTTCACCCATCTGCTCGCCCAGTATCTGGCGCTGCACCTGATGCAGTTGCGCGGCGACGTCCACATCCTGCCCGAACGCCCCGTCGAACGGGCCGCCGCCCTCGCCGGCCTCGGCCGCCGCGACGTCCTCGTCGTCTTCGACTACCGCCGCTACGAGGAGGACAAGGTGGCCCTGGCGCAGCTCACCCTGGAACGCGGCGGCAAGGTCGTGGTCTTCACCGACACCTGGCTGTCACCCACCAGCGCGCACGCCGAGGTCGTCCTGCCCAGCCAGGTCTCCACACCCTCCCCGTACGACAGCCTCGTCCCCACCCTCGCCGTGATCGAGACGGTCGTCGCAGGCCTGCTGACGGCCCTCGGCGACGAGGCCCACCAGCACATGAGGCAGACGGAGGACGTCGCCCGGCGCAGCGGACTGGTGTGACCGGTCACCAGGGTACGGACGCGGGTGCGGGGCCGGCCCCAGGACTGGCACAGTCACCCGGTCAGGTGGGCGACCACCGAGCCCATCGCGTGGCGCAGCGCCGGGCGGACCACCTCCGGGTCGTCCACCGTCTCGAATGCGTGGTGCACGCCGGGGACGTCGACCAGTTCGAGCCGCGCCGCGCCCTCGGCGGCCGCCTTCACGAACGCGTCGACGGTGTCGGCGATCTCACGGGCCTCCTTCCCCGCTCGGAGGAGGACCACGGGGAGATTCCCCGCCTGCGTGACCGCCCGGGCGGGATGGAACCGGCTGCCGGCCATCCCCCAGGCGGGAAGGGGCGCCAGGACGGGGTAGGAGGCGGCCAGGCAGCGCAGCCAGACGGGGGGCCGCGTCAGCCAGTCCGCGGTGAGCAGGCCGCCGCCGGAGAAGAACCACAGGGCGATCCGGTCCGGGTCCACCCGGGCATCGGCCCGCACCCGCTCCACACCGGCGGCGACGTCCGCCGCGGCGCGTTCGTAGTCCGCGATGTCGTGGAGGCGGTGCTCGACGGTGACGCCGACCACGCCCTCGGCGGCCGCCATCCGGGCGTGGCCCACCAGGGTCGGCCACTCACGCGGGCGCGGCCGCGCTCCGGCGGGCACCGGTCCTCCGTGCACGAAGACCACGGCCGGTCGCGGTCCCTCACCGTCGGGGACGTACAGATCGACACGACCCCGGCGCACGCGGGGCACCTCGGGCACGTCCAGCGGGAACGGGCGCAGATGGACGGGCACCGGCCCGTCGCCGGCGGCCGGCCGCAGGCGGTGCCCCTCACCCGCCGCGGCCCCGAGCAGGACCTCCGCCAGGGCGCCGGGGGAGGAGAGCATCGGCCAGTGCCCCGTGGAGAGCTCGAAGAAGGCGACCCGCGGGTCGGTCAGGGCGGCCAGTGCGGGGTCGCCGAAGTCGACGAGCCTCTGCACCGAGTCGATGCCGCCGCCGTTCCCGGTGCACAGCACCCCGGTCACCGGCAGCGCGGCCACCGCCCCGCTCAGCCGCAGGGGCTGCAGCAGGGTGCCCAGCGGCTGAGGTGCCGCCAGGGCCGTCAGCCGCTCCAGTGCCGCCTCGCCCACCCCTGCGGTACCGCCCCAGCGCCCCCACTCGCCGACGGCCGGTGGCGCGAGCACGCCCTCGCGCTCGCCCGCCTCGGCACGCTGCGCCAGCTGTGCGCGCAGCGCCTGGTCCGGTACGGCGGCCAGCGCCGGCACACCGTTCTGCGGCATCCCGCTGTCCAGGTACACGACGCGTGCGACGCGCTCCGCCCGCCGGTCGGCGGCGCCGAGCACCGGGTGGATGCCGTAGTCGTGGCCGACGAGCACGATCTCCCGCCCGGCCGTCGCCTCCACGGCGTCGATCGCCGCGACCACGTCCGCGATGTGCGTCTCCAGATCGACGTCGGCCGGCCTGGCGGGACGGGAGGCGTCGACTCCGGTCAGCGCCACCGCGTGCACCTCGCTGCCCGCCGCGGCCAGCCGCCCGGCCGTCTCCTCCCACACGTGGGCCCCGGTGAACACACCCGCCACCATGATGAACACGTACACGAAGTCCTCCCCCAATCGGTGTGCGGACCGCGGGATGCGCCCGGTCCGGCCCCGGTACCGTAGGAACTCCCCCTGAGGGAGGTTCAACTGTCCACGCCGCACGAGCCGTTCTGGAGCATCGGGGAACTCGCCGAGCGCGCCGGTACCACGGTGAAGACCGTCCGCTTCTACTCCGACCGAGGTCTGCTCCCGGAAGCCGCCCGCAGCAGTGGCGGGCACCGCCGCTACGGACCCGAGGCCCTGGACCGGCTGCGGCTGATCCGCTCGCTGCGCACCCTGGACCTGCCCCTGCCCGAGATCCGCCGCATCCTCGACGACGACGGCGCGGCCGGGCGGGCACTGGAGACCGTCGTCGACAGCCGTCTGCGCGAGCTCGGCACCGAACTGAGAGCCCTGCGCTGGCGGGAAGCGGCACTCCACCTGGTACGCGACTGCCCGCCGGACCAGCGCGCCGGCCGGCTGGAGCTGCTCGGCGCCTTGACCAGCCCACCGAGCACCGCGCCCCTGGCCCGGTTCTGGCGCACCTGGCTGCCACCCCGGATGCCGGCCCGGGCGACCGCCGCGTTCCTGGAGGCCGCCGTCCCGCAACCACCGGACGAACCGCACCCGGCCCAGGCGCTCGCCTTCGCCCGGCTGCACGCGATGACGACGGCTCCCTGCCCGGGCGGCGGCCGGCCCCAGCCCCATGTCCACCGGGAGGCAGGAGCGCGCGGCGCGGCCACGCTGTACGCGGGCCTCACCGAGGCCTTCGAACTCGCGGCCCCGCACCTGCGCCGGGCTCGCGATCCCCGTCCGGGCGAGGCACTGGACGCCTTCGTCGCGGCGTACGCCGGCGCCTACCGCGGCCGCGACACCCAGGACTTCCGCCGCCGGCTGGCCACCGACCTGGCGTCCGACCCCCGCCTGGACCGGTACTGGCAGCTCACGGCCATCGTCCTCACCCCACCGGGCGGCCCCCCGCATCCGACCCCGGGATCGGCGGACGACTGGCTGCGGGCGGCACTGCGGCGGGATGTCGCCGACGCTGCGTAGGCCATCGGAAAGCGCCGCCCACCCGGCAGGCGAGGCGTGCGAGCACGCCCGGGACCAGCGTGTGGATCGCCAGGCCCTTCGGTGAGGAGCACCGCACCCGGAGCGCGTTCTCCACTGCGGTCAGCCCCCTTCGTCCGGTCCTCGCAGGGGCGGCGCGCAGTCCGTGAAGGAGGCTGAGCGGCGTCGGGTCAGCGGGTGGCCAGGACCTCGAGCGTGTCGATCACGCGGTTCGAGAAACCCCACTCGTTGTCGTGCCACGCGACCACCTTGACGTGGCGGCCGTCGACGCGCGTGAGGGCCGAGTCGAAGATCGACGAGGCGGGGTTGCCCACGATGTCGGACGGCACGAGCGGGTCGTCCGAGTAGTCGAGGACGCCGGTCAGCGGCCCGTCCGCGGCGGCCCGGTACGCCGCCAGCACGTCGTCGCGGGTCACGTCGCGCGCGACCGTCGTGTTGAGTTCGACGATCGAGCCCACCGGCACCGGCACACGGATCGAGTCGCCCGACAGCCTGCCGTCAGGCCCGGCAGCACCAGGCCGATCGCCGTGGCGGCGCCCGTCGTGGTCGGCACGATGTTGACCCCGGCGGCACGGGCGCGACGGCCGTCGCGGTGCGGGCCGTCCCGCAGGTTCTGCTCCTGCGTGTAGGCGTGCACCGTCCTCATGAACCCGTGCTCGATACCGGCGAGGTCGTCGAGCACCTTGGCCAGCGGGGCGAGCGCGTTGGTGGTGCAGGAGGCGTTGGAGACGATCGTGTGCAGGTCCGGGTCGTAGGCATCGGTGTTCACCCCGAAGGCGAGCGTGACGTCGGCGCCGTCCGACGGCGCGCTGACCAGCACCTTCTTCGCGCCCGCGTCGAGGTGGGCGCGGGCGGCCTTGGCGGAGGTGAAGCGACCGGTGGCTTCCAGGACGATGTCGACGCCCAGCTCGGCCCACGGCAGCCGCGCCGGCTCGCGCTCGGCCAGCACCGTGATCCGCCGGCCGTCGACGACGAGGGTGTTCCCCTCGACGGTCACCGGACGCCCGAGCCGGCCGGCCGTGCTGTCGTAGGCGAGCAGCCGGGCGAGCGTGGCGGGCTCGGTGAGGTCGTTCACGGCGACGACCTCCAGGGCGCTCTCGCGCTCCAGCAGTGCGCGCAGCACATTGCGTCCGATGCGGCCGAACCCGTTGATGGCGATGCGAGTCATGAGTGATGTCCCTTCCTCTCGCCACCAGGCTCGCTCGCGGCTCGCACCACCGACAGTGGCGCCATCGCCATGGTTCACAAGGATCCCGCCACCACCGCCACCGCCCTACTCGCCCTGCGTGAAGGTGCGCCGGTACTCGCTCGGGGTGGTGCCCAGGATGCGCTGGAAGTGCAGGCGCAGGTTCGCTCCGGTACCGAGCCCGACGTCGGCGGCGATCTGTTCGACGCTGCGCTGCGACCGCTCGAGCAGTTCGCGGGCCAGGTCGATGCGGGCGCGTATCACCCACTGCATCGGCGTGTAGCCGGTCTCCTCGACGAGGCGCCGCGAGAACGTACGCGCCGACCCGCCGGCCTGCTGCGCCAGCATGTCGAGGGAGAGGGGCTCGCCGAGCCGGTGCAGGGCCCACTCGCGGGTGGTGCCGAAGCGCTCGCCGAGCGGGTCGGGGACACCGCGCGGCACGTACTGGGCCTGGCCGCCGCTGCGGTAGGGCGCGGCGACCAGGCGGCGCGCGGCGTGGTTGGAGGCCGCCACCCCGAGGTCGCCGCGCAGGATGTGCAGGCACAGGTCGATGCCGGAGGCGGCACCGGCCGAGGTTTGTGCAAGCGGCGCATGGATGGGTACCCGCGTCCGGTGGCCCGTCGACGGCGGGTGTCTGAGCGGTGCGGGTGCGGAGTGGGGAGTTCGAGGTGGGGTTGCGCGAGGTGCGGGGTGCCCGGGCGTTTCGGGGCTGTTCCCGGATTCTGGCGGGTCGCTACCGTCTGGATGCGTTGATCGGCTCGGGAGGAGCGGCCGACGTCCACCGCGGGTTCGACCTGCGGTTGCGGCGGCCGGTCGCCGTGAAGGTCTTCCGCGCCGGTACGGGCTTCGACACGGAGGAGGCCTTCCGCAGCGAGACCGTGATCCTGGCCCGGTTGCAGCATCCGGGGCTGGTGACCGCCTACGACGCCGCGCACCACGACGGTGACGCCTTCCTGGTCATGCAGTTGATCGAGGGGCCCACCCTGAAATCCCGTATCGCCGAGGGCCCGCTGTCGTGCACGGCTGCGGCCGCGCTCGGCGCGGGACTGGCCGACGCCCTGGCGCACGCCCATGAGTCGGGCATCGTCCACCGGGACGTCAAACCGTCCAACATCCTTCTGGACCCCTCCGGCCGTCCCCACCTGACGGACTTCGGCATCTCCCGGCTGCTCGACGCGACCACACGCACCGCCACCGGCACCCTGACCGGCACCGCCGCCTACCTCTCCCCCGAACAGGTGCTGGGACGGCCCGTCGGCCCGCCCGCGGACATCTACGCCCTCGGCCTGGTCCTCCTCGAAAGCCTCAGCGGTCGCCTCGAATACGGCGGAGGCCCCTTGGAGGCCGCCATAGCGCGCCTGCACCGGCCGCCCGCCCTCCCGGACTTCCTGCCCGACGACTTCGCCGCTCTGCTGCGGGGCATGACGAGTCTGCAAGAGGGAGACCGCCCGACGTCAGGCGCCTGCGCCCACGCCCTGAGCCGTCTCGCCGGAACGAGCGCCAGGAGGCCCGACACGTCCGTAGCCCGGCCCGCGTTCCATGTCGTACCAGCCACGACCGCGGAGCACGCCGACAGCACACACCGGAGCTGGTCGCCCGCCGCCAAGGGGCCCCTCGCCTCCGGCGTCCCCTCAGTTCTGCGCACGAGGGCGTCTCGGTCCGCCTCTGTCCGGGGCCGCCTTCGCACGCACGGGGCGGCGGCCGCGCTGGCCGCCGTCGTCGCCGCCGGTCTGGTCGCCGCCGACGGCTTCTCCCCTCACGACGACGCGGGCGAGGCGGTCCCGGCCCCCTCCGCCCCTCGTCCAGCCGTCCCTTCCCCCTCCCAGGACACCGCGGTTCACCAGGGCGACACCCCCTCCGCGTCGACGACCCCGCCTTCGCGCAGCCCGTCCGTCCAGGTGCCCAACGTCACTGCCGGCGCCCCCACCGCCCAGCCCGCTCGTCCGCGCGGTGACGAGCGCACCGCGGACAGCGCAGCCGGGAAGGGCCGGCGAAAGACCCCCGATCAGGCCCACGGGCAGGCGCGAAAGAAGCAGCACGGCAAGAAGACGAAGCACATGGTGAGCAGGGGGAAGGAAGCGCCCGAGCGCCGGTAGCGTAAGCGGCGCTCCCCGCCGAGGGGCGGTGACCGCCACGAACGGCGACTGCCTCACGGCCCCTTCGCCAGCGCATGATCACGGCAGGTTCTCCCACGTCCGGGCTACCGAGGGCAGTAGCGTCCTGATGCTCGAGGTGACCACCGGCGGACGTGAGGGAGAGTGGAATCCGTGGCCGATTTCTTGAGATCCTCCGCGCCGCGGTTCCTCGTGCACGGTGCCCAGAACGAGCAACTGCCCGAGGTCGGCCGGGACGTCGACGCCATCGTGACGGTCACCGCGACCGGCGCCCGCCAGATCGGCGACGCGCCGGGCGGTGGCGTCGCCGCACCGCGGGCGTACCGGACGGCGTCCGCCCAGGGCGGGGCGGTGGCGATCATGGTCGACTGTTCCGGCTCGATGGACCGTCCGCCGGCCAAGATGCGCGCCGTCAGGGCGGCGACGGCCGCCGCGATCGACGCGGTGCGCGACGGCGTGCACTTCGCCGTCGTGGCCGGCACGCACCGGGCCACGGCGGTGTACCCGGGCGGTGGCACACTGGCGGTGGCCGACGCGCGCACCCGTGAAGAGGCCAGGCAGGCGCTGCGCACGCTCTGTGCGGGCGGCGGCACCGCGATCAGCACCTGGTTACGGCTCGCCGACCGGCTGCTGCACGCCGCCGACGTGGGCATCCGGCACGGGCTCCTGCTCACGGACGGACGCAACGAGGACGAATCGCCCGGGGAACTGCGGGCCGCGCTGGACGCCTGCCCGGGCCGTTTCACCTGCGACGTACGCGGGGTGGGCACGGACTGGGACGTGCGGGAGGCCACGGGCATCGCCTCGGCGCTGCTGGGCAGCGCCGGCATCGTCGCTGATCCGGCTGATCGGGCTGATCCGGCCGATCCTGCCGGCCTGGTGGACGACTTCACCCGGCTGATGGCGAAGGCCATGGGCGAGGAGGCCGCCGATGTCGCGATTCGGGCAAGGCGTTCGAAACGGACCTCGCCGGGCAGGGCATCGAGTTACTGCGGCCGTCCCGCAAGCGGGAGAAGGCCCGCTACGGCGAGCCAACGCTCAAGAAGGTCCGCCAGCTCATCGAATCGGTCAACGACACCCTGAAAGGCCAGCTCGACCTGGAACAACACGGCGGCCGGACCTTCGAGGGCGTCGCCGTCCGGGTCGCCCAGCGCATCCTCGCCATGGCCACGGCGATCTGGCACAACCGCAAGACCGAAGCCCCGGTCACCCGATCCCTGATTGCGTACGACCACTGATCACATAGGACTCACTCGTCTAGACATCGCGATGGTGCACCCGGACAGGAGAGGCATGGACGAGCCGGTCTTCGTCATCCACGGCGTCGGCAACCGAGACCCGCCGCTTTCACCGCCGTCGTCGAGGCGTTGCAGGCGGCCGCGGCGACGACCCTGGTACCGGTCTACTGGGGCGACCTCGGCGCGGACGACCGCTTCCTCGACCTGGCACTCCCGCCCCGCCCCACTGGACTGCGGGACACGCCCGAGGACATCGGGGGAGAGGCACCGTCCGAGCTCCTGTCTGCGGTCCCTTGCGGTCCCTTGCGGTCCCCTGCGGTCCCTTGCGGTCCCTTGCGGTCCCCTGCGGTCCCCTGCGGTCCCCTGCGGTCCCCTGCGGTCCCCTTGGCGACAGCGGGAACGGCCGGCCCACCCCGGGGCATTTGCCGGAACCCGTGCAGGACGCCATCCGCCACCACCTGCACTCGCCGCGGGACGGCGGACTGCGCGACGGCGGCGGCGACGTCCCGGACGCGGACGAAGTGCTCGCGACGCTCACCGAGGAATGGCCGGCGACCCGCTGGCTGTCACGATCCGATGACCACGCTCTCCTCCGGGAGACGGGAAAGGCCCTCGCCCGTGCCGTCAGCGACTCGCACGAGCCGGACGTCCCATGGGCCGGGCTCCGCGGACCGGCAGCCGCCCACGGTATCCTCCGCTCACTGATCAGGCGTCGCCTGGCGGACCTGGACCGCGTCGCGGGTGCGGCGATGCAGGCCGTCGCCGGCAGGATGAACCACAGCCTGCGCCACCACTTCGGCCCCGGCGCGACCAGGTTCCTCGGCGACGTCCTGGTCTACCAACGCCATCGCGAGCAGATCCACGCCCGCGTCCGGGAGCGGATCGAGGACGTCGATCCCGAGCTGGGACGCCGCCCGGACCGCCCCGTACGACTGGTCGCCGTCGACATGGCCACCGCACGGGAACCGCTGTGGACTTCGTCGCTGCTCACCTTCGGCTCCCAAGCCGCGTACTTCCACCTCTGCGACCCCCGCGGTGGCCGCCTCGCGCCCCACACCGGCCACGAACCCGTGGACCTGCCCGACTCCCTGGCCCGCTGGACCAACCTGTGGCAGCCACTCGACGTACTGGCCTTCCCCGTCTCGCGGGTCTTCCGTCTCGCCGACGGCACGTCCCCCCGTCGACCTGCCGCTGCCGCACACCGCCAGCGCGGGACCGTGGACCCACTCCGTCTACTGGGACCTGCCGGAACTGGCTTTCGCGATCAGCGATGTGATGCGGCGGCAGACGTAGGGGTGGTGAGCCCCGCCCACCGCAGGAAGAGAGCGGCGGTGCCTGAGTACAGGCGGACCAGTCTTCGCGGGTCGGCGGTGTACTCCTGGTAGATGTGGCCGGTGCAGGTCGTCCCTACCGGCACGGTGTGGCGTTTCCTGCTGCGTTCCACACTCCACGCGCGTCGACCCCTCAGCCTGTCGTCCCCTCACGCATGCCGCGGGGGACAACTCACGCGGAACGCGTCAGCCGCTCCAGCTGCTTGGGTACTCCGCCGGAGACGGCGATCCTTCGCGGCTTGGCGCGTGCGGCCAGGGGGATGCGCAGGGTGAGGACGCCGTTGTCGTAGGCCGCCTCGGCGGCGGCCGTGTCCAGGGCGTCGGACAGGGTAAGGCGGCGGGTGAACCGGCCTGTGGGTCGCTCGGTCAGCACGGGCCGAGCGTCGGCCGGGATCGGGGAGGGCCGTTCGGCGGTCAGCGTCAGCGTGTGATGCTCCGTGGTCAGTTCGATGGTGGAGCGGTCCATGCCGGGCAGGTCGAACTGCAGATAGAGCGCATCGTCGTCGCGCCAGGCGTCCGCCGCGATGACGGTGCCGCCCGAGGTGCCGCGTTGCGTGAGCTGATGCGCGAGCCGGTCGAGATCGCCCAGAAGCTCCGTGCGCGCAAGCATGTCCAACGTCTCCCTCCCAGGACGCAGGCCGCCGGGCTGAGCCCCGACGATCGAGTACCGCATATTCGTATAGCTCATGGATGGAAATCTGACAACTCTCGACTGGGTGAAATTGACAGAGGAAGACTCAAGCCTTGGGCTCACGCACGGTGTATGGGCGGGCGCGTGGTGAGGTCGAGAGAAGGCGCCCGAGGGCATCCGCAGAAAGTTGAGTCTCGCCTTGTCAACTTTCACCGCGTGGTGGTATATCGGAAGTGGAGCCAACGGCACCGAAACGACGTCAAGGAGGGACAGCAGATGCTGATGCGTACGGATCCCTTCCGGGAGCTTGACCGGCTCGTCGAACGCGTCTGGGGCACGACCGCACACCCGGCGGGCATGCCGATGGATGCCTGGCGTGAAGGCGAGACGTTCTTCGTGGAGCTGGACCTGCCGGGCGTGAACCCGGGGTCCATCGACCTCGACGTCGAGCGAGACGTCCTCACCGTGAAGGCCGAGCGCAAGCCGGTGTACGGCGAGAACAGTGAGACGGTCATCACCGAGCGGGCCGCCGGGACGTTCAGCCGGCAGCTGTTCCTCGGCGAGACCCTCGACACCGAGAGGATCGAAGCCTCCTACGAGGCCGGTGTGCTGAAGCTGCGGATCCCGGTCGCCGAGCAGGCCAAGCCGCGCAAGATCGCCATCAGTGGCGGCAGCGACCGCAGGGAACTGGGCGGCTGACGCCGCAGCGGCACCGCCTCCGAGGGCCCCGGCATCAGGCCGGGGCCTGTTCGGTGATCTTCCGCTCGCCGTCACGAGCGGGACGGACGCTCCGGCTCCCCGCCGTCGGCGTCGCACACCTTGGTGAAGGTGGCCCCGCACCGGCACTGTGAGTGCTCGATCAGTTCTCCGTCGTTCGACACGCTCAGCCCCTGGCTGAGCCGCACGTGCACATGATCACCCATGAGGAGCTGCTTCCCTTGACGTGGCTGCTCGGCCATGGTGGGGGCCGGCCATCGGAGTCGACAATGCTGCAGCTCACACGCGGCAGCGGATCACCGTGTCGATCTGCGCACGGTGCGCACAGGTCCCGGCGCGCACCGTCCGGGGCGCGTACCGGTGCGGATCACCCGGACGGCTTGCTGCCGGCCTCGGAGAACCCGTCCGGCCACCACCCCTCGTCCCGCCCGGCGGACACGCGCCGGCCGGGCGCCCGGGCTCGGGTGCCGCCCGGCCGACGGTGCAGGACCCTCAGGGGCGCCGCACCCGTACGCAGTCGAACTCCGCCGTCGTCCCGCCTCTCCCCATGGAGCTAAGGCCGACAGGGATCCGGCTGTCCGCGAGCAGCGTCCAGGCGCCGCCCGCCGTCCAGGTGCGGCCGTCCCGGCTGGTGTACGCGCGCAGCAGGTGCTCACCCGTGGACGGGGAGAGGCGGTGGCGCAGCCGGAGCCAGGTCGTCTCGTTCGGCGGCCCCATCGTCATGGAACCGCAGGCCTGCCGTCCGGCGTACGGCTGTTGCTGTGGAACTCGGTCTGCCGCCTGTTCCAGATGGCGGTGTGCGCGCGGCGCAGCCATCGAGGTAGCGGTCCGCCGTCGCGTGCTCATCCACGGCTCTACGGAGCGCCGCGACGGAGGACCCGGCGACAGCGCCGCCCAGTGTGACGCCGGACCGTAGCCGATCGAACACCTCTGCGCTTGCGGCCACGGCGGGCACCGCGCCCGCGGCCGGCCCGGCAGGGGTAGCGGCTGCGGTGAAGGTGGCAGCGCCCCCGAGCGAACCGGACGGAACCCGAGAGCAGCCCCGGCCCCCTGCGACACCGAGGGACGCGGGTCATGCCGCCTTGCAGTGCCGCGCCGAACGCCGGGCCAGCCTGCAGCGCCCGGTAGGGGGCGGGCCGGCGGCGTGGACCAGCCGCAGGCGACGTCTGCGGGCGTGGCGGGCCGCGTGCGGGCGGGCCCGCAGCCGGTCCTCGATGCGGTCCATGGCGTACAGCAGCACAACCAGGGCCGGCGGCAGCAGCACGGCGACAGCGATCACAGCCCCGTTCCCTCCCGGTGGGTGACTCCGACCGGCTTCCCGCCCGGGCTCGGCCGGCAACGGGAAGGTGTGAGAGGTGCGTGACAACGGGGTGCGGGCACCGTCGGGGAGGAGCCCGGCCGGAACACCGGGTGAGCATCTAGTGTCCTGAGTCGGGAATTCGGTTCAGATATCCGGCGAGGCGTTCGAGGAGCTCGTCCGCGGTCTTCGTCCAGACGAAGGGCTTCGGATCCTGGTTCCAGGTCTTGATCCAGTTGCGGATGTCCTTCTCCAGTGCCTGGACGTTCC
>NZ_JBHYQH010000058.1:24943-31981 GCF_042746715.1 Streptomyces sp. NPDC058741 | reverse complement strand
GCCGCGGGCGCCGTGCCGGCCGCGACCGGGGCGCCGCCCGGCGCCGTCGCGCACGGTTAGGCGGTGCGGTGCGCCGGGTGGTGCGGTGCGTCGGGTCGTGCCGTGCCGCGGGTTCCGTCGCCGCGTCCGTCACGCCCGTCGCCTCTTCGGACGGACCCGGCGGTGACCGAAGCGGCCCGCGGCGGCTGCCGCCGGGTGGCTCGGCGCTGGATCTCGCGGCGGTGCCGCGCGCCGTGCGCGACCGGGTGATCCCGCCGGCCCGCGGCACGGTCCGCGTCGCCGGCGACCGCCGGCAGGACCCGGTCACCCGCGTGGCCCGCGTGGCCCGGCTGCCCACCGCGCAGGTCCCGGCCCGCGAACCGCGGCGGCCGCGACACGGCGACGCTCGTACGCGCCGGGCGCTGACCACGCGGGTCCCGGCCCGCGGCCGCGGCGGCCGCGACACGGCGAGTACGCGCCGGGCGCTGACGGCCGCGGTGCCCGCCACCCGCTCCCCGCCACCCACCCGCCGATCCGTAGGAGAAGAGGCACACCGTGGACTGTTCCGGACGGCCCGCGAGGCCGGAGACCGGACCGTACGGCGACCTCCCGCACGCCGAACGGCCGCTGCCGGACCCGCACCGCGCCCACCGGGAGGCCCGCGGCGGGCGGGGGGCAGCACCGCTCGACCTTCCGGCGCCGTCGGCGAAGACGCCGTCGTGCCCGCGGTGCCGCGGGCGACTGCCGTCCTGAGGGCGAGACACCGCCCCCGTGTCCGGCCCCGCGGCCGGTCACCGGTGGCGGGCTCAGTCCGTGCGCGGTGCCGACTCCGCGTGGCGGCGGGCCAGTTCGAGGGTGGCCGTGGAGTTGCGGCCCAGGGCCTCGCGGACGTGGCGGCGGGCCTGGGCGAGGTCGGCGCCGGGACCCAGGACGCGTTCGACGGCGTCCTCGCGCAGGAGCACGCTGTGCTGCGACACCGCCGTCACGCCGGTCGCGTCCGACATCACCGACCACTCACCGGTGTGCGCCTCCATCAGCGCCGGAGTGACGGTCTGCTTGTAGACGATGCGGCCCGCGTGCGGAAAGCACACGCGCACCGACTCGGTGGAGTGCGACGATCCGTCCGCGGTCAGCGTGTCCATCCTCATCATCTGCACGCCGGGCGTGTCCTCCGTCAGGTCCAGCCGCGACACGTGCGGAATCAGCCGGGGCCAGTCACCGACGCGGTACAGGAAGCCGTAGACCGCCTCCTCGGACGCGTCGATGTGCACCGCGTCCTCGAAGGAGAGGACCAGTTCGTCGAAGCGCGTCCAGCGTTCCGCGAGACCCTGCAGGCCGGCCAGCTCCGCACGGGCGTTGGTGTCGAGGGCCTGCTCCACCCAGGCGACGTCCTCGGCCCGGTCGCCGTGCACCGTGAAGTCGTGCAGCAGCGTCAGCAGGGTGGTCCCGCCCGGAAGTTCCTCGATCTGCCAGATGCCCAGCATCGACTCCACCGGGGCCTGCGGATGCGACTGGCGGAACTCGACGCGCCGGGTCTGCGGGTCCTGCAGGCGCTGGGAGATCCATGAGCGGACCTCGCCGCCCGCCGTGGCCCACATCCGCAGCCGTTCCTTCGTGCCGTCGAACTCCAGCCGCTCCACGTGCACGTTCGGCGGGAAGAACAGCGGCCAGCGCACCGCGTCCGAGATCAGCCCGTACACGACGCCGGCCGGGGCGGCCACCTCCGTCGAGTGCGACGTACGGTTCACGCGCATGCCCGTCACCACGAACACCTCTGCTTCCCTGGGCCCGGTCCGCGGTGGACCGGGGTCGTGTCAAGAAGATCCGGACCCGGCAAGTGCCGGGCCCGCCGCGGACGACGAGCGCCCGTACGGTGATCGAGGGGGCGGGTCCGCAGGCCGGCCACCGACGCGGCCGGGCGCACGCCGGCCGTCCGGCCGGGGGCCTCAAGGCCCCCGGTGCGCAGGTCCCCCACGGTCCGCCGGACGTGGTCCTCGGCGCGCACGCCCGGGAACACCCGGTGCCCGGCGCGGCCCAGGGTGCGGGCCGCTTCCGGTCCGGTCCCGCCGGTGCCGCCCGCGACCGGGGCGAGGGGATGGCGGGCGGTCGCGTTCACCGCTCCTCCGGCCGGGGGACGGGGGCGGGAAGGACGAGGCCGGGTTCGCGCCGGGCCTCACCGGCCAGCCGCGTCGCCGGGCGCAGCGGGGCCACCGCCCGCTCCAGGGCGGGCCGGGTGAGGACGTCGCCGCGGGCGGCGACATAGCCGTCGGGGCGCACCAGCAGCCAGCAGCCGGCCCCCAGGCCGAGCGCGCGGCGCAGCGACGCACCGGGGTCGGCGAGCGGGGCGGGACCGTCGGCGGGTGTGCCGCCGACGGTCCTGACGGACAGCCACTCGCCGTACTGCACGGCCGCCGTCACGGCGACGCCGCCGGGCACGTCACCGGGGCCGGTGCCCCCCGCGGCGAGCAGCAGCGTCCAGCGCGGGTCGCGCAGTTCGCCGTGCAGGGCGCGGCAGCCGGGGGCGTGCGGATCGTGCACGGGGGCGGCCGTCACCCGCTCGCCTGGGCGGGGGCGGGAGCACGACGCGGGCAGGGTACCCGCCACCACGACCGGCCCGACCCCGGAGACGTAGTGGTAGGAGTCGAGGGTCGTCAGGGGCGAGTCCGGGTAGCCGATGCGCAGCCCGGACATGCCGCCGAGGACCTTGCGCTGGATGGCCCTGCGCAGCGGGCGCAGGGCGCGTACGACGGCGAAGACGACCGGCAGCGCGGCGGAGGCGAACAGGTTCTTCAGCTGGACCAGGAAGGTGGCGGTGCGGGTGGAGCCCAGCAGCTGCCTCCCGATCGGCACCCGCTCGCGGCTGTAGCTGTCCAGCAGGGCGCGTCCGGCGTGGCCCTGCTCGACCTGGGCGAGCTTCCAGGCGAGGTTGTACGCCTCCTGCACGCCGGTGTTCATGCCCTGCCCGGAGGCGGGACTGTGCACATGGGCGGCGTCCCCGGCGACGAAGACCCGGCCCTGCTGCATGCGCTCGACCATGCGCTGCTGGAAGGTGAACACACTGGTCCACTCCGGCTCGCCGACGCGCACACCGTGGCCGAGACCGGCCGACAGCTTGGCCGCCAGCCGCTGGGCGACCTCGCCGGGTGCGACGTCCGCGGCGTCCTGCGCGGGTGCGGTGTCCAGCAGCCGCCAGTGGCCCTCGCGGGCGTAGGGCACCATCATCGTCGCCTGGCCGCCCGTGTGCGCCCAGTAGATGGTGTCGGGCGGCAGGTCGGTCTCCACGGGCGCGTCGGCGAGCATCCAGCGCTCGCTGGACTCGCCGATCAGCTCCAGGCCGAGCTGCTTGCGCACGGTGCTGTGCCCGCCGTCGCAGCCGATCAGCCAGGACGTCTCCACGACCTCCGTGCGGCCCTCGCGCTCCAGCCGCAGCAGCACCCGCTCCTCGTCCTGCTCGAACGAGGTCAGCCGGGTCCCCCACTCGATCCGCACGCCGAGCCGGGCCACCGCGAGCCGCAGCACCGCCTCGGTGTCCTTCTGCCCGGCGATCAGCGAGTACGGGTAGGACGTCGGCATCGACGAGTAGTCCGCCTCCAGCCGCACCGGACGGCGTCCGCCGGCGTACATGGTGAAGGCCCGGTTCGCACGGCCCCGCGGCAGCAGCTCGTCGATGACGCCCATCTGCGCGAACGTCTCCAGCGTGCGCGGGTGTACGGCCACGGCCCGGCTGGTGCTCGCCGGCTCCCCGGCGGCGTCCACCAGACGCACGGCGACACCGCGCCGGGCGAGTTCGTGGGCGGCGGTCAGACCGACCGGGCCCGCGCCCACGACGACGGCCTGGGGCCTGCCGGGACGGGACATCACGCGCTCGCCTCGACCGTCTCGTACAGGCCCGGCTCGGGGGTGGCCAGCGGGCCGAGGCCCTTGACGAGGGACTGGAACTCCTCGCTGCGCACGGCCTTGCCGTGGGCGGCGGCGTCCTGCCACACGGCCAGCTCGAGGAACACGTTCGGCTGTCCGGCGTGGCGCAGGTTCTGGTGGCTGACGTAGCCGGGCTGGGCCGACAGGTACGAGGTCAGCCTTTCCTTCACGGCGAGGAAGGCGTCGACGTCGCCGTGCACGGTCAGCTTGTTGACGAAGGTCACCATGGTCTGCTCCTGACGGTGGGGGTGGGGCGAGGGGACGGATGCCGGGGCCGGGCCGCCTGCCGTGAGCCGGTCCCGGACCAGGCGGCGGGCGGGCTTGCCGGTGGGGGTGCGCGGTACGGCGTCGAGGGCCTCGGTGACGCGGACGCGTTCGAAGCCGGCGAGATGTTCGTTGGCGCGAGCGGCGACCGACTCCAGGGTCTGCGCCACCGTGCCGGGTTCCTGGGCGGCCAGGTCCGGGGCGAGGACGACACCCGCCCACACCACGCCGCCGTGCTCGCCGTCCGGCAGGCCCGCGACCACGCAGTCGGCGACGCGCGGGTCCGTCGCGAGGATGCGTTCGATCCGGCCGGGGGAGACGAACTCGTTGTCGTACTTGAAGACGTCGTCGACCCGGTCGACCAGCCACAGCACACCGTCGTCGTCGACGTGGCCGAGGTCACCGGTGGAGAACCAGCCGTCCGCGTCGAGGCGGGCGCCGGGCCGTTCGCCGAGGTAACCGGCCATCAGCTGGGGGCCCTTGACCTGGATCTCGCCGGTGCACCGGACACCGACGGGGCGGCGGGTGGCGAGGTCGACCAGCCGGCAGTCGGTGCCCGGCACGGGAGTGCCGACGGCGCCGGGGCGGTGGCGACCGGACAGCCGCTGGAAGTGGGTGAGCGGGGACAGTTCGGCCATGCCGTAGCCCTGGACGACGGGTACGCCGAGGGCGTCGCGCAGGGTGCGGGCCGCCGAGGGCATCAGCGCCGAGCCGCCGGAGAGGACGGCGGTGAGCCGTTCCCCGCCGCGGGCCGCGTGCGGCAGGCGGGGCAGACGTGCGTCGGCGGCGAGGCGGTGCAGCCGCGCGGGCAGCCCGTAGTAGTGGGTGACCCCGCAGCCCGCGGCCACCGCCAGCGACACCACCGGGTCGGGGTCCTGGCACAGCACCTGGCAGGCGCCCGCGTCCAGAGCGGAGTTGAGGTGCATCACGTGGTACAGCGGCAGGTGGTTCAGCGTCACGGACGCGGGGCCCAGGCCGTGGGCGAGCGCGGTCTGCCGGGCGTTGGCCACCAGGTTGCGGTGGGTGAGCAGCACGCCCTTGGGGCGGCCGGTGGTGCCGGTGGTGAACTGCACGCAGGCCACCGCGTCCAGGTCGGCACCGCTGTCCTCGGCGACCGGTGCACCGGACTCCAGCACGGCGTCCAGCGGCAGGCACCCGGCCGGGACCACGCCGTCGGGGGCGTCGGTCACCACCACGGTGAGGGGCCGGGGCAGCACGCCGCGCAGCTTCGCCAGCCGCCCCGCGGTGGCGGACGGCGCCAGCACCAGTTCGGCCGCCGACTCGGTGACGACATGCCGGAGCCCGTCCTCGCCGATCAGCGGGTTGATCAGGACGACGGTCGCCCCGGCCCGGGCCACACCGTGGCAGGCGGCGGCGAACACCGGGTCAAGGGCGCAGGCGACCCCGACGCGTGCGCCCGGCCCGCGGCCGGTCTCACGTCGTACGAACGCGGCGATCCGGTCGGCCCGTGCGTCCAGTTCGCGGAAGGTCAGCGCGGTGTCCGCGGTGCGCACGGCGATGCCCCCGGGGTCGCGGGCGGCCGCCGAGCGCAGCAGACCGTCCACCGTCAGGGCTGGGTGGGTGAAGTTCGGCACGGCTGGTGGTCCTCCGGATCTCGGCGGGCGGTGGGGGCACCGCTGGGCGTTCCCGGACGCCTCCCACGTTCTGCCGGATCGCTTGAGGAAGGTTCGAAGAATGCTCGATCCGGAGGACGGACAGTGTCGGTATCCGACGGAACGGAGACCGCACCCATGACCACCGAGACGCTCATCCGCCCCGAACGTCTGCTGCCGGAGGCGGAGTTCGGCGAGCTCTACGCGCAGGTGCAGCAGTTCCACGCGCGCCAGATGCAGCTGTTCGACGCCCACGACGCCGACCGCTGGGCGGCGACGTTCACCGAGGACGCCGTCTTCGACGTGCCCACCCTGGACGCCCCGTTGCGCGGCCGGGCCGAGCTGGCCGCGAACGTGCGGCGCAACCGGGCCCGGCAGGAGCGCGGCGGCGATCGGCTGCGGCACTGGATCGGCATGCTCGACCTCCGGCCGGGCCGCAGCGACGAGCTGCACACCCGCTGCTACGCGCTGGTGTACGCGGCACCGTTCAACGGCCCCTCCAGGTTGCTGCGGGTGTGCGTGATGGAGGACCTGCTGGTGCGCGTGCGCGGCAACTGGCGCACCCGCCACCGGGTCGTGACCCGGGACGACCTGGCCTGGGACGGGGAGTGACGATGACGAGCCACGCCACCGGGACCCGCACCGCCACGGCCGGGGACGCACCGCTCGCGGCCGGCCCGGCGGCCCTGACGTACGCGCGGGTCCAGCAGTTCTACGCCCACCAGACGGCCCTGCTGGACGAGTCGTGCGTGCGGGAGTTCGCGGCGACGTTCACCGAGGACGCCGTGCTCACGTCCGCGCAGTCCACGCGTCCGGCCCGGGGCCGTGCCGCCGTCGCCGCGTGGCTCAGGACCGCGCACGAGCGGCGTCTCGGCACCGGGCCGGTGCGTCGCCGCCACTGGCAGGACGCGCTGCGTGTGGCGGAGCTCCCCGACGGTTCCGTGCGCGCGAGCTACTGCACGCTGGTGACGGAGATCCGCCCGTGGCATCCGGTCGCGACCCTCGGCCCCAGCGCGGCGGTGGAGGACGTCCTGGTCGTCGACGGCGGCGAACTGCGCGTCCGGGAGCGCCGCATCACCCCGGACCACCTCTCCTTCTGAACCCCCGCACCGCGCCCCGGACCCGCGCGGCCGCCGCACGCCGCCGGTGTCCACCGCAGCTCCGGGCCCCCGCGAGGCGGGGGCCCCCCCCGTGGGTGTGGGCGGGGACCACCAAAGGGGCCCCGGGGCGCGGGTGTGGGGGGGCGGGCCGGTCCGGGCGGCCG
>NZ_JBHYQH010000058.1:0-24933 GCF_042746715.1 Streptomyces sp. NPDC058741 | reverse complement strand
TGCGCGGGCACGCGGCGGTGGACCGGGAGTCGTACGTCCCGCGCTCCCGGACGGGGGGCCCCGCCCCCGGCCCGGCGGGGCCCCCCCCCGCCGCGGGTGCCCCCCCCCGCCCCGCCCCCGCTCTCGGGGGGCCCCCGACAGTTGGCTGACGACGGACACCTCGAAAGGGGCACGGGGCAGCGGTTGTGGGCGCTCGGCCCTTTCCGGACGGCCGACACCTCAAGGAGAGGCATGAGCCCCAAGATCACCACAGCTGGGACCGATGACGAGGCGGCGCTGCGGCCGTCCGAGCCGGTGTCGTGGCACCTGGCCCTGCTCACCGGCTCCGGCGGAACGACTCCCGACGCCGGCCTCGCCGGCCTCAGGGCCCACTTCGCCCGGACGGCCGCCGTGGAGGACGTGCCCGTGCGCATCCGCACGGTGGGCAGCGCCGAGGGCGGACACCGGAGCGCCTTCCTCACCGGCGAGGGCGTCACCACGGAGATCGGCGCGCAGAAGGCCACCGGCACCAAGCCGGTCGCCTTCATGTTCCCCGGTCTCGGCGACCACTACGTGGACATGGGCCGTGACCTGTACCGCGACTTCCCCGTCTTCCGCGAGGCCGTCGACGCCTGCGCCGAGACACTCACCGGCGAGCTGGGCCTGGACATCCGCGAGGTCGTTTTCCCCGCCGCCGAGCAGACCGCCCCGGCTGCCGCGCCCGCCTTCGACCTGCGCCGCATGCTGGGCCGGGACACCGGCCCGCGCAGCGAGAGCGAGCGCCGGCTGAACGCCACCCGGCTGGCGCAGCCGGCGCTGTTCGTCGTCGAGTACGCGCTGGCCCGGCTGTGGCAGTCGTGGGGCGCCCGCCCCTCGCTGATGATCGGCTACAGCCTCGGCGAGTACGTCGCCGCCACCCTCGCCGGTGTGCTCAGCCTCCCGGACGCGCTGACGCTCGTGGCCCGGCGGGCCGCGCTCATCGACGCGCTGCCCGCGGGCGCCATGCTCGCCGTGATGCTGCCCGAGCGGGAGCTCCTCCCGCTGCTCGGCGAGAACCTGTCGCTGTCGGCCGTCAACGGCCCGGAGTTCTGCGTCGCGGCCGGTCCCGTCGCCGCCGTCGAGGCACTGGAGACCTCCCTGCGCGAGCGCGGTGCGGTGTGCCGCCGGGTGCAGACCACGCACGCCTTCCACTCCTCGATGATGGAGCCCGTCGCCGAGCAGGTGACGGAGCTGGCGCGGAGCCTCACCCTCAAGCCGCCGAGCATCCCCTACCTCTCCAACGTCACCGGTGAGCCGATCACCGACGAGCAGGCCACCGACCCCGCGTACTGGGCCCGCCACCTGGTCAGCCCGGTGCGGTTCGCCGCCGGGCTGCGGCACCTGTCCGCCACCCCGCTGCTGCTGGAGGCCGGCCCCGGCCAGACCCTGAGCAGCATGGCCACCGTGGTCCGCGGCAGCGACGCCGGCACGATCGTCGCGTCCATGCGCCACCCGCTGGAGCGCCAGTCCGACTCCGCCGTCGCGCTGAAGGCGCTGGGCCGGCTGTGGCTGGCGGGCGCGGACATCGACTGGGCCGGTTTCCCCGCCGACGAGCTGGACATCGTCGCCGACGGCGCCGCCACCGTCGTCCGCGAGGCCGCCGACCCCACGGAGGCCCCGAGCGCCGTGGAGCTGGAGCTGGCCGGTCTGTGGGCGAGGATCCTGAAGAACGAGCAGCTCCCGCATGACGTCAGCTTCTTCGAGGTCGGCGGCAACTCGCTGCTGGCCACCCGGCTCTCCCTGCGCATCAAGCGCGCGTTCGGCGTGGAACTGACCCTGCGTCAGATCTACGAGTGGTCCACCATCGCCCGGATGGCCGCCGCCGTGCAGAGGCTCCAGGCGGGCGAGCAGCCCGACGCCCAGGGCTCCTCGCACACCGGCACCTCGCTGGCCCGCTTCCAGCTGCCCAACGGGCTGACGGTGTGGCATCAGAACGAGGCCGAGACCCGGCACTTCTACGAGGACATCTTCGACCACCGCACCTACGCCAAGAACGGCGTCACCCTGCCCGACGGCGCCACCGTCGTCGACGTCGGAGGCAACATCGGCCTGTTCACCCTGTTCTCGCACTACGAGGCGAAGGACGTCCGGGTCTTCACCTTCGAGCCGGCCCCGCCCATGTTCGAGCTGCTCAGCCGGAACGTCGCCGAACACGGCGTGAACGCCACCCTGTTCAACATCGGCGTCTCCGACAGCGAGTCGCAGGCGACCTTCACCTTCTACCCGCGCAGCTCCGGCATGTCCTCCTTCCACCCCGACGAGGCGGAGGAGAAGCACAACCTGCGCACGATCATCGCCAACCAGCAGAGGACCGACGCGGACGCGGAGGTGGCCGAGCTGGTCGCCGACGAGGAGCTGCTCGACGTCCGCTTCGAGGCGATCGAGTTCACCGCCACACTGCGCCCGCTCTCGGCGGTGATCCGCGAGCAGGGCATCGAGCGCATCGACCTCGTCAAGATCGATGTGCAGAAGAGCGAGCGCCAGGTCATCGAAGGCATCGCCGACGAGGACTGGCCCAGGATCCAGCAGATGGTGCTGGAGGTGCACGACGCGGACGGCGAGGTCGCCCGCCTCGTGGACCTGCTCCGAGGCCACGGCTTCACCGTCCGGGCCGAGCAGGACGAGATGTACGTCGGCACGGACATCCACAACATCTACGCCGTTCGCGGCCCACGCTGACGCAACGTAAACGGAGTCGAAGGACATGGAATTCACGACCGTAGGAGTCGTCGGCGCGGGCGTCATGGGCGTCGGCGTCGCACAGAACCTCGCCCAGACCGGGCACCGGGTGGTCCTCGTCGACGTCTTTGACGACGTCCTCGACGGCGCCCGCCGGGAGCTGCGCACCGGTCTGCGCGCCTACGCCCTGTTCAACAAGGGCGCGGGCGTCGACATCGCGGGGGTCTTCGACCGTATCGAGTTCACCACGGACTACGAACTGCTCGCCGAGGCCGACCTCGTCGTCGAGAACGTCACGGAGGACTGGGCGGTCAAGAAGGAGGTGTACGAGCGGATCGACCGCATCGTGCGCCCCGAGGCGGTGTTCGCCGTGAACACCTCCGCTCTCTCCATCACCCGGGTCGCCTCGGTCACCTCCCGGCCCGAGCGGGTCGTGGGCATGCACTTCATGAACCCGGTGCCGATGAAGCCGATGGTCGAGGTGATCCGCGGCTACCACACCACGCCCGAGACGATCGACACCGCCCGCCGCTTCCTCGCGGAGCTGGGCAAGGAGTGCATCGTCGTCGAGGACGTGCCGGGCTTCGTGTCCAACCGGGTGCTGATGCTCACCATCAACGAGGCCGCGTTCCTCGTGCAGGACGGGGTCGCCCCGGCGGCCGACGTCGACCGCATCTTCCGGACCTGCTTCGACCACCGCATGGGTCCGCTGGAGACAGCCGACCTGATCGGCCTGGACACGATCCTGAAGTCGGTCGAGGTGCTGTACGAGAGCTTCAACGACGACAAGTACCGGCCGGCCCCGCTGCTGAAGAAGATGGTCGCCGCCGGCCTGCTCGGGCGAAAGAGCGGCGAGGGCTTCCACACGTACCGCTGACGCCCGCTCCCCCCACCCACCACCGCCACGACGACAGGACGGATGACGACGACCATGAGCACCGACAACACGGCCGGCCGGACCAGCGGGGACAACAGGGCCAGGATCGCCGACTACCTCTCGCGCTTCTTCCCGGTCCAGGACCTCACGGACGACGACGACATCTTCGAACTCGGCTTCGTCAGCTCGATGTTCGCGATGCAGCTGGTGTCCTTCGTGGAGCACGAGTTCGGCATCACGGTCGAGAACGAGGACCTGGAGCTGGAGCACTTCCGCTCCGTCAGCGCGCTCGACGCGTTCGTCACCCGCAAGCTGTCCGTCCCCGTCCCGCAGTAGACGAGAGCGGACGGCCGACGACGATGACCGGAGCGCTCACCGAGCGGCAGGAGCAGGCCCGCAAGGAGTTCGGGGCCTTCGCCGACCGCCGCATCGCACCCCACGCCGACGCCTGGCACCGTGCCCAGCGCACCCCGCCGGAGGTGATCCGGCTGCTCGCCGAAGAGGGCCTGCTCGGCATCCATGTGCCGCGGGAGTTCGGCGGGGGCGGCTGCGACGCGGTCACCCTGGGGCTGCTCGCCGGTGAACTGGGCCGCGCCTGCTCCTCGGTGCGCAGCCTGCTCACCGTGCACTCGATGGTGGCGCACACCGTCGCCCGCTGGGGAGGCCGCGAGCTGAAGCGGAACTGGCTGCCCCGGCTGGCGAGCGGTGAGCGCGTCGCGGCGCTCGCCGTGTCCGAGCCGGGCGCGGGCAGCGACGCGGCCGGTGTCAGCACCCGCATCGACCGGGACGGCGACGACTTCGTGGTGACCGGTCACAAGAAGTGGATCACCTACGGGGAGAGCGCCGACGTCTTCCTCCTGGTGGGCCGCTCCGCCGAGGGCCCCACGGCCCTGCTGGTGGAGCGGGACACCCCGGGCCTGTCCACCGAGCTCATCGAGGACATGATCGGCATCCGTGCCTCGATGACCGCCCATGTCCGCCTCGACGGCTGCCGGGTCCCCGGCGGTCATCTGCTCGCCCGGCCGGGCCTCGGTGTCTCCCACGTGGTGGGCGCCGCCCTGGACCTGGGCCGCTACACCGTCGGCTGGGGCTGCGTCGGCATCCTCGACGCGGCCCTGGAGGCCGCCGTGGACTACGCGTCCCGGCGCGAGCAGTTCGGATCCCTCATCAGGGAGCACCAGCTGGTGCGCCGGCTGATCAGCGACATGTACACGAACGCCCGCGCGGCCCGGCTGTTGTGCCTGGAGGCCGGGCGGCTGCGCGACGCGCGCGACCCGGGCGCGCTGGCCGCCACGTCCACCGCGAAGTACTTCGCGGCGGCCGCCGCCGGGCGGGCCGCCGCCGACGCCGTGCAGCTCCACGGGGCCAACGGCTGCAGCTCCGACTACCCCGCCCAGCGCCTGCTCGGCGACTCCCGCGTGATGGAGATCATCGAGGGCAGCGCGCAGCTCCACCAAGTGGGCCTTGCCGAGTACGCGTTCCAGGAACGCGCACCGAGGAGTGAGCGATGACCGCCACCGTCAACCCCGTCAAGACCGTCAAGTGCGTCGTCTGGGACCTGGACGACACCGTGTGGGACGGCGTGCTGCTGGAGGACGGCGACGTCACCCTGCGGCCGGAGGTCGTCGAGGTGATCCGCACCCTCGACGAGCGCGGCATCCTGCACTCCGTCGCCAGCCGCAACGACCACGACGCGGCCATGGCGAAGCTCGAGGAGTTCGGCATCGCCGAGTACTTCCTGTACCCGCAGATCAACTGGGGCAGCAAGTCGGAGTCGGTGAAGGCCGTCGCCGAGGCGATCAACATCGGCGTCGACACCCTGGCCTTCGTCGACGACCAGCCCTTCGAGCGGGACGAGGTGGGCTTCGCACACGCCGACGTGCTGTGCGTCGACGCCGCCGACGCCGCCGGCATCCCCGGCCTGCCGCGGATGCGGCCGAGGTTCGTCACCGCCGACTCGCGCGAGCGCCGCCACCTGTACCGGGCCGACGCCGAGCGCAAGCGGGCGGAGGTGGACCACCACGGCACCGACGAGGAGTTCCTCGCCTCCCTGGGCATGCGCTTCACCATCGCCCCCGCCCGGGAGCGCGACCTCCAGCGCGCGGAGGAACTCACCGTGCGCACCAACCAGCTCAACGCCACCGGCTACACCTACTCCTACGAGGAACTGGACGCCTTCCGCCGCTCGCCCGACCACGACCTGCTGGTCGCGGGCCTGGAGGACCGCTACGGCACCTACGGCAGGATCGGCCTGTCCCTCGTGGAGCGCGCCAGCGACGTGTGGACCGTGAAGCTGCTGCTGATGTCGTGCCGTGTCATGGCGCGCGGGGTCGGCTCCGTGCTGCTCGGCCATCTCATCCGCAGCGCCCACGAGGCCGGCGTCGCCCTGCGCGCGGAGTTCGTGCCCACGAACCGCAACCGGACCATGTACGTCACCTACAAGTTCTCCGGGTTCCGCGAGGCGGGGCAGTCCGGCGGCGTGAGCGTGCTGGAGCACGACGGCGCCCGGCTGCCGGAGTTCCCGCCCTACATGGACGTGACGGTCGAGCGCTGAGCCTCCTCCCGCACCCCTGATCACGGCACCGCGACGCACTGCGGAAGAGACGGAAGGCAGAGATGAACGCTCAGGCCAACGAGGAGCGACTGCGGCGCGCCATGGCCGCGGTGCTGCAGCTTCAGCAGCGCAACGCGGAACTGGAGAACCAGCGCCACGAGCCGGTGGCCATCGTGGCGATGGCCTGCCGTCTGCCGGGGGGAGTGACCACCCCCCAGGCGTTCTGGGACCTGCTGGCCGAGGGCAGGGACGCGGTCGGGCCGCTGCCCGACCGCTGGGACGCCTTCGACCTGTACGACCCCGACCCCGCCGCGCTCGGCAAGAGCTACGCCCGTGAGGGCGGGTTCATCGACGGCATCGACCGCTTCGACGCGGAGTTCTTCGGCATCGCACCGCGCGAGGCGCAGGCGATGGAGCCGCAGCAGCGGCTCGTGCTGGAGACGGCCTGGGAGGCGCTGGAGCGGGCGGGGCTGCGCGAGGACCAGTTCAAGGGCAGTCGCACCGGTGTCTACATCGGTGCGATGCGCCCCGACTACGAGACCATCCGCACCGACCTGGAACTGCTCGACGGCTACCAGGGCACGGGCGTGTCCGTCAGCGTCATCTCCGGCCGGATCTCCTACGCGCTCGGCCTGCAGGGGCCCGCGGTGACCGTGGACACGGCGTGCTCGTCCTCGCTGCTGGCCCTCCACCTGGCGGCCACCGCCCTGCGCAACCGCGAGTGCGACGCCGCGCTGGCCGGCGGCGTCACGGTGATGAGCTCGCCGGGCATGTTCGTGGAGTCCAGCCGGCTCGGGGCGATGTCCCCCGACGGGCGGTGCAAGAGCTTCTCGGCCGGCGCCGACGGCGGCGGCTGGTCCGAGGGCGCCGGTGTGCTGCTGCTCAAACGGCTCTCGGACGCCCAGCGCGACGGCGACCGGGTGCTCGCCGTGATCCGCGGTTCCGCCGTCAACCAGGACGGCCGCAGCCAGGGCCTGACGGCCCCCAACGGGCCGGCGCAGCAGCGGGTCATCCAGGAGGCACTGGCCGCGAGCCGGCTGACCCCCGCCGACATCGACGCCGTCGAGGCCCACGGCACGGGCACCCCGCTGGGCGACCCGATCGAGGCCGGCGCCCTCGCGGAGGTCTTCGGGCCGGGCCGCGCCCCGGACACCCCCGTCCACCTCGGCTCGTCCAAGTCGAACATCGGGCACACCCAGGCGGCCGCCGGTGTCGTCGGCGTGATCAAGATGGTGCTGGCACTCCAGCACGAGCGCCTGCCGCGCACGATCCACGCCGAGCGGCCCAGCACGCACATCGCCTGGGAGGGCAGCGGACTCCGGCTCCTGCAGCAGGAGCGCCCCTGGCCGCGCGGCGAACGCCCGCGCCGTGCCGGTGTGTCGGCGTTCGGCATCAGCGGCACCAACGCACACGTGGTCCTGGAGGAGGCACCGCGGCCCGAGGAGGCCGCCGTGAGCGGGCGGCCCGCCGCGGGCGAGCGGCCCGACCGGCTGCCGCTGGTGCTCTCCGGTCACGACGAACGGGCGCTGGCCGCCCAGGCCGAGCAGTGGGCGGCGTGGCTGGAGGAGGCCGACGGCGTCCCGTTCGCCGACGTGGTCCGCACCGCGGCCCTGCACCGCACGCACCTTCAGGCGCGCGCCGGCGTCCCGGCCTCGGACAGAAAGGAGGCCGTGGCGGCGCTGCGGGCGCTCGCCGACGGCCTGCCGCACCCCGACACCGTGGTGGGCACGGCCCACGAGCGCGGCAAGGCGGTGTTCGTCTTCCCCGGCCAGGGCAGCCAGTGGATCGGCATGGGCCGCGACCTGATCGCCGAGTCGGAGGTGTTCCGGGAGGCGGTGCGCAGGTGCGACGCGGCCCTGAGGCCGTGGACCGGATGGTCCGTGGCGGACCTGCTGAGCGAGACGCCGGACGCCGACCTGCCGCCGTTCGACCGCATCGACGTCCTCCAGCCCGCCCTGTTCACCATGATGATCGGCCTGGCCGCACTGTGGCGGTCCCTCGGGGTGGAGCCGTCCGCCGTGGTCGGCTTCAGCCAGGGCGAGGTGCCCGCGGCCGTGGTCGCGGGCGCGCTGTCCCTGGAGGACGGCGCCCGGCTGACGGCGCTGCGCTCCCAGGGGCAGCTGCGGGAGTGCAGCGGCCGCGGCGCGATGGCACTGGTCGAGATGGCGCCGGCCGAGGTCGAGGAGCGGATCGCGCCGTACGGCGGTGCGCTGTCCGTCGCCGTCGTCAACAGCGCCACGTCCGTGGTCGTCTCCGGTGACGTCGAAGCGGTCGAGTCCTTCCTGGACGGGCTGTCCGGCACGGATGTCTTCAGCCGGCGCATCCAGTCCGACACCGCCGGCCACAGCTCGCACGTGGACCCGGTCCTGCCCTGGCTCGCCGAACAGCTGAGCGGGCTGAAGCCGGACGCGCCGGCCGTGCCGTTCTACTCCACGGTGACCGGCACCCGCGTGCGGGGCGCCGGACTCGACGCCTCCTACTGGTGCCGCAACGTCCGCGACACCGTCCGTATGGACCTGGCCCTCGGCGAACTGGTGGCGGACGGCCACGACGTGTTCGTCGAGATCAGCCCCCACCCGGTCCTCGGCATGACCCTGACCGAGGCCGCCGCCGGCGTCGCGGGCGCCGTCGTCGGCAGCCTGCACCGCGACCACGGCGGACTCTCCCCGCTGCTGCGCTCCCTGGCCGCCCTGCACGTCCAGGGCCACGCCGTGGACTGGCACCGGGTCCTGGACGGCGGTTCGGCCGCGGACCCGGCGCAGGCACCGACGTACCCGTTCCAGCGCAAGCGCTACTGGGCCGATGTGCCACTGCCCGCCGGGGCGCCGGCCGGCTCCGCGGCGGCGCGGCGGACGCGGGACGAGGACACCGGCGTGCGGGGTCTCGCCGGGCTGCGCGCCCGGCTGGCCGCGATGCCGGACGAGGAGCGCGCGGACGCGCTCGTCGACCTCGTCCGCCGTGAGGCCGCGACCGTGCTGCGCGCGGCCGAGCCCGTGCCCGCGGACAAGAAGCTCCAGGAGGTCGGGCTCGACTCGATCATGGGCCTCCAGCTGCGCAACCGCCTGTGCGAACTGTCGGGCGCCACCTTCCCCGCCAACCTCGCCTTCACCTATCCGACCGCGCGGGCCCTCGCCGGGCACCTGCTGCCGCACCTGCTCGCGGCGGCGGACGACGACCCGGCGATGCCGCCGCTCGAAAGCGTTCCGGCCCGCGACGTGCACCCGGCCACCGAGGGCCAGCGGCGCCTGTGGTTCCTGGAGCGGATGAACCCCGGCTCCGCCCAGTACAAGGTGGCGATGCGGATCCGGACGGCCAGGCCGCTGGACCGCACCGTACTGACCCGCTCGCTCACCTGGATCACCGCCCGGCACGAGGCGCTGCGCACCGGCCTGGACGTGCGCGACGGCGAACTCGTCCAGGTCGTGCACACCGGCGTCCCCGTCGACGTCGCGTTCGAGGATCTGCGGGACCGGGGCGCCGACGCCGTCGAGGCGCGCATCCGGCACGAGGAGCTGGAGCCGTTCGACCTGAGCGGCACGTCGCTGTTCCGCTGCCGGGTGCTGGACGTCGCCGACGACGAACAGGTGGTGTGCTTCAGCGTCCACCACGCCGTCACCGACGGCTGGTCGCTGTCCCTGTTCCTGATGGAACTGTTCCACGCCTGCCAGGAGTTCGAGGCCGGGAGGGAACCCGAGCCGGGCCCCGCCCAGTTCCACCTCGGCGACTTCGCCGCATGGGAGCGGCGCAGCCTGGCCGAGGGCCGCTTCGAGGAAGCCCTCGGTCATCTCGCCGCCGAGCTCGACGGGGTGGAGCGGCTGGAGTTCCCGCCCGGACCGGACAGCGTCGCACCGGAGGACCAGGGCGGCGACACCCTCTACTTCACCGTCCCGGCCGGCCTCAGGAGCGAGCTGGAGGCGCTCGCCGCCCGTACCTCGGTCACCCCCTACACGGTGCTGGTGAGCACGTTCGCCACGCTGCTGGCCCGCTTCACCGACCAGTACGACTTCGCGGTGGGCACCGTCTGGTCCAACCGGCAGCTGCCGGGCCTGACGGGAACCTTCGGCTTCCTCGCCAACACCCTGCCGCTGCGCTGCGACCTGACGGGCGACCCGACCTTCGAGGAACTGCTGGCCTCGATGGCGCCCAGGGTCCGGGGCGTCTTCGAGCACCAGTACGTCCCCCTGACCGAGCTGGTCCGCAGGGCCGGCGGGCAGCGGACCGGCGAGGAGAACCCGCTGTTCCGTGCCGTCTTCAACTACGGTGGCGCAGCGATGCCCACCGTGGGCGACGGCGACACGGCGTGGAACCTGCCCGCCACCGGCAGCCTCGCGGGCAACGTCCGGGGCGCCTCCAAGTTCGAGCTCGGCGTCACCCTCATCCCCTGCGGGGAGGAACTGCGCGGCGAGTTCGAGTACCAGGCGCACGTGCTGAGCCGCCCCGCGGCGCAGCGCATGCTGGACTGCTTCCGCACCCTGCTGGAGTCGGTCGTGCGGGAGCCGGAGCGTGCGCTGAGCCGCATGGAGCTGCTCGGCCCCGACGAGCTCGACTGGCTCGTCGCACGCGGCGGCCTGGTCAGCCCGCACAGCTCCGGCCGGCTGACGGCGCTGGAGCTGGTCTGGGAACAGGCGCGCCGGACCCCCGACGCGGTGGCGCTGGTCTCGGACGGGGCCGAGCTGACGTACCGGGAGACGGCCTGGCGGGCCGCCGCCCTGGCCGAGCGGCTGCGCGCGGCCGGTGTCGGCCCCGAGACCCCGGTGGGCGTGCACCTGCCGCGCTCCGCGGAGCTGGTGGTGTCCGCGCTCGCCATCTGGCTGGCCGGAGGCGCCTATCTGCCCGTCGACCCCGGCTATCCGCAGGCCCGGGTGGCCTACGTCGTCGAGGACAGCGGCCTGGACGTGGTCATCACCCGTTCCACGACGGCCGACGACCTGACCGGCACGGGCGCCCGGCTGGTGTTCGCCGACGAGCTGGGCGCCACCGCCGTGCCCGCCGGCGACGCGCTGCCCGAGACGACCCCGCCGGCCCTGGGGGACCTGGCCTACGTCATCTACACCTCGGGCTCCACCGGCAGGCCCAAGGGCGTCCTGATCGAGCACGGCCAGTTCGTCAACTTCTGTCACGCCGTCGACGAGCGCATCGGCGGCGGCACCGGCGACACCTGGCTCGCCGTCACCAGCCCCTCCTTCGACATCTCCACCGTCGAACTGCTGTGGACGCTGACCCGCGGCTACCGCGTGGTGATCGCCCAGGGCAGCGTCGGCGAGTGGCCCGCCTACCGCTCCTACGCTCCGACGCACCTGCAGTGCACGCCGTCGCTCGCCCGGCTGCTCCTCGCGGACTCCGCGGGCCGTGCCCTGCTGGGCGGCCTGGACCGGATGATCGTCGGAGGGGAGGCACTGGACCGGGGGCTCGCCGCCAAGCTGATGCGCACCGTCCGCGGCGGACTGACGAACATCTACGGCCCGTCGGAGACGACCGTCTGGTCCACCACCTGGGACGCCGAGGCGGGAGAGGTCTCCCTCGGCGACGCCGTCCGCAACACCGGCCTGTACATCCTCGACCGGCACGGGGCCCGGGTGCCCCGGGGCAGCCGCGGCGAGCTCCACATCGGCGGTCTCGGCGTCACGCGCGGCTACCTGAACCGCCCGGAGCTGACCGCGGAGCGGTTCGTCGCCGACCCCTTCGCCGGCACGGACGACGCCCGCATGTACGCCACCGGCGACATCGTCCGCTACCGCGAGGACGGCAGCCTGGAGTACTGCGGCCGCAGCGACGCCCAGATCAAGCTGCACGGCCACCGCATCGAGCTCGGCGAGGTGGAGGCGGTGGCCGGTGAGCACCCGGCGGTCGCCGAGTGCGCGGCGGTGGTCCGCGAGGACGAGGGCAGCGACCCGCGGCTGTGCCTGTACTGGATGCCCGCCGAGGGCGAGCGCGAGAGCGACGACGCCCTGCTGCGGTACTTCCTGGACCGCGTCCCGTCGTACATGGTGCCCTCCCGGCTGGTGCGCATGGAGGAGCTGCCGCACACGCCCAACCGGAAGGTGGACCGCCAGGCCATCCTGGCGCTGCCCGCCCCGGCGCCCGCCCCGGCCCCCGCGGCCGTCGTGGCCGCGGCCGCCGGCGACGAGTCGCTGGAGGACCTGGTCTGCCGCTCCTGGGCGCAGGTGCTCAACCTGACCCGGGTGGACCTCGACCGAGGCTTCTTCGACCTCGGCGCCAGCTCCATGACGGCGCTCGAGGCGCACCGCACGATCTGCGAGGGACTGGGGCGGGAGTTCCCCCTCTCGGCGCTCTTCCGCTATCCGACCGTCCGGCAGCTGGCGGGCTTCCTGCGCGGCGTCTCACCCGCCCCGCGGACGCGCCGCCCCGCGGCCGCCCGCCGGCCGGCCGCCGATGACGCGGTCGCCATCGTCGGGTTCGCCTGCCGCCTGCCCGGCGCCGCCGACGCCGACACCTTCTGGGACAACCTCAAGGACGGCGTCGAGTCGATCCGGCGGTTCACCCCGCAGGAGCTGCGGGAGGCGGGAGTCGCGGAGGACGTCCTGCGGGACCCGGCGTACGTGCCGGCCAAGGGGTTCGTCGAGGACGCCGACCTGTTCGACGCGGAGTTCTTCGACTGCTCGCCCGCAGAGGCCGACACCATGGACCCGCAGCACCGCCTGTTCCTCGAGTGCGCCTGGCAGGCGCTGGAGCACGCGGGGCAGGTGCCCGAGCGGTTCGACGGCGCCATCGGCGTGTTCGCGGGCGCCGGGCAGAGCGGCTACCTCCACAGCGAGGACGCCGCCGACCTGTCCGAGTTCTACCGCACGATGGTCGGCACGAAGAACGACTTCCTGGCGACCAGGGTCGCCCACAAGCTGAACCTGCGCGGGCCCGCGCTCACCGTCCAGACGGCCTGCTCGACCAGCCTGGTCGCCACGCATCTGGCCCGCGAGAGCCTGCTGCGCGGAGAGTCGGACATCGCCCTGGCGGGAGGTGCCTCCCTCAGCTACCCGCTGCGGCAGGGCTACTTCCACCAGGAGGGCCTGGTGTTCTCGCCCGACGGCACGTGCCGGGCGTTCGACGCGGACGGGGCGGGCACCGTACTGGGCAACGGCGTCGGCGTCGTCGTCCTGCGCCGCCTGTCCGACGCCCTGGCGGCGGGCGACACCGTCTACGCGGTGATCCGCGGCAGCGCCATCAACAACGACGGCTCCGACAAGGTCGGTTTCACCGCCCCCAGCGTCGAGGGCCAGGCGCGCGCCATCGCCGCCGCCCACGCCGACGCCGACGTCACGGCCGACACCATCGGCTACGTCGAGGCCCACGGCACGGGGACCAGGCTCGGCGATCCGATCGAGGTGCAGGCCCTCCAGCAGGTTCTCGCCACCGCCGTACGGTCCGAGCCGTGCGCGCTGGGCTCGGTGAAGACGAACATCGGCCACACGGACAGCGCGGCGGGCGTCGCGGGCCTGATCAAGGCGGCCCTCTCGCTGCACCACCGGCAGCTCGTGCCGAGCCTGAACTTCGACAAGCCGAACCCCGAGATGGAGCTCGACCCCGAGCTGCTCTACGTCAACACGGAACTGAAGCACTGGGAACCGGGAGCCGGCCCGCGCCGCGCGGGCGTCAGCGCCTTCGGCCTCGGCGGCACCAACGCGCACGTGGTGCTGGAGGAGGCACCCGTGGCGCGGGACGGCGGCGAGCCCGCGGCCGACGAGGCGCCTGCGGTGCCCGTGGTGGTCTCGGGCCGCGACGAGGCGGCGCTGCGGGAGCAGGCGGGCCGCTGGGCGTCGTGGCTGGCCGGCCGCCCGGAGGTGCGGCCGGCGCAGGTGGCGGTCACCGCGGCACGTCACCGTACGCACTTCGCCTCGCGGGCGAGCGTGACCGCCGCCGACCGGGCCGCTCTGGTGCGGGCGCTGGAGGCGCTGGCCGAGGGCCGCACCCACGACGCGGTGGTCACCGGGACCGCCGAGCGGCGCACGAAGGTCGCGTTCGTCTACCCCGGCGGCGGCTCCCAGTGGGCCGGCATGGGCCGGGAACTGCTGTCCACCAGCACCGTCTTCCGAGAGGCGGTCGAGGCGTGCGACACCGCGCTCAGGCCGTTCACCGGCTGGTCGGTACAGGAGGTGCTGGCCGGCCGGGGCGGGGACCTGCCGCCTCTGGACCGGACGGAGGTGTCCCAGCCCGCGGTGTTCGCCATGGCCATCGGCCTGACCGCCGTGTGGCGCTCGCTCGGTGTGGAACCCGCCGCCGTCGTCGGCCACTCGCAGGGCGAGATCGCGGCCGCGGTGATCAGCGGTGCCCTCACGCTGGAGCAGGGCGCCGAGATCGTGGCCGTCCGCTCCCGGACCGTGCGCGAGCACGCCGGCGAGGGCGGCATGGCGCTGATCGGGCGCCCGGTGGCCGAGGTGGAGGAGTTCCTCGCCCCCTACGGGCGGACGCTGTCGGTCGGAGCGGTCAACACCGCGCGCTCCACGGTCGTCTCGGGGCAGACGGAGGCGATCGACCGGATCGTCGCCGAGCTCGGGGCGCGGAACGTGTACGCCCGCAAGATCAAGGTGGACTACGCCGGACACAGCGCGCAGGTGGATCCGGTGCTGCCGGTGCTGGCCGAGCGGCTCGCGGGCCTGACCCCGCGCCGGGCCGGCACCGCCCTCTACTCGACGGTGACCGGGGAGGCCGTGACCGGCTCCGAGCTGGACGGTACCTACTGGTGCCGGAACCTGCGGGAGCCGGTCCGCTTCGACCGGGCGCTGAACCGGCTGCTGGACGACGGTCACACCGTGTTCGTGGAGATCTCCCCGCATCCGCTGCTGTCCCTGCCGCTCGCCGACGGATGCGCCGAGCGCGGTGGCGTCGTCGTCGGATCGCTGGCCCGCGAACGCGGCGGCATGAGCCAGGTGCTGCGCGGACTGGGCGAGCTGCACGTCCAGGGCCACGAGCTGGACTGGGACCGGGTCCTCGGGGCCCTCGGGCTCCTCGGCACGCCGGAGGGCGCCCCCTGCCCGGTGCCGCTGCCGACGTACGCCTTCCAGCGCCGCCGTCACTGGCGGCAGGCGCCGCGGGCGCGGACCGCGCAGGCCCGTGCGGGCCAGGCGCTGTGGGAGGCGGTGAACGCCGGTGGCGCCGCCGAGGTCGCGAAACTGCTGGACGCGCCCGGGCACCTCGAGGACAGCGTCGCGCAGATCGTCCCGCTGCTCGAGCAGTGGCTGCGCAAGCAGGGGCGGCGGCAGGGGCCCGCGGCCGAGCGCACACCGGTCCCTGCTTCCGGCGGGCACCACGGTCTGACGGGCCGGCTGGCCGCGCTGAGCGAGCACGAACGGCTGCCCGCGGTCCTCGACCTGGTCGTGGGCGAGGCGGCGGGCATCCTGGGCCTGCGGGGCGGTTCTCTCGCCGTCAGCCGGCCGCTGTTCCAGCTCGGCATGGACTCCCTGGCGGCACTCGGCCTGCGCGGCCGGATCGCGCAGCTGACCGGGGTCACCGTGCCCGTGCAGATCGTCCTCGGCGACGAGGGCTGCCTGGGCGTGGCCGGTCACCTCCTGCGGGAACTGGACGGCGTCACGGCAGGGGCGCCCGCCGGCCGCGCGCCCCGCTGGCTGCGGACCCTGAAGCCGTCGGCCGAGCCCCGGGGCCGGATCGTCTGCATCGCCGGCGGCGGCGGCACCACCGCCGGACACGTTCCGCTCATCCGGCACCTTCCCGACGACGTGGAACTGCTGGCCGTGCAGATGCCGGGCCGGGAGGGCCGCGTGGACGAGGCCCCCGCGACGGTGATGCGTGACGTCGTCGCCGGGACGGCCGAGGAACTGGTGGACCGCCCGCGGGTGGCCACCGTCGTCTACGGACACAGCCAGGGCTCCTGGACGGCCTGGGAACTGACCCGGGTCCTGTCCGGCCTGCCGGACGCCCCGCCGCTGACCTTCGTACCGGCGTGCGCGCTGCCGCCGTTCGCCGAGGTGCCGCCGGAGATGCGCCGCATGGAGGAGCTGGCCGCGTCGCTCGACCAGGCGTCCGTGGAGGACCTGGCGGACGTCTTCCGGGGAATCCTGCCGGACGAGGTGCTGAGGAGCCCCGAGCTGCTCTCCTCGTACCGCACCGCCCTGGTCCACGACGCGGTTCTGTCGACCAACCACCGGGACGGCCTCGTCGGCGACGACCGGCCCCCGCTCGACGTCCCCGTGGTCGCCGTCGCGGCGAAGGACGACCCGGTCCTTCCCGACGGGACCATGCGGGGCTGGCACAACCTGACACGCGGCGCGTTCGTGCTCCGCGTCATCGACGGAAGTCACGCAGCACCGATCGAGAACTCCGAAGCGATGGCCGCAGAGCTCCTGGCGGCGATCCGAAAGGACAGGGGAGAAGAGAATGCCTGAAGTCATCCGCGAGGACGGCGCACGGATCCACTACGAGGTGCACGGGGACGGCTTCCCGGTGCTGCTGCTGGCCCCCGGCCATGTGAGCAGCGCAACCGGCACCTGGAACGACAACTTCTACGACCCGGTGCGTGCACTGTCGCAGCACTTCAAGGTGATCGCGATGGACCAGCGGCACGCCGGACGCAGTGCCGCCCCGGCCGTTCCGTTCTCCTACGAGCAGACCGCGGGCGACCAGCTGGCCGTGCTCGACGCGGTCGGAGCCGGGCAGGCCCACGTCGTGGCCGCCGAGTTCGGCTGTGTGCACGCCTGGCGGCTGGCGCACGACGCGCCGGAGCGGGTGCGGTCGATCGTGGCGCAGGAGCCGGCCGGCCGGGACGCGGACCACTCGCTGGGCGACTTCTTCGGGCTCTTCGACGCGACGATGAGGCTGGTGCGGGCCGCCGGGTTCGACGACCCGGAGACCGAGGGCCTCGGCGCGGTCTTCGAGGCCGCGGCCCGCGACGGTGTCTTCGCCCGCAACCTCCAGGCCGGCCCGTTCGCGGCGCGGCTGCACGACGACGAGGAATTCCGCAAGGAGATGCTCGCCTTCCGGCGCGAGAAGTACATCACCCTGCTGGTGCGCTTCCGGGACGCGATGTTCCCCGACGACCGGGCCCACTTCTCCGTGCCGGACCAGTGGATCGCCACCCTCCCCGCCCCGCTGCTGGTGCTCGCGGGAGACCGCGTGCGCCAGCCCCGCGCGCTGGCCGAGCGGATCGCCGCCGAGGCGCCGCGGGCCACCGTGCTCGCTCCGGGCTTCGACGCGCCCGACCGGCGCGACGGGACGGTGGCGTCGATCGTCGAGTTCCTGCTCAAGAACACCCCGAGCCGAAAGAGGTAAGTGCCCATGCAACCGCTCGCAGAGATCGACATCACCAGTGAGCACCTGTACGACGACAAGGGCTACCCGTGGCAGGAGTGGGACCGGCTCCGGCAGGAGTCTCCCGTCCACTGGTACCACCGCCCCGGTTACGAGCCGTTCTGGGCGCTGACCAGGCACGAGGACATCTCCTGGGTCGCGCGCAACCCGGAGCTGTTCTCCTGCCGCGAGCGCACCGCCGTCGAGACCCCGGACGAGATCGACCCGTGGGAGATGGAGCGGGAGCGCCGCGGCCAGGTCTACGGCCACGTCGCGGACTACCCCGCCGGTCTGGGCTTCATGGACGCGCCGCTGCACCGGCAGGTCCGGCAGGCGATGTACCCGTGCTTCACGCCGAAGGCGACCGCGGCGATGGAGGAGCGCTTCTTCGAGCTGTCCACCTCCTATGTCACCGACTTCCTGAAGAAGCTGGACGAGGAGGGCACCGCCGACGTCGCCCACGACCTCGCCGGCCGGCTGCCGCTCGCCGCCATCTTCGAACTCCTCGGGGTGCCGAACGAGGACTGGGACCACCTCTTCCGCGTCCACCAGGACACCGCGGCGGCCTTCCACAAGGGCTACAAGCAGGAGGAGGGCGAGGAGGCCATGGCCCGCTTCATGCGCGCCATGGTGGAGCTGGACCAGTACATGTCCGCGCTGGCCAGGAAGCGCATGGAGGAGGGCGGCGCCAACGGTACGGACGTGCTCAGCCGGCTCGCCCGCGCCTCCGTCCTGGGCAACCCCCTGGAGTTCCACGACATGTCGTACCAGCTCTTCAACCTGGTGCAGGCCGGCAACGGCACCACCCGCAACGCCATCACCGGCGGCCTGAAGGCCCTGCTGGAGAACCCCGGCCAGCTGCAGCTGCTGATCGACGACCCCTCCCTGCTCGACGGGGCCGTGGAGGAGATCCTGCGGTGGACGTCGGTCGCCGTGGTCATGGCCCGCACCGCCCGGCAGGACACCGAGATCCGCGGACAGCGCATCCGCAAGGGCGAGACGGTGGCGATGTTCTTCCCGGCCGCCAACCGCGACCCCGAGGTCTTCCCCGACCCCTACCGCTTCGACATCACCCGCAAGCCCAACCGTCACATCGCCTTCGGCGGCAACGGCGAGCACCGCTGCATCGGCGCCGCCCTGGCGAGGACCGAGCTGCGCGCCATGGTCCGGGCCCTGCTTCCGGTCCTGCCGACCCTGGAGCTGCACGGCGAGTCGAAGATGCTCGTGCTGCGCCTGCTCATCTCCGAGTTCGTGCAGCTGCCGGTGCGTCGGAAGGCGGCCTGAGATGACCGTGGAGACCGGCGTCGACCCGGCGGCCCGCCCCGTGCCGGCCACCGTCGAGGAGTTCGCCGCCTGCGACGAGGCGGACCTGGAGATCGTCGTCCCCTGGACCGGGCCGGCCATCGACCCCGCCACGGGCGCCCTGAAGGGGCCCCTTCCGCCCACCTATGTGGTGGCCACGTCCGGAGGCTGGCCCAGGCCCGGCGCGATCGAGGTGGCCACCGACCTCAACCGGGTGCTCCTGGAGGAACTGTGGCGTTGCGAAGGCCTGCTCGCCGCGACGTTCGCCATCTCCGAGAAGTGCTGGATGAGTTCGCGTGCGCTCGCGGTGTGGACGGACGAGGAGTCGCTGCAGGCGTTCCTGACGTCCGAGGGCCACATGAACGCGGTGCGCAAGACGAAGAACCTGGCCTATGCCTGGGAGGGCACGCGCTGGGTGAGCAGCTCGCCCGTCCTGCCCACCTTCGACGAGGTACGGGCCAGGCTCGCCGAACAGAGAGAGAGGAAGAGGACATGACGATCGCCCCCGCGGAGCCCGGCACGGACGCCCTCGGCGCCCACCTGCTGCAGGAATTCGACCTGGCCTACGAGATGATCCTGCAACTCATCGACGGATTCGACGAGGAAAGCGCCCGCACGGCGCCGCCCGGACATATGCCCGCCCTGTGGTTCCTCGGCCACCTGATGTGTTCCAAGGACTATGTGTCGGGTCTCTATCAGGAAGGCGGAATAGCCCTTTCTCTGGAATTCTACGAAAAGTGGGCGGGCGACTGCGATCAGGTCGACTGGGAGAACGCCCCGTCACTGGCGGAGATGCTCGGCCTGTACAAGCGGATCCACCGGCGACTGCGTGAACTGGTCGGCACGCTCAGCGCCGAGGATCTGCACCGCGAGACTCCCGTCGAGATTCGAGCCCCGCTTGACGATTACTGGAAGACCCGTCTCGCCAAGCTCGGGTCCGCGCTGTCGCTGGTGCAGATGCACGACGCCTACCACGGCGGCCAGCTGGGAAGTCTGCGGGGAGCCCTGGGGATGACGGTCCCGTTCTGAACCGTCGCGCTCGAGGACGCGGAGCGCCGGCACGGCGTCGCTGGTACAGTGCCGGATCGCCGTGAGCGCAATTTCTGCGAGCCCGAAGAAGGTGTTGTCATGACCTCCCACGTCGCATTCTTTAATTTCCCTGCATTTGGGCATCTGAACCCGACATTGGGGGTCGTGGCGGAACTCGTGCGGCGCGGCCACCGGGTCTCGTGCACGACCACGGACCGGTTCGCCCCGGCCATCGAGGCAGTGGGTGCGGAACCGGTCCGTTACACCTCGGTCTTCGGGGAGTACTACACCAACCCGTTCACCCCCGAGGCGATCTCGGGCGAGGGGCTGCGCACGCTGGAGGAGGCGACATCGCTGGCCGCCCAGGTCGAGGGCTTCTACGGCGAGAACCGCCCCGACGTGATCCTCCACGACTTCATGGCGTGGGGGGCCCGCTTCTACGCCGCACAGCACGACATCCCCCTGGTGCGGCTCTTCCCGTCGTACGGGTTCAACGAGCACTTCTCCATCCAGGCCAAGTTCCCCATGGCCGAGATGACCGACCCCAAGGTCATGGAGATGATCGCCAAGCTGGAGGGGATGCTGCCGGAGCTCGGGTTCCCCGGGAAGACGGCCATGGAGTTCCTCATGGAGCCGGCCGGCCTCGGCATCATCTTCCTGCCGAGGGACTTCCACTACGACGGGGACACCTTCGACGAGCGCTTCGTCTTCGCGGGCCCCTGCCTGGGCGACCGGTCGGCGTTCCAGGGGACGTGGCGGCCGGAGTCCGAGGACCGCCCGGTGCTCTACCTGTCCCTCGGCACCGCCGCCACCGGCTGGCCGGAGTTCTTCCACACCGGCGTGGAGGCGTTCGGCGACAGTCACTGGCAGGTGCTGCTGTCGGTGGGCGACACCCTCGACCCGGCGGAACTGGGCACGCTGCCGCGGAACTTCGACGTGCGCCGCAGCTTCCCGCAGCTCGACGTGCTGAAGCGCGCCTCGCTGTTCGTCACCCACGGCGGCATGAACAGCGTCATGGAGTCCCTCTACAACGGCGTGCCGATGATCGTCATCCCGCAGATGAGCGAGCAGCGCGCCAACGGCATGCGGGTGGACGAGCTCGGCTTCGGCCGGCTGCTGCCGCGTGAGGACTTCACGGCCGAGTCGCTGCGCAAGAGCGTCGAGGACGTCGCCGCGGACCAGGCGGTCGCCGAGCGCACCAAGGACATGGGCCGGCGCATGCGCGAGGTCGACGGCCCGGCCCTCGCCGCGGACGCCGTGGAGGAGTACCTGGCCCGCCGCACCGCCTGAGCTCCAGCGGACCTCGAGCGGACCCGGGGAGAGTGACGGGACAGCATCTCGCGTGCTTCGCCCGCCGCCGACCCGACCAGGGTGCGTGTTCGCAGCGGCCGTGTCGCCACTCGCGGGCTGACACGGCCGCTGTCGCATGCGCCCGGTCGGGTCGGGCAGAACCGGCGGCAGCCCCCGACGACAACCGTCTCCGCAACGAGGAAGACACCGTGAAACGACTGATAGGCACGACCGTGGCGGCGGCTGCCGCGCTGGCTGTCGCCCTCACACCCATGGGAGCGCAGGGCTCGCCCGCACCGGAGGACGGCGCAGCGGGCCGCGGGCGCATCACCTTCCCGGCCATCGGTTCGCTCTCGCAGCCCTCGGGCAAGGGAAGCTTCCGCTTCGGGGTGTCGAGCTCGGCCACGCAGATCGAGGACCGGAACACGAACAACGACTGGTACCTGTGGACCAAGCCGGCCCCCGAGGGCCTGGGCAAGAGCCCGTTCGTGGGCGACGGCGTCGGCGGTTACACGCGGGCGGTCGAGGACGTGGACCTGGTCGACGACCTGAACGTCGACTCCTACCGCTTCAGCATCGAGTGGTCCAGGGTCGAACCCGAACGGGACAAGATCGACGAGGCGGCCCTCGACCACTACGGCAAGCAGCTCGACGCACTCGCGGCCAAGGGCATCCGCCCCATGGTGACGCTGCATCACTTCGCCAACCCGGTGTGGGTCGACGACCCGCGCGACGTCGCCTGTGCGCACGGCCCGAGCGACACCAACCTGTGCGGGCTGGACCACCCGCAGGGCGGCAGGCTCGTCGTGTCCGAGATGGCCGAGTTCGCCGAGCTGCTCGCCCGGCGGTTCGGCGACCGCGTCGACGAGTGGGTGACGGTCAACGAGCCGATGGTCTACATGACCTTCGCCCACGCGTTCGGCGCCGGTCCGCCCGGCAAGGCCAACCTGAACCCGGCCAACCTGCCCAGGTTCACCGCGGCGCAGCGCGGCTACCTCCAGGCGCACGTGGCGATGTACCGGGCCGTGAAGAAGTACGACCGGGTCGACGCCGACCGGGACGGCGCCGCGTCGAGCGTGGGCCTGACGGTGGGCGCCCAGGAGTACGTGCCCATCCGCGACGGCAAGCTGAGCGACGACCGCCGCGACATCGAGGCCCGCGACCGCTACCGCCAGTACCTCGACTTCGGGTTCGTCGACGCCTTGCGGGACGGCACGTTCGACAGCGACCTGGACGGCAGGCCCGACGAACGCCACCCCGACTGGAAGGGCACCCTCGACTGGCTGGGCCCGCAGCTCTACGCCCGTATCGGCGTCTCCGCCGAGGGCGGCACCGGCACCGGCCAGACGTACCCGGTGATCGGTGTCGACCTGTGCACCACCGCCCCGTGCCTTCCCTACCGCGACCCGTCGTACTTCGTGCCCGCCATGGGCTACGAGGGCGCCCTGCAGGGCATGACGGGAGTGCTGAAGGAGTACGCCAAGCGCTACCCCGGCATTCCGCTGCTGGTGAGCGAGTCCGGTATCGCCACCGAGAACCCCGCGCGCCGCACCGAGCACCTCGTGCGCACGCTGGAACAGATCGCCGCGGCCCGCGCCGCCGGGGCCGACGTGCGCGGCTACTACCACTGGAGCCTGCTCGACAACTTCGAGTGGCTCTCGGGCTACGCGGCCCGCTTCGGCCTGTACGAGGTCGACCGCACGACCATGGAGCGCACCCCCACCCAGTCCGTGAGCGTCTACTCGGCCGTCGCCGGCTCCCGCACCCTGACGCCGCAGCAGCGCAAGGCGTACGGCGGCACCGGCCCGCTGAGCCCCGAGCAGGGCAGCGGCACACCGAGCACCGCCCCCGCTCCCGCCCCCACCGGCCGGGAGCCCCGGGGACGGCGGTGAACCCCGCCCCGGCCGGCTGACACCACGCGCGGGCGCACCCCGGAGAGCTTCACCGCCGGGGTGCGTCCGCGGCCGACACCGGCCGGCCGGGGACCGCCGCCAGAGAACCGTGCCGCTCCGCCGCCGGGTCCGCACGGATGGATCCCGTCTCGACCCGGGCTCGAGAAGGCCTGCCGAGGCTGGGACAGGCGCCGTGCAGCACCCGCGCCCCCAGCCCGCCTCGGGCACCGGTCGTTCGCTTCCCACGAGCTTCGAGGATGAGCAGATGAGCTATGCCCAGGTGAACAGCGGCGCCGGCCGGGACACGACCTCCGCCGAGGACGTCACCGCCTTCCTGCGGACATCGGTCGCGGCCCTGCTGGACGTCACGCCCGAGTCCGTCGACACCGGCCGGCCCCTGCGCGACCTCGGGCTGGACTCGATGCGGATCGTGTCCCTCGTCGCCGCCCTCTCGCAGCACCTGGACCGGCCCGTACCCGGCTGGGTGGTGTGGCAGTACCCGACGATCACCGCCCTCGCCGCCCATCTGGCCGGCACCGCCCCCCTCCCCGCCGCCCCCGCGGCCCCGGTCCGCGCCGAGGACGGCGAACCGATCGCCGTCGTCGGCCTCGGCTGCCGGCTGCCCGGCGGCGTCGACACTCCCGAACAGCTCTGGCAGGCCCTCACCGACGGCCTGGACGCGGTCCGCGAGGTGCCCGCCGACCGCTGGAACGTCCACGAGTGGCTGGACCCCGACCCCCGCGCGCCCGGCAGGATGAACACCCGCTGGGGCGGCTTCCTCGACGACGTCTCCCGCTTCGACGCCGAACTGTTCCGCATCTCCCCGGCCGAGGCCCGGCACATGGACCCCCAGCAGCGCATGGCGCTCGAGGTCGCCTGGGCCGCCCTGGAGGACGCCCGGATCGTGCCCGGCTCCCTGTCCGGCAGCCGCACCGGTGTGTTCCTCGGCGCGATGGCCCAGGAGTACCACCTGGCCACCGGCGCCGACCCCGAGGCCATCGGCACCCACTCCGCCGTCGGCTGGGACAACTCCGTCATCCCCGCCCGCATCGCCTACACCCTCGGCCTCCAGGGCCCGGTGATGGCCGTCGCCACCGCGTGCAGCTCCTCCCTCACCGCCACCCACCTCGCCGTGCAGAGCCTGCGCCGCGGCGAGAGCGACCTCGCCCTCGCCGGCGGCGTCAACGTGATGCTGCACCCGCACACCACCGTCGCCATGACCAAGTTCGGCGGCATGAACCCCGACGGCCAGTGCCGCGCCTTCGACGCGGGCGCCGCCGGATACGTGCGCGGCGAGGGCGCCGGCGTCGTCGTCCTGCGCCGCCTGTCCGACGCCCTCGCCGCCGGCGACCGCGTCTACGCCGTCATCCGCGGCACCGCCGTCAACAACGACGGCGCCTCCAACGGCCTGACCGCCCCCAATCCGCAGGCCCAGGCCGACGTCGTACGCGCCGCCTGGCAGGACGCCGGAGTGCAACCCCGCGACGTCTCCTACGTCGAGGCGCACGGCACCGGCACCCTCCTCGGCGACCCCGTCGAGGCGGAGGCACTCGGCACCGTCTTCGCCGAAGGCCGCACCGAGAACCTGCGCCTGGGCTCCGCCAAGACCAACTTCGGGCACCTGGAGCCCGCCGCCGGAGTCGTCGGCCTGCTCAAGACCGCCCTCGCCCTGCACCACGGCGAACTCCCCGCCAGCCTCCACTTCGACGAACCGAACCCGCACATCGACTTCGAGCGCAACCGCCTGAGCGTGGTCGCCGAGCACCAGCCCTGGCCCGCCGCCCCCCGCCGCTACGCCGGCGTCAGCGGCTTCGGCTTCGGTGGCACCAACGCCCACGTCGCCCTGGAGGAGGCCCCCGACCGGCGCCGTACCCTGCGGCCCCTCACCGCCGACGGCGAACAGGCCCTCCAGGACAGCGTCACCGCCCTCACCGGCGGCACCACCGCGTCCGGCGGCGCCCCCGCGTCCGGCGGCGCCCCCGCGTCCGGCGGCGCCCCCGCGTCCGGCGGCGCCCCCGCGTCCGGCGGCGCCCCCG
>NZ_JBHYQH010000057.1:14106-32367 GCF_042746715.1 Streptomyces sp. NPDC058741 | reverse complement strand
GAACCAGCCGGGTGGTGAGCCCGCGCGGAGCCGGTCGGGTGGTGAGCCTGCGAAGAACCAGCCGGGCGGTGAGCCTGCGAAGAGCCGGCCGGGTGGTGAGCCTGCGAAGAGCCGGCCGGGTGGTGAGCCCGCGCGGAGCCAGCCCGGTGGTGGGCCCGCCAGAAACCAGCCCGTCCCCACCCCTCACCCCCCGCCCGAACAGCCACCGCCGGGGCCCGAGACCGCCCCCGCCCCCGGCCCCGTCAAGCGCGACGACCTTCCGGACGGCTCCGCGAAAGGAGACTCATGAACACCGGTGAACTCACCGACCTCGCTCAGCAGCTGCGGGTGGACAGCGTGCGGGAGGCCGCCGCCGCGGGCTCAGGGCATCCGACCTCCTCGATGTCCGCCGCGGACCTCGTGGCCGTGCTGCTCGCCCGCCACTTCCGCTACGACTTCGACCGCCCGGCCCACCCCGGCAACGACCGCTTCCTGCTGTCCAAGGGCCACGCCTCGCCGCTGCTGTACGCCGCGTACAAGGCGGCCGGCGCCATCGACGACGAGGAGCTGCTCACCTTCCGCGAGCAAGGCAGCCGTCTCGAGGGGCACCCCACCCCGCAACGCCTGCCGTGGGTCGAGACGGCCACCGGCTCGCTCGGGCAGGGCCTGCCCGTCGGCGTCGGCATCGCCCTGGCGGGCAAGCGGCTGGACCGCACCGGCTACCGCACCTGGGTGCTGTGCGGCGACAGCGAGATGGCCGAGGGATCCGTGTGGGAGGCCGCCGAGCACGCCGGGCACGAGCACCTGGACAACCTCACCGTGATCGTCGACGTCAACCGGCTCGGCCAGCGCGGCCCCACCCGGCACGGACACGACCTCGACGCCTACGCCCGCCGCTTCCGGGCGTTCGACTGGCACACCATCGAGGTGGACGGCCACGACGTGGACGCCGTCGATCGCGCCTACGGCGAGGCCGCCTCCACCAAGGGCCAGCCCACCGCGATCCTCGCCCGCACCCTCAAAGGCAAGGGCGTCGAGGCCGTCGAGGACCGCGAGGGCCTGCACGGCAAGCCGCTGCCGGAGGCCGAGGACGCGATCGCCGAGCTCGGCGGGCCCCGGGACCTCCGCGTCCGGGTGCAGGAGCCGCCCGCCGCCCGCATGCTGCACTCCGTCCAGACGGGCGGCTTCGAGCTCCCCACCTGGGACGAGGGCGAGGAGGTCGCCACCCGCAACGCGTTCGGCGAGGCGCTGGCCGCGCTCGGCACCGGCCGCGGCGACATCGTCGCCCTGGACGGCGAGGTCGGCGACTCCACCCGCGCCGAGTTCTTCGCCAAGGAGCACCCCGACCGCTATTTCGAGTGCTACATCGCCGAGCAGCAGCTGGTCGCCTCCGCCGTGGGGCTCGCGTCCCGCGGCTGGGTGCCGTACGCCGCCACGTTCGCGGCGTTCCTGACCCGGGCGTACGACTTCATCCGCATGGCCTCCGTCAGCGGCTCCGGCATCAACCTCGTCGGCTCCCACGCAGGCGTCGCCATCGGCCAGGACGGGCCCAGCCAGATGGGCCTGGAGGACCTGGCCATGATGCGGGCGGTGCACGGCTCGACCGTGCTGTACCCATGCGACGCCAACCAGACCGCGCGGCTGGTCGGCGCCATGGCCGGTCTGGAGGGCATCCGCTATCTGCGCACCTCGCGCGGCGAGAGCCCGGTGGTCTACGGCCCCGGTGAGGACTTCCCGGTCGGCGGCAGCAAGGTGCTGCGCGCCTCCGGCGAGGACCGGCTGACCCTGGTCGCGGCGGGCGTCACCGTGCACGAGGCGCTGGCCGCCGCCGACGCCCTGGAGCAGGAGGGCATCCGCGCGCGGGTCGTCGACCTGTACTCGGTGAAGCCCGTCGACCGGGCCACGCTGCGCCGGGCCGCCCAGGAGACCGGCTGCCTGGTGACGGTGGAGGACCACCACCCCGAGGGCGGCATCGGCGACGCGGTCCTCGACGCCTTCACCGACGGACGGCCCGTGCCGCGCCTGGTGCGGCTGGCCGTACGGGCGATGCCCGGCTCGGCGTCCCCCGAGGAGCAGCTGCGCGCCGCGGGCATCGACGCGGAGTCCATCGCGGCGGCCGGACGGCTGCTGGTCGAGGAGGCGGTCGTGCGGTGAGCGGCGAAGACGGGGTGACGGTGCGGGCGGGCCGCCGCACGGTGGAGGTGCACCGGCCGGACAAGGTGCCCTTCCCCGGCGGCGGGGGCGCCGCGCTATACACCAAGGGCGACCTGGTGGGGTACCACCGTGCCGTCGCGCCCTTCCTGCTGCCTCACCTGCGCGGTCGGCCGCTGATGCTGCAGCGGCACCCGGACGGGCTCGACGGACCGCCATGCAGAAGAACACCCCGGAGCACCGCCCGCGTGAATGGGCCGCGTCGACGCCGTCGAGCAGGCCCGCCCGGATCCCTGGTCGGGACTGCTCGGCCGGGGACGCTCGCTGGGTCCGGCCCGGCGGCGGCTGGAGGCCCTGCGGGGCTGACACGACCCGCCTCCGGCCGGGCGGGTGGCAGATGCGTGCGCCCATGGAGGTTTGGCGAACACGCTTGCGGCCACACGGAGGGGGAGGTGGCCATGTCGAACACAAACAACACGCAAGAGCCACAGAGTTCACAGAAGGCTCAGGGCTCACAGGATTCGAGCAGTACCAGAAGGACCAGCAGGACGAAGCAGACCCGGTCCGCCCCGAAGCGGCCGAGCCCGATGGAGGTGCTGCGCCAGGCGCGCGGCCAGCTCGCGGAACTCACCGGCATGGAGGCCGAGTCCGTGTCGTCCTTCGAGCAGACGGAGGACGGCTGGGCGCTGGAGGTCGAGGTGCTCGAGCTCGAGCGCGTGCCGGACACGATGAGTCTGATGGCGAGCTACCAGGTGGAGCTCGACAGCGAGGGGCAGCTCACGGGCTACCGGCGCGTCCGCCGCTACGAACGCGGTCGTTCCGACGCGCGCAGGTCCGGCGGCCGCTAGGCCGCCCGACCGAACCCGTACGCATGCACAAGAACCCGTACGCATACACAAGGAGGAAGATCCGGCATGAGTGTCGTACCGGCTCAGCAGTCCGGTGGCGGAGGCGGCAGCAGCGGCCTCTACGACGTGCTTGAGCTCGTTCTGGACAGGGGGCTCGTGATCGACGCGTTCGTTCGTGTGTCCCTGGTGGGTATCGAGATCCTCAAGATCGACGTCCGTGTGGTCGTAGCCAGCGTCGACACGTATCTGCGATTCGCCGAGGCGTGCAACCGCCTCGACCTGGAGTCCGGGCCGCGCAAGGACCCGGGCCTGCCCGACCTGGTCGGGGAGATGACCGAGTCCGGCGCCCGGGGCAAGTCCAAGGGGGCGCTCTCCGGTGCCGCCGAGACCATCTCCGACGCCTTCAAGCAGGGGCGCGGCGAGAGTGAGACGGAGTCGCGTCCGCGAGCCCGCAAGACGTCGGCTCGCCGGAAGGAGGAGCAGGAGTGAGCACCTACGTCTACGGCATCGCGGCGAGCTCGCATCCGGCCCTCCCCGAGGGCACGGGCGGTGTGGGCGACCCGCCCCGACAGGTGCGGATCCTGCGGGAGGGCGACCTGGCGGCCGTCGTCAGTGACGCCCCGGAGGGGCTGCGGCCCAAGCGCAAGGACCTGCTCGCCCACCAGAACGTGCTCAGCGAGGCGGGCGCCGCCGGATGCGTCCTGCCGATGCGCTTCGGCAGTGTCGCCCCGGACGACAAGTCCGTCACCGGGGTGCTCGCCGAGCGTGCCGAGCACTACAAGGAGCGGCTGCGTGCCCTCGACAACTGCGTCGAGTACAACGTCAAGGCCAATCACGTCGAAGAGGCCGTCCTGCATCAGGTGATGGCCGAGAGCCCCGACATCCGCGGTCTCGCGGAGGCCAACCGGCAGGCAGGCGGGGGCAGTTACGACGACAAGATCCGGCTCGGCGAGATGGTCGCCGCCGCGGTCAAGGCCAAGGAGGCCGACGACGGCGCCGCGGTGGAGCGTGCCCTGGAAGGGGCCGCCGACGACGTGAGCGTGGGCCCCGAGTCCACCGGCTGGCTGGCGAACGTGTCGTACCTGGTGAACCGGGAGGCGGCCGACTCCTTCCTGGCCGCGGTCGAGCAGCTTCGCAGGGACATGCCGCACCTGGAGGTGCGGGTCAACGGCCCGCTGCCGCCGTACAGCTTCGTCGAGCCCGGTCCGGCCGAGCACGCGAGCACCGCGGCGAGCGGCACGGACACCGGAGCGGGGTGACGACATGGGCCTGATCTCCGAGGTGCTGCTGCTGCCGCTCGCACCGGCACGCGGCAGCGCCTGGGCCATCGGACAGGTACTCCAGGAGGCAGAGCGGATCTACTACGACCCCGCTACGGTCCGGGCCGAACTGGCCCGCCTCGAGGAGCAGTTGGAGGCCGGAGAGATCACCGAGGAAGAGTTCGACCGACTTGAGGACGACCTCCTCGACCGGTTGGAGACCGCTTCGCGCAGGAGCGCGGGAACAGGCAACGGGACAACACGATGAACCGAATGGGACTGGGCCTCGCGGTGGGGGCCGGATATCTCCTGGGACGTACCAAAAAGCTGAAGATGGCGGTGGCCGTCGGCGGCCTGGTCGCCGGTAAGAAGCTGAACCTGAGCCCGCGCATGGTCGCGGACCTGCTCCAGCAGCAGCTGCGGAACAACCCGCAGTTCAAGGAGATCGGCGACCAGCTGCGCGAGGACCTGCGCGGCGTCGGCAAGGCGGCCTCCGGGGCGATGGTCGAGCGCCAGATCGACGCGCTCGCCGACCGTCTGCACGGTCGTACCGCCCAGATGCGCGACCAGTTGTCGGGGGCGGTGTCCGGCCGGCGCGACGAGGACGCCGACGAGGACGAGTACGAGGAGGAGCCCGAGGCCGAGGAGCGGGAGGACGAGGAGCCCGAGGCCGAGGACCGCGAGGACTCCGGTCCCGAGGAGGAGGGCGAGTCGGAACCCGAGGCGCGGAAGGAACCCGCCAAGAAGGCGCCGGCGAAGAAGGCCCCCGCCAAGAAGGCCGCCAGGAAGGCGCCCGCCAAGAAGACGGCGGCCCGCAGGACGGTGGCGAAGAAGACCACGGCCGCGAAGAAGGCGACCGCCGGCAGCAGGGGCGGCAGCGCCCGCTCCCGGACGTCGAAGGGAGGCGGTGAGTGATGGCCGACACCGTCGGATCGGCGTCCTCCGCCGCGCGCGGAGCGTCCAAGAACCCGCTCACCGAGGTGGCCCACAGCGAGGCCGTCGACCGGCTCAAGGCCGAGTTGCAGGAGTACCTCGCGGCCCAGGCCACGCGTCTGCTCACCGGCGTCGGCCACAAGCTGGGAGAGACCACCGGCAAGCTGAACGACATCGCCGAGGGCAACAGCCCCGGTTTCGGCAAGCTCGCTCTCGACGGCGGCCGCAAGCTGGCTCAGGGCAAGGGACCGCTGCGCGCCGCAATGGAGACCGGCGGCTCACACCTCAAGGACAAGGTCACCGACGGCTTCAAGAACCTGGTCGGCGGCGGCAAGGGCAAGAAGGGCAAGAGCGGCTCCGGCAGCAAGCCCACCGTCATCATCGAGCACATCGACGTCGGCGTGCCGGTGCGCACCGCCTACGACCAGTGGACGCAGTACCAGGACTTCAGCACCTTCGCCAAGGGTGTCAAGAGCGCGAGCCGCGCCGACGACACCACCTCGGACTGGCAGGCGAAGATCTGGTGGTCCAACCGCAGCTGGAAGGCGAAGACGACCGAGCAGGTCCCCGACGACCGCATCGCGTGGACGTCGGAGGGAGCCAAGGGCACCACGAAGGGCGTGGTCTCCTTCCACTCGCTCGGTGAGAACCTCACCCGCGTGCTGCTGGTCATCGAGTACTACCCCTCCGGCCTGTTCGAGAAGACCGGCAACATCTGGCGTGCCCAGGGCCGTCGCGCCCGGCTCGACCTGAAGAACTTCGTGCGCTTCATCACGATCAAGGGTGAGGCGAAGGACGGCTGGCGCGGAGAGATCCGCGACGGCGAGGTCGTCCGCAGCCACGATGACGCCGTCGCCGAGGAGGAGTCCGAGGCGGAGGAGCAGCACCCCGAGGGCGAGGAGCCGGAGGGCGAGTACGAGGACGAGGAGGAGCCCGAGGAGGGGTCCGAGGAGGAGCCCGAGGGCGAGTACGAGGACGAGGAAGAGGAAGAGGCCGGATACGACGAGGAGCCGGAGGGCGAGTACGAGGACGAGGAGGAGCCCGAGGAGGGGTCCGAGGACGAGCCCGAGGGTGAGTACGAGGACGAGGACGCCGAGGAGTACGAGGACGAGCACGCGGAGGCGGGGAGCCGGCGATGACGATGCCCAGCAGGATGCCCGAACCCTACGGCCAGGGCGGCGGCGCCAATCTCGCCGACATCCTGGAACGGGTGCTCGACAAGGGCATCGTGATCGCGGGCGACATCCGCATCAACCTGCTCGACATCGAACTGCTCACCATCAAGCTCCGGCTGATCGTGGCGTCCGTGGACAAGGCGAAGGAGATGGGCATCGACTGGTGGGAGAGCGACCCGTCGCTCTCCTCGCGGGCCCGTCGTGACGAACTGACCCGTGAGAACGCCGAGTTGCGCGAGAGGCTGGCGCGGCTGGAGGAGCTGGAGCCCGGCCGCGCGGAGAAGAAGGAGGCACCGTGACCGGACTGCGGTACGTCTACGCCGTCTGCCGCCCCTTCGGAACGCCGCTCCAGGCCCAGCTCACGGGGGTGGCCGGTGACCCGCCCAGGGCGCTGACCCACCGCGGCCTCGTGGCCGTCGTCAGCCATGTGCCGGAGCGGGACTTCGCGGAGGAACCGCTCCGCGCGCATCTGGAGGACCTGGACTGGCTCACCGCCACCGCGCGGGCCCACCAGGGCGTCATCGACGCGCTCACCACCGTCACGACCCCGCTGCCGTTGCGGCTCGGCACCGTCTTCCACGACGACAGCGGCGTACGGACGATGATGGAGGCCCGCGAGGAGGAGTTCCTGCGCACACTCGACCGGCTGGAGGGCCGCGTCGAGTGGGGCGTCAAGGTGTACGCCGAGTCCGAACCGCAGGAGAGCGCCCGGCCCGCGCAGAAGGCCGCGTCGGGCCGGGACTACCTGCGGCAGCGCCGTATGCAGACCCGATCGCACGAGGAGATGTGGCAGAAGGCCGAGCGTTTCTCGACCCGTCTGCACGAAGAGCTGTCCGCCTTCGCGGAGGACTCCCGGCTGCACGCTCCGCAGAATCCCGCGCTGTCGAAGGCGACGGGCAGGAACGTGCTGAACGCCGCCTACCTCGTCCCCCGCGCGCACTCCGAGGAGTTCGTGGAACTGGTGGACCGCACCAAGGGCGAGGTGCCCGGGATGAGGGTCGAACTCACCGGCCCGTGGGCGGCCTACTCGTTCGCGGGAGACACCGCATGACCGGCGAGGAGAAGTCGTGACCGTCGTGGAACGCCGTGAGGTCGCCCTCGTGGACCTGCTCGACCGGCTGCTCGCCGGCGGGGTCGTCATCACCGGGGACATCACGCTGCGGATCGCCGATGTCGACCTCGTCCGTATCGATCTCAACGCGTTGATCAGCTCGGTGAACGCGCAGGTGCCCTCACCGTTCGAGGAGTTGCTGTGACGTCCCCGGAGCCCGAGAACCCCCCGCACGAGCCCCGCCCGGGCGGCAACCGGCTGGAGCTGGAGCCCGACACCGTCGAGCGCGACCTGATCAAGCTCGTGCTGACGGTGGTGGAGCTGCTGCGCCAGCTCATGGAGCGCCAGGCGCTGCGCCGTTTCGACGTGGGCGACCTCAGCGAGGAGCAGGAGGAGCGGATCGGGCTGACGCTCATGCTGCTCGAGGAGCGCATGGCGGAACTGCGCGACCGCTACGGTCTGCTGCCCGAGGACCTCAACCTGGACCTGGGGCCGCTCGGGCCGCTGCTTCCCAGGGACTGACGCGCCCCGGGGAGGCGGCGCGCAGCCGCACGGATCCCTGCCTCGTTCAGTCCGGCTTCCGGCACAGGATCTCTCCGTGCAGCACGGCGAACCACCCCTCCTCCCGCGCGCCCCACTCCCGCCAGGCATCGGCCAGGCCCCGCAGCTCCCGCGCGCTCGCGTGCCCGCCCCGCACGGCCCGGTCCGCGTACGCCGACTCCACCGTCCGGTCGGCCCACAGCCCGCTCCACCACTCCCGCTCCCCGGGGGTGGCGAAGGTCCAGGTGCCACTGGTCGCGGTGACGTCCGTGAACCCGGCCCGCAGCGCCCAGGCCCGCAGCCGGCGCCCGGCGTCCGGCTCCCCGCCGTTGGCGCGGGCGACCCGGCGGTAGAGCTCCCGCCACGCGTCCAGCCCGCCGGACGGCGGATACCAGGTCATGGCCGCGTGGTCGGCGTCCCGCACGGCCACGAATCCGCCGGGCTTGGTGACCCTCCGCATCTCCCGCAGCGCCCCCACCGGGTCTCCCACGTGCTGGAGCACCTGGTGGGCGTGCACGACGCAGAACGTGTCGTCCGGGTAGTCCAGGGCGTGCACGTCGGCGACCGCGAAGTCCAGGTTGGCGAGCCCGCGGCCGGCCGCCGCGGCCCGAGCCCGTTCCAGGATCTCCGGCACCCGGTCGACCCCGGTGACGTGCCCGTCCGGCACCAGCTCCGCCAGGTCGGCGGTGATCGTGCCGGGGCCGCAGCCGATGTCCAGGATCCTCATGTGCGGCTTGAGCGAAGGCAGCAGGTAAGCCGCCGAGTTGGCGGCGGTCCGCCAGGTGTGCGAGCGCAGCACCGACTCATGGTGCCCGTGCGTGTAGACGGCGGTCTCCCGTGGTTCCGGCATGGCGGACCCCACCCCTTCCGTTCCGGTCGGCATGGGATCACCGTAGACGCGACCGCCGAATAATGAGACCCGCGTCCTGCCATATGGACTGACGGTACGTCACTCGACGGCTCACCCGGTGAGGGCGGGGTGGACACACCGAGCGCGCCGGGGCAGGCTCCGGCTGATCAGCATCGCCGAACAGGGGGGACGGGCATGAGCGGTCGAGTGACGGCGGTCAGCAGCAACGGGGAGTACTCGTTCAGCAAGCCGAACCGCGACAGCATCCGGCTGCTGGCCGGGCTCGGCGTGGAGGGGGACGTGCACGCCGGGGTGACGGTCAGGCACCGCTCGCGCGTCGCGCAGGACCCGACCCGGCCGAACCTGCGGCAGGTGCACCTGATGCACGAGGAACTGTTCGCCGAGCTCGGCGAGGCGGGATTCGAGGTGGGCCCCGGGGACCTCGGCGAGAACATCACCACGCGGGGCCTCGACCTGCTCGGACTGCCGACCGGCACGCTGCTCCGCCTCGGCGGCGGCGCGGTCCTGGAGGTCACCGGTCTGCGCAACCCCTGCCAGCAGATCGACGCCTTCCGGGACGGGCTGCTGAAGCAGGTGGTCGGGCGCGACCAGGAGGGGAACCTCGTACGCAAGGCCGGGATCATGAGTGTGGTGCGCGAGGGCGGTGTCGTCCGGCCCGGCGACCCCGTCGAGGTGGAGCTCCGGTCGGGGGCGCACCGCCCGCTGGAGCGCGTCTGACGCTCCCCGGAAATGTGTTTGCCCTGCTCGCGCGCCGCAACGGACAATCGCGCCCATGGGTCACCTCGAAGTCGCGCACCTGGAGTACCACCTGTCCGACGGGAGGGCCCTGCTGGGTGACGTCTCGTTCCGGGTGGGGGAGGGGGCGGTCGTGGCCCTGGTGGGACCCAACGGTGCCGGGAAGACGACCCTGCTCAGGATGCTCGCCGGGGAGATCAGACCGCACGCCGGGTCCGTCACCGTCGGCGGCGGCCTCGGCGTCATGCGGCAGTTCGTCGGCTCCGTCCGGGACGAGACGACCGTGCGCGACCTGCTCGTCTCCGTCGCGGCCCCCCGCATCCGCGAAGCGGCCCGCGCCGTCGACGCCGCCGAGCACGCCGTCATGACCGTCGACGACGAGGCGGCCCAGCTCCGCTACGCGCAGGCCCTCGCCGACTGGGCGGAGGTCCGCGGCTACGAGGCCGAGACGCTGTGGGACATCTGCACCACGGCGGCGCTCGGCATCCCCTACGACAAGGCGCAGTGGCGGCAGGTGCGCACCCTCTCCGGCGGAGAGCAGAAACGCCTCGTCCTGGAGGCCCTGCTGCGCGGCACGGACGAGGTCCTCCTCCTCGACGAGCCCGACAACTACCTCGACGTCCCCGGCAAGCGCTGGCTGGAGGAGCGACTGGCCGAGACCCGCAAGACCGTCCTGTTCGTCTCCCACGACCGCGAACTCCTCGCCCGCGCCGCGCAGCGGATCGTCTCCCTGGAGCCCGGCCCGGCCGGAGCCGACGCCTGGATCCACGGCGCCGGCTTCGCCACGTACCACGAGGCCCGCCGCGAACGCTTCGCCCGCTTCGAGGAGTTGCGCCGCCGCTGGGACGAGAAGCACGCCCAGCTGAAGAAGCTGGTGCTGAACCTGCGCCAGGCCGCCAGCGTCAGCCACGAGATGGCGTCCCGCTACCAGGCCGCCCAGACGCGGCTGCGCACGTTCGAGGAGGCCGGCCCGCCCCCGGAGCCGCCCCGCGAGCAGGACATCAGGATGCGGCTCAAGGGCGGCCGCACCGGAGTCCGGGCCGTCACCTGCGAGCAGCTGGAGCTCACGGGCCTGATGAAACCCTTCGACCTGGAGGTCTTCTACGGCGAGCGCGTCGCGGTCCTCGGCTCCAACGGCTCCGGCAAGTCGCACTTCCTGCGCCTGCTCGCCGGCGACGACGTGGCGCACACGGGGAACTGGAAACTGGGCGCCCGGGTCGTACCCGGCCACTTCGCCCAGACCCACGCCCACCCGGAGCTGGAGGGCCGCACACTCCTGGACATCCTGTGGAAGGAACACGCACAGGACCGCGGCGCCGCGATGTCCCGCCTGCGCCGCTACGAACTGACCCACCAGGCCGAGCAGCCGTTCGGCAGACTGTCCGGAGGGCAGCAGGCCCGCTTCCAGATCCTGCTGCTGGAACTCCAGGGCGTGACCGCGCTGCTGCTGGACGAACCGACGGACAACCTCGACCTGGAGTCCGCCGAGGCCCTCCAGGAGGGCCTGGGAGCCTTCGAGGGCACCGTCCTCGCGGTGACCCACGACCGCTGGTTCGCCCGCTCCTTCGACCGCTTCCTGGTCTTCGGCAGCGACGGCCGGGTCCGGGAGACCCCGGACCCGGTCTGGGACGAACGCCGCGTGGAGCGGGCCCGCTAGGAACCGTCGTCAGGCGGTCCCCAGCGGCCCCGCTCCCGCTCACGGCCGGCGCAGCAGCGCCCCCAGGCCGCCCACCGGCACCTCCTGCTCCGACACGGACAGCGCGGAGGCGTCCGTCGCCACCGCGGAGCGGATCAGGGCGTCGTCCGCCCGGGCCGGCCACGCGTGCTGCTCGCCCAGGATCTTCAGGTCCGTCCGCCGCACCGCCAGCTGGTCCGCATCCTCCCCGATCCACACCTGGCGGTGCGCGTCGGGCCCGTCGACCCGGATCAGCAGTTCGTCGACGCGATGCTCGCGCGCCGCCTCGACCAGCGCGGGGACGCCCTCCACGGCCGCCGCCCGGCCCTCGTCGTCCGGGGTGCGCCCGGCCCGGAACCGATCCAGCTCCGCCTCGGCCCGTCGTGCCACGTGCTCCGCGCGGGCCCGCTCCACGTCCGCGTCGAGCAGCCGGCTGCCGGTGCCGTGCGGCGCGTCGACGACGAGGTCGCGCAGCCGCTTGGGCAGCCGCTCGCGCACGGACTTCCGCTCGCGGTCCTCACCGACGAGGATCAGCAGGTCGGCCCGCGTCTCCTCCTGGCACACGGCCAGCGCGTCGGCGATCTCCGCGGCGTTGTGCTCCCACGTGTTCTCCACCCGCAGCGGGAAGTGCCGCTCGGACCAGTCCACCGAACTGGTCCGGTGCACCGGCCACTGCCGGCCGGTCACACCGCCCGCGTCCTCCCGGCCCAGCGCGTTGCGCAGCTCGAAGTCCGCGCCCTTGCGGTCCACGTACGCCACGACGCACACCGGGTCCTCGCCGGCCAGCTCCAGCAGCGGCGCGACCCGGGGCAGCGGCGCCCATTCGGCCCGGTCGGCCCGGGGGGCGCGGACCAGCGGCGGATCGAGGACCACCTCGCCGGCCCGGGCGAAGAGGGCCCGTCCGTGCGGTTCGGAAGAGTGCCGCAGATCCTCGACCGCGCTCCGCACGGCCCGGCAGGTCGCCTCGTCCGCGCCCTGCGAGGCGAGCCCCCTCGCCATCGCCCGGGCCGTCAGCCGCCGCTCGTGGGGGGTGTCCTCCGTATGCCGGGAGGTGTCCACGTACACGGAGGCCCAAGGACCGGGACGTTCGTAGAGTGGGTGCAGAAAAGCGAGATCCATGGCTTCCCTCCGGATGCCGCTCGGGGGTGGTGCTCAGTTGCTCCCGGGGCGGGTACCCGGACCGCGTGAACGAACACGACGAGCGGGGCGACGCGATGACCGGAGTGGACCCTGACCGGCTGGACGACCAGCAGCTCATGAAGGAACTGGAGACGATCCACCGCACGCGCCACGACACGCTGCTGTACGGCTCGAACGACGCGCTGCGGGCCCACAACGAGCGCATGGCGCAACTCGAGGGCGAGTACCTGCGGCGCAACCCGCACCGCACGGTGGCCGCTGGCCGCACGCGCGAAGGGGCCCGGGAGCGCGGGAGCGGGCAGTCGGTGACTCCCACGACCCCCGGCACCTGAGCCCCTCGCAAGGCCTTACCGGCCAGGGCCCGCCAGCCCTGACCGGACCGGAGCGCACGCCCTCAGGCGGCCTGCGCCGCGAACACGTCCAGGAACGTCTCGCAGAACGCCTTCAGATCGTCCGGCTTGCGGCTGGTGACCAGCTTGCCGGCACCGTGGTCGCAGACCTTCACCTGCTCGTCCACCCAGGTGCCGCCCGCGTTGCGGATGTCCGTCCGCAGGCTCGGCCACGAGGTCAGCACCCGCCCGCGCACGACGTCGGCCTCGACCAGCGTCCACGCCGCGTGGCAGATCGCCGCGACGGGGCGGCCCTGCTCGAAGAAGTCCCGGACGAACGCCACGGCCTCGCCGTCCATGCGCAGGAAGTCCGGGTTGGCGACACCGCCCGGCAGCACCAGACCGCCGAACGAGCCGGGCGAGGCGTCACCCACGACCTCGTCGACCGGGAAGGTGTCCGCCTTGTCCAGGTGGTGGAACGCCTGGACCTCCCCCTGCTTCGTCGACACCAGCACGGGCTCGTGACCGGCGTCCTTCACCGCCTGCCACGGCTCGGTCAGCTCGACCTGCTCGACGCCCTCGGGTGCGACCAGAAACGCGATACGCATGATGTTCGATGTCCTCTCCTGTTGCTCTGCATTGCTCTGCATGTGTCCGGTGCTCCCGTGCGCGCACCGTTGCCGCCCTGGTGCGCTCAGGGGCCGCTCCAGGCGCTCGGCACGGCGCGGCTGATGCCGGCGAGCGCCGAGGCGGGGTCCTCGGCCTCGGCCACGTCACCGAGGCTCACGATCCCGACGGGCAGTCCGTTCTCCACCACCGGCAGCCGACGCACCGCGTGCTCCCGCATCAGCGTCACCGCGGTCGCCACCCGGTCCTCCGGGCCCACCGTCACCGGGTCCTTCGTGCACACGGCCCGCGCGCTCACCGTCATCGGGTCGGAGCCGTCGGCCACCACCCGCACCGTGATGTCGCGATCGGTGAGCACACCGATCACGTCCTGCCCGTCGGCCACCACCACGGCGCCGATGTTCTGCGAGCGCATCAGCAGCGCCGCCTCGACGAGCGAGGCGTCCGGGCGCACGGCGACGACACCCGGGGTCATCACGTCCTTCACCGACTCGGCCTTCACTGGGCCCTCCGTCCCCGACCAGGCCGGCGGGGGCACCGCGGCGCACCTCCCGGCGCGCGACACGGTGCACCCGGCGGCCGCTACGCGTACTCCTCCGGGCCGGTCTCCCTGACCCGGACCAGCGCTTCCGCCAGCTCCTGCACGGTGCCGTAGCGCTCCCGGTGCGGCAGCCGCTCCAGGTCCTCGACGAGCGCGTCGCGAGCCTGGTGGCCGCGCAACGCGCGCACCAGTTCTCCCGCGCTCGCGGGAAACGCCCTGCGGCCCAGGATCCGGGCCAGCTCCAGCCGCACCGACTCCAGGGACGTCGGCGCACGGCTCGGCGTCACCGGCCCGGACGCGACCTCCGGGTCGTCCTCGGCGGTCGGTTCCGGGTCGTGCCACTCCTCACTGCGCGTGGGGTGCCCGGACCTGAGCAGCCCCCGCAGTTCGTGCTTCATCTCGTCGTCCCGGTGGACGCTCAGCCGGTCGCTGCCTCGCTGCATGTCTCCCTCCAGAGGTTCGGGGGCCCGCACCGCGTACCCGAACCCCGGGAGGCGACACAGGATCGGGGGTTCCGATCGCCGCTGAGCGCCGCCGATCGCAGCCGTTCGCACTGGTTTGCGTCACCGTCTCCGGGAGACCCGGACCGCGCACCCCCCACACCTCCCTGGGGAAGGACATGCCATGGCGCTGCTCGCTGTGATCATCCCGCTGCTCATGCTGGGCGTGGTGCTGATGATGGGCCGCATAGAGGAACTGCTGTTGCCGCAGGAAGAGGCCCGGGGCCGCGAGCCGGCCGGGGCCGCCCCGTCCCCGGTCCCGGCCGCCGTGGCCGCGCCCGGGACCGCCGGTACCCCTACGGTCTGAGACCGCCCAGCCCGCACGACCGCCCCCGTCCGCCGACCCGTGGGCCGGCGGCGTCGGCACGCCCCGACGAGTCCCGGCGGCAGAGCCCTCACGGCCCCCCGGGCAGCCGCTCCGGCCGCGGCCGTGGACCTACCGGACGTACCATCGTGACAGCGCTCCCTTCTGGTGAAGGTGCGCCCTACGGTGAGGTAGGTGTCGGACCATGGCCCTGATCTCTTCGTTCATCGCCGCCGCGGACCGGCCGGGCCGCTCGGTCCGCGCGGCGGCGGGTTACCTCCGCGGCCGCTGGAGTGCGACGCAGCCCCTGCTCCTGGGCGCGTACCGCCGCGTCGGTGAGGACACCGCCGCGAAGAGTCCCGCGTCGTTCGTCCAGGGCCGCGCCCTCGGACTGGGGCCGGTGACCGTGGCGTACGAGCAGCGCGGGGAGGGCGAACCACTGCTCCTGCTGCACGGTGTCGGGCACCACCGGCACGCCTGGGACGCGGTCGTGCCGCAGCTGGCCGGACGGCATCGCACGATCGCGGTCGACCTCCCCGGGTTCGGCGAGTCGCCCGACCTTGGTCCGGGGGTGCCGCACGACCTGCGGACCGCGGTGGCCTGGCTGGGGGCCGTGCTCAAGGAACTCGGCGTGGAGCGCCCGCACGTGGTCGGGCATTCGCTGGGCGGGCTGATCGCCCTGCACCTCGGACAGGCCGGACTCGCCCGCAGCGTGACGGCCCTCGCACCGGCCGGGTTCTGGACCGAGGCGGAACGGCGGCACACCTACGCGATGCTCACCACGGCCCGGCAGAGCGTGCGGTGGCTGCCCGAGGGCGTCGTGGTCCGGCTGGCGGGGACGTCGGCCGTGCGCAACGCCCTGGCCGGCACCATCAACGGCCTGCCGGACAGCTGCCCCACCGAGACGCTGATCACCGATCTGCGCGCCCTGCGGGACGCCACCGCCTTCGGCGCGACCCTGCGGGCCGGCCGGGCGCCCGCCCTGTTCACCGGAGACATCCCCGACGTGCCCGTCACCGTCGCCTGGGGCGCCTGCGACCGTGTGCTGCCGCCCCGCCAGGCCGCCCGCGTCCAGGCCATGATCCCCCGGGCCCAGCTCGTGCAGCTGCCGGGCTGCGGGCACGTACCGATGAACGACGCGCCCGACCTGGTCGCCCGCGTGATCCTCGAAGCCACCCTGTCCGGGCGAGCGGCCCGGTAGCCCGCCGCCCGCTCCCGCACGGCCCGCGTCGCCCACATCCCGCGCGCCTCGCAGGCGCGGGCGGGCCCCCGGCCGGGCCTCGCCGAGTGGCCGTGCCCGAGCGAACGGAGGGACGCTGGGAGAAGGATGTCCAGCGGACGGGAGTGAGCCCATGAGGGTCGGAGTACTGACCGGCGGCGGCGACTGCCCCGGCCTGAACGCCGTGATCCGCAGCGTCGTCCGCAAGGGCGTCCAGCAGTACGCCTTCGACTTCGTCGGCGTGCGGGACGGCTGGCTCGGACTGCTGCAGAACGCCGTCGTGCCCCTGGACGTCTCCACGGTGCGGGGCATCCTCCCGCGCGGCGGCACCATCCTCGGCTCCTCCCGCACCAACCCCTTCAAGCACGAGGACGGACTGCGGCGGGTGCGCGAGACCCTCGCCGCACACGAGGTGGACGCGCTCGTCGTGATCGGCGGCGAGGACACCCTGGGAGCGGCCGCCGAGCTGGGCCGGCAGGGGATCCACCTCGTCGGCGTGCCGAAGACCATCGACAACGACGTCTCCGGCACCGACTACACCTTCGGCTTCGACACCGCCGTCGGCATCGCGACCGAGGCCATCGACCGCCTCCACACCACGGCCGAGTCCCACATGCGGACCCTGGTCGTGGAGGTGATGGGACGGCACTCCGGCTGGATCGCCCTGCACGCCGGCATCGCGGGCGGCGCCAACGTGATCCTCGTCCCCGAACGGCCGTTCGACATCGACGAGGTCTGCGAGCAGGTGCAGAGCCGGTTCGAGATCAACTACGCGCCGATCGTCGTCGTGGCCGAGGGGGCGGCCCCCAAGGAGGGGCAGATGGTCCTCAAGGACCAGTCGCTGGACGAGTTCGGCCACGTACGGCTGTCGGGCATCGGCGAGTGGCTGGCCCGCGAGATCTCCGAGCGCACCGGCAAGGACGCCCGCACCACGGTCCTGGGCCACGTCCAGCGTGGCGGCACCCCCAGTGCCTTCGACCGGTGGCTGGCCACGCGTTTCGGGCTGCACGCCATCGACGCGGTCAAGGACGGCGACTTCGGCACCATGGTCGCGCTGCGCGGCACCGGGATCGTCCGCCTTCCGCTCTCGGAGGCCACGGGACGCAACAAGCTGGTCGACCCGGCGCTCTACGACGAGTTCGAGACGTTCTACGGCTGACCGGTCCGGCCTCCCCGGGCCTCGTCGCGTTCGCCGCGCCGCTCACACAGCGTGCGGGACGACCGCCACCGGGCAGCGGGCGTGGTGCAGAACCGCGTGCGTGACCGGGCCGAGCCGGCCATCGGGCGAGCGCGGACCGGTACGACGGCCCACGACGAGCAGATCGGCCTCCCGAGAGGCGTTCAGCAGCGCCTCGGCGGGATGCAGCAGCATCACGTCGGTGGCGGTCCTCACTCCCGGGTACTTCTCCCGCCAGCCGCGCAGGGCGTCGGAAAGCCCCAGCACCTCCTGGTCCTCCCAGGTGGCGCGGTCCTCCTCGGTCACCACCAGGGTCCGGGGCGAGACAGACTCAGCGGGGAAGGCCCAGGCCTGCACCACCCGCAGCCGGGCCCCGCGCGCCTCGGCGGCCGAGAACGCGAACTCCGCCGCCTCCGAGGACGGCCGGTGCGCGTCGAGACCCAGCACGACCTGGGCGGTGCCGTGCTCACCGGATCCGGCCCTGCCGTAGCGGCCGGGCCGCGGTGCGGGCACCAGCACCACCGGGCACCGGGACGCCGCCGCGGTCCGCAGGGCCACCGAGCCGACCGCCAGCCCCTCGAAACCGCCGGTCCCGCGGGTCCCGACGACGAGCAGCCCGGCCTCGCGCGCCGCGGCGAGCAGCGCCGCCGCGGGCGGCTCGTCGGACTGCTCGATGGCCAGGTCCAGCTCCGGATGCCGGTCACGGAGCTCCCCGGCCGTCCGCTGGAGGACCCGGGCACCCATGTGGTGCAGCCGGTCCCGGGTGGGGCCCGGCACGGGACTCCCGGGAAGCGGTGGAGAGGCGTGGAGCAGACGCAGCCCGACGCCCCGCAGCACCGCCTCACGCGCCGCCCAGTCGGCGGCTTCCGCGCCGCGCTCGGACCCGTCGACGCCCACCAGCACCGGCTGACGCATCCCGGCCTCCTCGCCCGGGCCCGCGCGCGCGGACCGTCACGATCGCCTGTCTCGTCCCTTCCACTGTTCCACGACGGCGCCGCCTCGTCGCCCGGACCGCGCATGGGGCCGGGCGCGGGAGGATGCGGGGAGGGCGCGGGGTCGGACACGGGGTCGGGCACGGCTCGGTCAAGGGTTGGGCGCGGGGTCGGACACGGGGTTGGGCACGGCTCGGTCAAGGGTTGGGCGCGGGGTCGGACACGGGGTTGGGCACGGCTCGGTCAAGGGTTGGGCGCGGGGTCGGACACGGGGC
>NZ_JBHYQH010000057.1:0-14008 GCF_042746715.1 Streptomyces sp. NPDC058741 | reverse complement strand
ACGGGGTCGGACGCGGGTTCGGTGCGGGCCGCGCACGGGGTCGGACACGGATTCGGCACGGGTCGGGCACGGGTCGGGCGCGGGGTCGGACACGGCTCGGTCAAGGCTTGGGCGCGGGGTTGGGCGCGGGGTTGGGCACGGCTCGGTCAAGGGTTGGGCGCGGGGTTGGGCGCGGGGTTGGGCGCGGGCCGCACGGGGTCGGACGCGGGTTCGGTGCGGGCCGCGCACGGGGTCGGACACGGATTCGGCACGGGTCGGGCACGGGTCGGGCGCGGGGTCGGACACGGATTCGGCACGGGTCGGGCACGGGCCGGGCGCGGGGTCGGCGCGGGCCACGCCACGCCGCGGCGCCTCGTCCCCACGGAGGGCCGCCCCGGCGGGCGCCGGTACGAGCACCGGGTACGAGCCGGAACGGGCACGGGTCAGGTCGGTTGTCGACAGCGGCCGGGCCCTTGCGGCGTCGTCACCCCGGTCCGGTGCGACCGTGCCCCGGGTGGTGCTCGCCCCTCACCACCGCGACCGGGCAGTGCGCGTGGTGCAGCACCGCCTGGCTGACCGACCCCAGCAGCAGGCCGGCGAAGCCGCCTCGCCCGCGCGCACCGACGACCACCAGCTGGGCCGACCGGCTCGCCTCGATCAGCGTCTCCCGCGGCCCCCCGTGCACCACCTCGTGCCGCACCGTCACGTCCAGGTAGCGCTCCTGACGGCCCGCGAGCGCCTCGGACAGCAGCCGTCGCCCCCTCCCGGCCGGTGCCGCCGGGTCCGCGGCACCCTGGGACGCGGGCCCGGGCGCGCCGCCGACGGTGTGCACCGCCACCAGCGGCACCTTCCGGCGGGCGGCCTCGGCGAACGCGAAGTCGACGGCCCTCTGTCCCGCGGCCGATCCGTCGACGCCCAGCACGACCGGACCGCCGGGGTGCGGCGGTTCGCGCACGACGAGCACCGGGCAGGAACCGTGCGCCGCCAGATGCACCGCGGTCGACCCCATGAGCAGCCCGGCGAAACCGCCCCTGCCCCGGGAGCCGATCACCAACAGCTGCGCGGCCCGTGACTGCGCCTCCAGCACCGTCACCGGCTCGGCCGCGACCACCACATGCCGGGTCTCCACCTCCGGCGCCTCCGCCCGCGCACGCTCCACCGCCCCGGCGGCCAGCCGGTCGGCGTAAGCCCGCAGTTCGTCGTCCGGCTGACCCACCCGCGCCCCCGTCCGCACGCACGCGTGCACCACCCGCAGGCGGGCTCCGCGCGAGCGGGCCTCCCGCGCGGCCACCGCCACCGCGGCGAGGCTCGACGCCGAACCGTCCACGCCCACCACCACGAGACCGCTCACCCTGTCTCCCTCGTGCAGCTGCCGACACGCGTCCCCCTTTCCAGGTTCACCCCGGCACGGCCGCACCGCGCAGGGGAGCGGCGGCGGACCCCGCCGGCCGCGCACGGCTGGGCCCAAGTCCGCCCGCGCAGGGACCTTCGGCCCTGTGACCGCGCTCCGCCCCGCGCCCATGGTGGGACCAGGAGGTGGACAACGGACCAGCGAGACTGCCGGAGGCCGACTCATGAGCACGCGAGGATCGCCGTACGCGTCCGGTCCGCCCGCGCCGCACGGACAGCACGGGGGCCCGGGTCCGAACCCGCTGAGGCGTCCGTCCGACCGGTTCGAGGCCTGGTTCCGCCGCTTCCTGATGGTCGTCCTCGCCGTGGGGCTCCCCCTGACGGCGATCGGCGTGGGGCAAGCGGCGTACGAGGCGTCGATGCGCACCGTGCACGAGCAGAGCGCGCAGCGGCACGAGGTCAGCGCCCGGCTGACCGAGGACGTCCCGGGCGCCAACGAGATGGCCAAGCAGCCCGCCTCGGTCCGCTGGACGGACGACGGCGTCCTCAGGACCGCGAAGGTCCCGGTGAAGTCGGGGACGTCCGAGGGCGCGACCGTACGGCTGTGGGTCGACCGCGACGGCCACGTCACCGGGCCGCCGGCGAACTCCGTCACCGCCTGGACGACCGGCGTCTTCGCGGGCGGCATGTCCGCGCTGGGCCTGGCCGTGTGCCTCGGGGCGGTGCGCGGGGGCGTGAGCCTGGCCGTGGACCGGAGGAGGTACGCCCGGTGGGACGCCGAGTGGGAGCTGGTGGAGCCGCTGTGGTCCGCGCGCTTCCGCCGCTGACCGGCGGGGGCCGGGGCGAGAGGGGCGCGCCGTGAGGCGGAACGGACCAAGCACGTCCGGACGTCGGTCCGGACCGGGGACGAGGAGGACGGCGATGCCGCACACCGAGGAATGGAGGGTCCGGCTCCATCTGTTCGAGGACGACCAGGGAGCGACCACGGCACAGGTGGTGCTCGACACCGGCACCACGACGCTCACCGGCCGCGGGACCGCGCACTGCCACCCCGCGGACGCGAACGTGCCCGAGATCGGTGAGGAACTGGCGGCGGGCCGGGCCGTACGGGACCTCGCCCAGCGCCTGCTGGACGCCGCCGAACGCGACATCGAGGGCATGGGCGCCGCACGCCCGCGCACCCGTCAGGCCCTCGCGTGGCCCCTGTGACCGGCACGCACCGAGCCCCGAGGGAGGGAGCCATGAGCGGACACCGGCTGTCCGACGAGGACGTGGCGGCCCTGGTCCGCGACGCCGCGGCCGCCCCGTCGATGCACAACGCGCAGCCCTGGCGCTTCCGGTACCACCGGCACGAGCACACCATCGAGGTCTGCGCCGACTTGGGGCGTGCCATGCCGCACGCGGACCCCGACACCCGCGCCCTGCACCTCGGATGCGGCGCCGCCCTGCTGAACCTGCGGGTCGCGCTCGCCCACCGGGGCTGGGGGACGGACACCCTGCTGCTGCCCGACCCCACCGACCGGACCCTGCTGGCGACCGTACGGCCGACCGGGCGGGACGACGGCACCAGCGGCCTCGCCGCGCTGTACCCGGCGATCCCCCGGCGGCACACCAACCGCTACCCCTTCGAGGAGCGGGACATCCCGGCGGACGTACGCACGGCCCTCGCTGCCGCCGCGCGGGCCGAGGGAGTGACCCTGGCCTTCCCGTCCCCCTGGCACCTGCAGGAGGTGCTGGAACTGGCCCGGGAGGCCGAGGCCCGCAACCTCACCGACCGGGGCAGCGACGAGGACCTCGCCCGGTGGACCCGCGGCGGCCCCTCGGAGACCGTGGGAGACGGGGTCCCCTCGTACGCCTTCGGACCGCGCCTGCGCGGAGGCAAGGCCCCCATGCGCGACTTCGCCGGTACGCGGCGGACACCGGGCAGGGCGGCCAAGGACTTCGAGCGCAACCCCCACCTGGCCCTCCTGAGCACCCCCCGCGACAGCCCGGAGGACTGGCTGCGGGCCGGGCAGGCCATGGAACGGGTGCTGCTGCTGGCCACGCTGGAGGGCCTGTCCAGCTCCTTCGCCACCCAGCCCCTCGAATGGACCGACCTGCGCTGGCCGCTGCGCGACCCGGTGACCGGCAGGGGCTTCCCCCAGATGGTGCTCCGCCTGGGCTACGGCCCCCCGGTCCCCGGCACCCCGCGCCGCCCGGTACCGGAGATCGTCGAGATCCTGCCCTGACTCGCCGACCGACCGGCGCGCCGGGAGGGCCGGGCTGTGTGGCCGCCACTCCTTCTCCCGCCCCGGCAGGAACTTCTCCATCTTCGCCTCGAAGCCCTGCTTCACCACGACCCCCGGTCCGCGTCGCCCTTCAGGAACGACGCGGCCGTCGACTCCATCCGCTCCCACGTGGCGTGCGGCGGGAGGATCTGCACGCCCCGGGCCTTGCCGAGCTCCGGCAGGAACGCCGGGGATGATGACCGCGGTCGGGCGGCGGCGCGCGTACGCCGTGCGGATCGCCCGGTCCAGCACGTTCGGCAGCTGCTCCGGCACCGTCAACGTCTCCACGAAGTCGGAGGCCACGTCCTTGAACAGCGTGTGCAGGTCCACCTCCTGCTGGTAGGAGCCGCCCATCGCGCTGCGCTGCGTCTGGCCGACGATCGCCAGCACCGGCACATGGTCCAGCTTCGCGGCGTACAGCCCGTTCAGCGGATGGGTCGCGCCCGGTCCCGACATCGCCGCGCACACGCCCGGACGTCCGCTGAACCCGGCGTGGCCGACCGCCTGGAACGCGGCATCTCCTCGTGCCGCGCCTGCACGAAACGCGCCTCGTTCTCGGCCCGGTCCCATGCGGCGAGCAGGCCGTTGATGCCGTCGCCCGGATAGCCGAACACCTGCTCCCCCCTACTCGCGCAGCCTCTGCAGGACGTGGTCGGCGACCTTGGCGCTCATGTACTACGACCTCCCGGACGTGGAAGTGAAGGGGAAGGGGCCACCCGTACGAGTGACCCTGGCGTCCGCGGAAAACCCGCGCGGGGTTTGGGAGTGGGGGCGGGGGGCAGGCGCAGGGGAGTGCTTCGGACAGGAGGCACGTCCGTGGGACCGGTGCCAGGCGCCGTCACCGGGCGGCCCCGTCCCTCAGCGGACGCGCTCCCACGGCGACCGTGCGATCCACAGCACCACTCAGGGAATTGCGACGCATCATGCCGACACGAACGAGCACGAAGCACCCCCACGACGACGCCCCCGACACCGCAGGAGCCTTCTCCCGGCTCCGCTCCCTGCCCGCCGGCCCCGAGCACGACGCCCTCCGCGACGCGATCGTCGAGGCCTGGCTGCCGATGGCGAACCGCATCGCCGGCCGCTTCCGCAACCGCGGCGAGGGCTTCGACGACCTGCGCCAGGTCGCCGCCCTCGGACTGGTCAAGGCCGTCGACCGGTACGACCCCGAGCGCGGCCACGCCTTCGAGAGCTACGCCGTACCGACCGTCACCGGCGAGATCAAACGGCACTTCCGCGACTACATGTGGACGCTGCACGTGCCCCGCCGCGTCCAGGAGCTGCGCAACCGCGTGCGCGTCGTCTCCCAGGACCTGTCCCAGACCATCCCGGGCCGCCGTCCCACCGTGGCCGAGATCGCCACGCACGCGAGGATGAGTGAGGAGGACGTCCAGGTCGGGCAGGAGGCCCTGGAGAGCTTCTCGGCGCTGTCCCTGGACGCGGAGCTGCCCGGCAGCGAGGGCGGGTACTCCCTGAGCGACGCGCTGGGGTCCACGGACCCGGCGCTGGAGACGGTGGTGGACCGCGAGGCCGTGAAGGCGCGGCTCGCCGCGCTGCCGGAGCGGGAGCGGGCGATCCTCTACATGCGGTTCTTCTCCGACATGACGCAGAGCCGCATCGCCGAGGAGCTGGGCATCTCCCAGATGCACGTGTCCCGGCTGATCAGCCGGTGCTGCGGGCGGGTGCGGGAGCAGGTCATGCGGGACGCGGCCTGATCCAGACCGGAGCCGGCGCCGCGCGGTCACCCGGTTGGCGGGTGCCGTCCCGCTAATGGGGTCCGGTCCCGCGCGCGGCCGCCGCGGGCGGGCTGTCATGGCAGAGGGGCACTGCTATCGAAGGGGTCCCCTCCATGCGCCGAACTCTCCACGTCCTGTCCGCAGCGGTCCTCACCGGATCCGCCCTGATGGCGTTCGCGCCCCTCGCGTCCGCCGAACCGGCCGCCGAGGTCTCTCCCGCCACCGTCGAGCCCGGCGGGACGGTGACGGTCTCCGTCCGGTGCGACCCGGCCGGAGGGGCTCCGGCCGACAGCATCGACGCCACCTCGCGGGCCTTCGAGGAGGGCACGGTCCCGCTGCGCCGGGTCACGGGCAACGACGACAAGGCGTCCGGCCCGTCCTACCGGGGCACGGCGAGGATCGCGTCCGCCGCACGCCTGGAGGGGGAACCGGGCGCCTCCGCTGAGGACTCCGCATGGGGCGGCGAGGGGGACGCCGACGCCCTGGGTGAGGACTCCTCCTGGAGCGGGGAGGAGGGCCAGGGCGCCCCGGGTGAGGACCCCACGTCGGGCGGCGAGGGCGGCACGGACGCCCTGGGTGGTGAGCCCGCGGGGAGCGGGAAGGGAGGTACGGACGCCCTGGACGGAGAGTCCGCGGGGAGCGGCGAGAGCGCCCTGGAGCCCCGGGGTGAGGGCGCTGAACGGTCTGGCGAGAGCGCCCTGGAGCCTCTGGGTGGCGGCGCTGAACGGACCGGCGGCAGCGGCCCGGAGTCTGCGGGCGAGGATTCCGCGTCGGGCGGCGAGGGCGGCACGGACGCCCCGGGTGGGGAGCCCGCGTCGGGCGGCGAGAGCGGCCCCGAGCCTGTGGGTGAGGAGCCCGCGCGGACCGGCGGCAGCGGCCCGGAGCCTGCGGGTGAGGATTCCGCGTCGGGCGGCGAGGGCGGCACGGACGCCCCGGGTGCGGACTCCGCGTGGAGCGGCGACGGAGGCACGGACGCCGCGGGCGAGGGTTCCTCCTCCAGCGTTCAGGGCACCACGTGGAGCGTCGAAGGCGTCTGCCCGGCCGCTCCCGGCGGGAAGGGCGAGCCGTGGAGCACGACGTTCACGGTGGCGCACGGCTCCGGTCACCACAAGCCGTCCCACCGGCCCACGCACGAGCCCTGCCCGGAACCGACCCACCACCCCCGACCGCACCACTCCGAGCCGTATCCCGCCGACTGCGGCGCGGCGGCCGTCCAGCGCGGGGTCCGGGCGGGGGACGGCGGTGCCTTCACCGACTCGGTGCCGGCGCTCGTCGCGGGCGGGGTGCTGATCGCGGGCGCGTGCGGTGCCGCCGTGCACCGGCTGCGCAACCGGGGGAGCGACCTCCGCCGCTGACCCGCCCGCCGCCCCGGAGCACGGTGCCTTCCCCGGCCCGGCCCGATCATGCTGTGACCGTCATGACCCGGCCGGGACCCATGGGGCGGCGGCACAGTGGGTACTCGACGGGGGCACGGACGGCTCCGCAGGCACCCCCGCGCGCGGGGGACGGCACCCGCGCCGAGGGCGGCGACAGGACACGGCGGCACGAGGCACTGCGGAGGTACGGATGCGGCGGACGGACCCGGAAGGCCACGGCCCCGTCCGGTTCGGGCCGCCGCTCCCCGAGGACGGACTGCCCGTCCTGCCGGAGCTGTCCGCGGTGCTGGCCGCCGCCGCCTCTCGCGGGGACCACGAGCCCGTCGGCGGCGCCGAAGCCCTGCGGGAGGCCGCCTGCGGCTACTGGGAGCGGCGGGGACTGCACTGCGACCCCGCTCGTGCGGCCGCAGCCCCCGGCGCTCCCGCCCTGCTGCTCGCGCTGACCGCCGCCCTCGGCGGCGACGTCCTCGTGCCGAGGCCCTGCGCCGCCCGGTGGGCTCCGTACGCCCGGCTGCTGGGACGCCCCGTCTTCCATGTGCCGACCCCGCCGGAGAGCGGCGGCGTGCCCGATCCGTACGCACTGCTGGAGACCGTCCGCCGGGTCCGCGCCGAGGGCGGTGACCCGCGTCTGCTGGTGCTGTCCGTCGCCGACGACCCCACCGCGACCGTCGCCCCGCCCGAACTGCTGCACGAGACCGTCGAAGCGGCCCAGGGGGAGGGCCTGCACCTGGTCAGCGACGAGACGTGGCGCGACACCCTGCACGACCCGCACGGCACCGTGCTGCTCAGCCCCGCCGAGATGCTGCCCGACCGGGTCACCGTCGTCAGCGACCTCGCCGGCGCCCTGCTCCCGCCCGGCTGGCCCGCCGCCGTCGCCCGCTTCCCGGCGGGGGAGGAGGCCGACGGCCTCCACGCGCGCGTGCTCGACGTCCTCACGGCCCTGGACGCCCGCGTCGCCGCCCCGGTCGCCGCCGCGGCCGGATACGCCCTCGGGGAACCGGAACCCCTCACCGCGCGCGTGGCCGCGACCGTGCGCCTGCACGCGCGCGTGGCCGCCGAGGCGCACGCCGCGGTCGTCGCCGCCGGCGCCCTCGCCCGGCCCCCGCGGGCCGGCCGTCACCTGTACGTCGACCTCGGCCCGCTGCGTCCCGCGCTGAGCGCGCGCGGCGTCGGCGACGCACAGGAGCTGGAGGACTTCCTCTCCGCCCGCCTCGGCATGCCCGCCCCGGGCGGCCACCGCTTCGGCGACGGCCTCGAAGCCCCGCGCGTGCGGCTCTCGACCGGCGCACTGGTGTCCGGCTCCGACTCCGAGCGCGCGGAATGCCTCACCTCGCCCACGCCGTTGGAACTGCCGCACGTGCAACGCGCGTTGAGCCGACTGAAGTCGGTGTTCGACGATCTCCGCGACGAAGCTCAGCGATGGGAGCCTCCTCGATGACGCAGCAGTCCGAGTCGACCAGCACGACGACCAGCACGCCCACCCGGGAGGCCGCCGACCCGATCCTCCCGCCTTCCCTCGCGGCCCCGTACCCGCCGCTGGCCGAGCCCCGGCCGCTGGCCGAGCGGAGAGTGTGGCCGCGTACCTTCCACGACCGGCTGACCGCCCCGCTGCCCGGGCTGAAGGCCATGGCCCGCTTCGCCCGTGAAGGCGCGGTGAGACCGGGCCCGGAGGGCCTCGCCGACATCCCCCGTCTGCCCTACGCCCCGGCCCCGGTGCCCCACGTCGACGCGCACACGGTCGCGGTCACCTGGGCGGGGCACGCAAGCTGGGTCGTGCGGATCGGCGGACTGACCGTCCTCACCGACCCGGTCTGGTCGCGCCGCATCCTCGGCACCCCGGCCCGCGTCACCCCCGTCGGCGTCCCCTGGGAGGACCTGCCGCGCGTCGACGCCGTCGTCATCAGCCACAACCACTACGACCACCTCGACGCCCCCACGCTGCGCAGGCTCCCGCGCGACACCCCGGTGTTCGTCCCGGCCGGGCTCGCCCGCTGGTTCCACCGCCGCCGCTTCACCCGCGTCACGGAGCTCGACTGGTGGGAGGCGGCCGAACTGGACGGCGTCCGCTTCGACTTCGTCCCCGCCCACCACTGGTCCAAGCGCACCCTCACCGACACCTGCCACAGCCTGTGGGGCGGCTGGGTCCTCACCGCCCAGGACGGCCGGCGCGTGTACTTCGCCGGGGACACCGGCTACGGCCACTGGTTCTCCCGCATCGGCCGCCGCTACCCGGGCATCGACCTCGCGCTGCTGCCCATCGGCGCCTACGACCCCCGCTGGTGGCTCAGCGACGTCCACTGCGACCCGGAGGAGGCGGTGCAGGCGGCCCGGGACCTCGGCGCGGCCAGGATGGCGCCGATGCACTGGGCGACCTTCGTCCTGTCGGCGGAGCCGGTCCTGGAGCCGCTCACCCGCGTCAGGGCGGCCTGGGAGAGGACGGGCCTGCCCCGGGAGAACCTGTGGGACATGCCGATCGGCGCCTCCAGGGTGCTGTGACCGCCCCGGCAGGAGCTACCCCACCCGCCGCACCACGACCGGCACCGCGCTGATGACCAGGGTCACCCCGACCGCCGCCAGCACCCCCTGCCACGGCTCGTCGAACAGTGACCCGCCGAGGATCCCGATCAACTGGTACGTCAGGGCCCAGGCCAGACAGGCCGGCAGATTCCCCCGGGAGAACCTCCGCAGCGGCCACTTCGCGAGCAGGCAGGCCAGCATCACCGGGATACGGCCGGCGGGCAGCAGCCGGGACAGCACCAGCACGGCTATCCCGTGCGCGGCCAGCTTCCCCTGCGCCTGCTCGAGGCGGTCCTCCGGCGCCCGCGCGCGCAGCGCCTCCAGCCAGCGCGACCCGTTCTTCGACGTCAGCCCCCGCCGCCCCAGCCAGTACAGCGTGGCATCGCCCAGGAACGCCGCCGTCGACGCCGTCAGGAACACCAGCGCCATGGAGAACGGCGCCGCCTGGTGGAAGGCGACCACCGCCGCCGAACTCACCAGCGCCCCCGTCGGGATGACCGGCACCAGCGCCCCGAACAGCACGAGCAGGAACAGCGTGGGATAGCCCAGTGCCCGCTGCGTGGACTCCGGCACCAAGGACGCCGGTGCGGCCGACGCCGTCAGCAGGGGCGCGACCACCTGCGCCACGGACCCTGACCAGCTCATCGAGCGCCCCCCAGGCGCACGCTCTCCCCGTGCTCCAGCCGGTGCACCGCCACGCCGGGCGCGCGCCGGGCCGCCAGCCGTACGAACTCGTCGCCCGGCGCGTGGAACTCGTGGGGGCGCACGGCGTCCATGCCGATCGGCCAGTACGTGCCGTAGTGGACCGGCACCGCACTGCACGGCGCCAGCCGTGCCAGCGCCTCGGCCGCCCGGCCCGCGTCCAGGTGCCCCTCGCCCAGGTACGGACCCCAGCCGCCCACCGGCAGCAGCGCCACCTCGACCGGCCCGACCTCCTTGGCCATCTCGTCGAACAGCCCGGTGTCCCCGGCGAAGTACGTCCGGGCCTCGCCCTCCACCACATAGCCGAGCGCGGGGCATCGGTGCCGTCCCAGCGGCCGCCGCCGTCCGTCGTGCCGCGCGGGCACGGCCCGTATGACGAGGTCGCCGACCGGTGTCTCGTCACCCGGTGCCACCTCGCTGATCCGCAGGTGCGTGAGCCGGCGCAGAGCGGGGACGGCCCGGCGTGCGCCCCGGGGCACGAGCAGGCGCGTGCCCGGCGCCAGCCGCATCAGCGACGGCACGTGCAGGTGGTCGGCGTGCAGGTGCGACACCACGGCGACGTCCGCGTGGTGCGCGTCCGGGGGCGGCAGCGCTCCGCGCCGGCGCCGCAGGTGCGCGAGCCGGCGCGCGAACAAGGGATCCGTGAGCACGCGTACGTTCGAGTCCTGGACGGTGCAAGTGGCGTGACCCCACCAGGTGATCTCCACCGGCACTTCTTTGCCTCCTTCGCGCGACTCCCCGAAGCCTACGTGCAGGAGTAGGGTCGGCGGCGAAACCGGAGGTGAGGGGGGACGCCATGGGGTCGGTCCGGGTCACGGCGATCGCGAGTCTGACGCCGCTGGAGGAGCTGGACGAGGATCCGTTCCTGGTCGACTCCCGCAGCCAGCACGCGATGTGCGCCCGCTGGGCGGCCGAGCGGGGCTACGTGGTCATCCGGGAGTTGCTGGTGCGGGGGCTGCGGCCCGACCACGGTGCTCTGTGGGACGGCGTCCGGCCCGGGCTCGACCTGTTCGTCGCCCCCAGCAGGCGGGTCCTGGAGAGCGCGCTGGCGTCCGTGGAGGAGTTCACCGCGGAGTGCGCGCGGCGGGGCGTGCGGGTGAAGACGGTGGGCCGCGCGGAGCCTGCGTACGACGCGGAGATGAAGGCGTGCGTGCACCGCCGGCTGTCGATGCCGACGGCCGGCTACGACGGCCGCTGACCGGCCGGTCCGCTCCGCGCGTCGAAGCCCGGCGCCGGAGACCGGCATGCCCGCGCGCCCGGCGAGCAGAAGAGTGCGGTGGGCACGTGCAGGGCGATCCCGGCCGGTGGCGCCCGTGGAACGGCGCAGGTCCCGCGAGCGTTGAGAGACTGGTGGCAGGAAGCCCGCGGCGACGGCGGGCCGGGACGTGAAGGTGGCTGGACGTGCGGGGCGTGCGGTGGCGACGGGTCGCGAGTCAGGTGGGGCGCAGCGTCGCCGTGTGGGCGGTCTCCACCCTGACCATGCTCGTGCTCGCCGGGATCCTGCCGGACTTCCGGCTCCGTTCCGAGAGCGGCGACAGCGCGACCGACATCGCCGTCACGGCGGCCGTCGGCGCCGGTGCCTTCGGTCTGCTGTCGGCCGTGGTGTGGCCGCTGCTCGTCCGGCTGCTGCTCCTCGTCCCGGCGCTCGTGCTCGGCCTGCTGGTGTTCTTCCTCAACGGCGCCCTGTTCCTGGTCGCGCTGCGCCTGACGCCCGCCGGGCAGGACACCGCCGCCCCGCAGACCGCCGTCGTGGTCGCCGCCGTGATGTCGGCCGTGGCGTCCGCGACCGGCGGTGCCCTGGCCGTGCGCGACGACGACGCCTACCGCCGCAGGCTGTACCGCCTATCCGGCCGCCGTCGCCGCAGGTCGGCCCCGCCCCGGCCGGCCAGCCCCGGCACCCTCTTCCTCCAGCTCGACGGCGTCGGCCACGACGTCCTGCTCGACGCCGTCAACAGGGGCCTGATGCCCACCGTCGCCCGCTGGCTCGGCACAGGCGACGGCTCCGGTCCCACCCACCGGCTCACCCCCTGGCGCACCGACTGGTCCAGCCAGACCGGCGCCAGCCAGCTCGGCATCCTGCACGGCAGCAACCACGACGTGCCCGCGTTCCGCTGGTACGAGAAGGACACCCGCGAGGTCGTCGTCTGCAACCGCCCGACCAGCGCCGCCGAGCTCCAGCGCCGGGCCGTCGGCTTCGCCGGTCACGGCGGGCTGCTCACCGTCGACGGCGCCAGCCGCGGCAACCTCTTCAGCGGCGGCGCCGACGAACAGGCCCTCGTCCTGTCCATCACCACCCGCCGCCGCGGCCCGGAGAACCGCTCCCGGTCGGGCTACTTCGCCTACTTCTCCGACCCGGCCAACGCCGTGCGCACGGCCCTGTCCTTCGTCGCCGACGCCGGCCGGGAGACAGGCCAGTCGATCCGGGCCCGGATGCGCAAACAACGCCCCCGGGTTTCCCGAGGGGGTCTCTACCCCTTCATCCGGGCCTTCGCGACCGTCATCGAACGCGACGTCGTCGTCGCCTCCGTGATGGGCGACCTGCTCGCCGGGCGCACCGCCGTCTACGCCGACCTCGTGGCCTACGACGAGGTCGCCCACCACTCCGGCCCGGCGAGCGGCGACGCCCAGAAGGTCCTGGCACGCCTCGACCGGTCCCTGGCCCTGATCGAGAACGTCGCCGAGCACGCCCCGCGCCCCTACCGGATCGTCGTGCTGTCCGACCACGGCCAGAGCCCCGGCGAGACCTTCCGCTCCCGCTACGGCCTCACCCTCGGCGACCTCGTCCGGGCCGGATGCGGACTGCACGTGCCGCGCAGGGCGGAGCGCACCCGCAGCGGGGCGGAGGCCCGCGCCGCCGTCCGGGCCGCGCTGCGCCGCCCCGTCGAGGAGGCGGGCGAGCAGCACCGCCCCGTGCACCGCGAGGAGCCGATCGTGCTGGCCTCCGGCAACCTCGGCCTGGTCTCCTTCCCGGACGTCCCGCACCGGATGAGCAAGGAGGAGATCGACGCCCGCCACCCCGCCCTGCTGGCGACCCTCGCCAACCACCCCGGTATCGGCTTCCTGCTGGTCCGCAGCGAGGAGCACGGCGGTGTCGTCCTCGGCGCGTACGGCGCCCAGATCCCGCTGGCCGACCTCGACGACGATCCCGGCCCGCTCGCCCCGTTCGGCCCGGGCGCGGCCGAGGCGGTCCGCCGCACGCACTCCTTCCCGCACACCGCCGACATCATGGTCAACTCCTTCTACGACCCGGCCGACGGCGAGGTCCTCGCGTTCGAGGAGCAGATCGGCTCCCACGGCGGCCTCGGCGGCCCCCAGACCAGGCCCTTCCTGCTGTCGCCGCTCTCCCTGTCGGCGCCGGTGCCCGACGGCCGCGAACTCGTCGGCGCCGAGCACATCCACCGGGTGCTGCGCCGCTGGCTGCGCGAGTCGAACGGCCCCCAGGTGCCGCTGGAGTCGCGCGAGGAGCGCGCCGCCTGACGCGTTCCGCGTGCCGCGCGGCCCCCGTCGCGTGCCGGAGGGCCGGTCCTGCGCGTGAGCCGATCCGGAGTGTGATCGGATGGTGGCCAGGAACCCGGCCACGGTTTCCGGATACCCACCGAAAGGATGCGGCATGGCAACCACGCGCTCCGCCCACACCGTCTGGGAGGGCAACCTCTTCAAGGGCAACGGTGTCGTCACCCTCGACTCCTCCGGCGTCCTCACCGAGCAGCCGGTCACCTGGGCCGCCCGCACCGAGGAGCCGGGCGGCAGGACGAGCCCCGAGGAGCTGATCGCCGCGGCCCACTCCAGCTGCTTCTCGATGGCCTTCTCCAACATCCTCGACAAGGCCGGCAACCCGCCGACCAAGCTGGTGACCTCCGCCGATGTCACCTTCCAGCCCGGTGAGGGCATCACCGGCATCCACCTCACCGTCGAGGGCACCGTCCCCGGCATGGACGAGGAGGCCTTCCTCGCCGCCGCCGAGGAGGCCAAGGTCGGCTGCCCGGTCAGCCAGGCCCTCAAGGCCACGCCGATCACCCTGACCGCGAAGCTGGCCTGACCCGCCGCGCCGAGCGTCGCGCGGGCGGCCCGACCGGGGGCC
>NZ_JBHYQH010000056.1:0-32754 GCF_042746715.1 Streptomyces sp. NPDC058741 | reverse complement strand
GCGACGCCCGGTCAGACGTCGCCGTGCCCCGTCAGCGGCGCGGGGACGCCCGGTCAGACGTCGCCCTCTCGTTCCGCCAGGAACTTCTCGAACTCGCGGCCGATCTCGTCTGCCGAGGGGATGTCCGCCGGTTCGGCGAGCATGTTGCCGCGGGTCTCGGCCCCGGCCACGGCGTCGTACTGGTGCTCGAGGCCCTCCACGAGCGCGGTGAGATCCTCGTCGCCCTCCCGGATCTGACGGTCGATCTCGTTCTGGGTGCGGTGGGCCTCGGTGCGCAGCGCGTGGGCGATGCCGGGCAGGACCAGCCCGGTCGCCGCGGTGACGGCTTCCACGACGGTGAGCGCCGCGTCCGGGTACGGGGAGCGGGCGATGTAGTGCGGGACGTGGGCGGCGACGCCCAGGACATCGTGCCCGGCCTGCATCAGGCGGTACTCGACGAGGGACTCGGCGCTGCCGGGCACCTGCGCCTCCTCGAAGGGGCTGGTGTGGCCCGGCACGAGGTCGGTGCGGTTGCCGTGCGGGGTGAGGCCGACGGGGCGGGTGTGCGGGACGCCCATGGGGATGCCGTGGAAGTTCACCGACAGGCGGACGCCGAGCCGCTCCACGATCTGCTGCACGGCGGCGGCGAAGCGCTCCCATTCCACGTCCGGCTCGGGTCCGGACAGCAGCAGGAAGGGCGCGCCGGTGGCGTCCTGGACGAGCCGCACCTCCAGGGCGGGGTCGTCGTAGTCGCTCCAGCGGTCGCGCTTGAAGGTCAGCAGCGGGCGGCGGGCCCGGTAGTCCACGAGCCGGTCGTGGTCGAAGCGGGCGACGAGCTGGTGGGGCAGTGCGTCGAGCAGCCGGCCGACGATCTGGTCGCCCGTCTCCCCCGCGTCGATGTATCCGTCGAAGTGGTAGAGCATGACAAGGCCGGCCGACTCCTGGGCGAGCGCCATGTCGACGACGGCCAGTCCCTTCGGCTCCCATGCGTACAAACCCTGCGGATCAAGCACAGTGACCGCTCCTCCTCGTGTTCGTAGTCCGCAACGCCGTCGCGGGCACGGGCATTCCCCGGAGGAGGCAGGAATCGTTCTCGACCGGCGGGGACGAGGGCGCGGACAGCACCGAAGGGCCGCACCTCGGAAGGTACGGCCCCTCGGTCAGGAGCTACTGCTCAGTGAGCGTTCAGCTCTGGCCACCGGCGAGCTTCTCGCGGAGCGCGGCCAGCGCCTCGTCCGAGGCCAGCGCGCCGGAGTTGTCCGGGCCCTCGGAGGAGTACGAACCGCCACCGGACGCGGCCGGAGCCGCACCGGCGGAGCCGGCACCCTCGGCCTCGGCCTGGGCGTCGGCCTCGCGGGACTTGATGACCTGCGCCTGGTGCTGCTCGAAGCGCTGCTGCGCCTCGGCGTACTGGCGCTCCCACTCCTCGCGCTGCTTCTCGTAGCCCTCGAGCCAGTCGTTGGTCTCGGGGTCGAAGCCCTCGGGGTAGATGTAGTTGCCCTGGTCGTCGTAGGACGCGGCCATGCCGTACAGGGTCGGGTCGAACTCGACCGCCGACGGGTCGGCACCGAAGGACTCGTTGGCCTGCTTCAGCGAGAGGCTGATGCGACGGCGCTCGAGGTCGATGTCGATGACCTTGACGAAGATCTCGTCGTTGACCTGGACGACCTGCTCCGGGATCTCCACGTGGCGCTCGGCCAGCTCGGAGATGTGGACCAGACCCTCGATGCCCTCGTCCACGCGGACGAACGCACCGAACGGAACCAGCTTCGTGACCTTGCCGGGCACGACCTGGCCGATCTGGTGGGTGCGGGCGAACTGCTGCCACGGGTCTTCCTGGGTCGCCTTCAGCGACAGGGAGACACGCTCGCGGTCCATGTCGACGTCCAGGACCTCGACGGTGACCTCCTGGCCGACCTCGACGACCTCGGAGGGGTGGTCGATGTGCTTCCAGGACAGCTCGGAGACGTGGACCAGACCGTCGACGCCACCCAGGTCCACGAAGGCGCCGAAGTTGACGATCGAGGAGACGACGCCGGAACGGACCTGGCCCTTCTGGAGGGTCGTGAGGAACGTCTGGCGGACCTCGGACTGGGTCTGCTCCAGCCAGGCACGGCGGGACAGGACCACGTTGTTGCGGTTCTTGTCCAGCTCGATGATCTTGGCCTCGAGCTCCTTGCCCACGTAGGGCTGGAGGTCGCGGACGCGGCGCATCTCGACCAGGGAGGCCGGGAGGAAGCCACGGAGGCCGATGTCGAGGATGAGACCACCCTTGACGACCTCGATGACGGTACCGGTGACGATCCCGTCCTCTTCCTTGATCTTCTCGATGGTGCCCCAGGCACGCTCGTACTGGGCGCGCTTCTTCGAGAGGATCAGGCGGCCTTCCTTGTCCTCCTTCTGGAGAACAAGGGCTTCGATCTCGTCACCGACGGCGACGACCTCGTTGGGGTCGACGTCGTGCTTGATCGAGAGCTCGCGGCTCGGGATCACGCCTTCGGTCTTGTAACCGATGTCGAGCAGGACCTCGTCCCGGTCGACCTTCACGATGACGCCGTCGACGATGTCGCCGTCGTTGAAGTACTTGATCGTCTCGTCGATCGCGGCGAGGAAGGCTTCCTCGTTACCGATGTCGTTGACCGCTACCTGCGGGGTGGTGGCGGTGGTCTCGGTGCTGCTCGTCATGTGGGAAAGGGCTCCGGTACGGACATTGAGTCGTAGGTACTGCTACGCCGGGAGCCCGTTTCGCTCTGCAGAAGCCGGACAGCCAAGGAAGCGCCACATGAAAGCCGGTGGCGCCTCGACAACCGAGGGGACATACAACAGATGCGAGCGCAGCCTGCTACGTCTGAGGTGCGCAGGCCCGCAGCGCAACTTGTAGCATACGGGGGCAGCCGGGCAGGGTCAATGCGCGAAGCCGCCCACGCGGGGCAGAACGCCGCATTTCCGGCACAAGTCGTGTCCACCGAGGCCACGCAGGCCGGGTGACGCCCCCCGGATGAGCGACCCCGACCGGCTGGACGGAAGAGTACGACGAGGGAGCCGATCATCCAAGAGCCCGTAGCGTCCGAACCCGAGGCCACCCGGCGTGCCGCCGGTGTCGCGGAAAGCTCCCGCGCCAACCGTGGCTGGTGGGACCGCAACGCGGACGAGTACCAGAGCGAGCACGGCACTTTCCTCGGCGACGACCGCTTCGTGTGGGGTCCCGAGGGTCTGGACGAGGTGGAGGCGGAGCTGCTCGGCCCGGCGGAGGAGCTGAAGGGCAAGGACGTCCTGGAGCTCGGCGCCGGCGCCGCGCAGTGCTCGCGCTGGCTGGCCGCCCAGGGGGCACGCCCGGTCGCCCTGGACATCTCGCACCGGCAGCTGCAGCACGCGCTGCGCATCGGCGGAGGGTTCCCCCTGGTGTGCGCCGACGCCGGTGCGCTCCCCTTCGCGGACGGCTCCTTCGACCTGGCCTGCTCGGCGTACGGGGCGCTGCCCTTCGTCGCCGATCCTCGGCTGGTGCTGCGCGAGGTGCGGCGGGTGCTGCGGCCCGGCGGCCGTCTGGTCTTCTCCCTGACGCATCCGATCCGCTGGGCCTTCCCGGACGAGCCAGGGCCCGAGGGCCTGTCGGTCTCGGCCTCGTACTTCGACCGCACGCCCTACGTCGAGCAGGACGACGAGGGCCGCGCGGTCTACGTCGAGCACCACCGCACGCTCGGCGACCGGATCCGGGACGTCGTGACGTCGGGCTTCCGGCTGGTCGACCTGGTGGAGCCGGAGTGGCCGGACTGGAACAGCTCCGAGTGGGGCGGCTGGTCCCGCCTGCGCGGACACCTGGTCCCGGGGACGGCGATCTTCGTCTGCGAGCGCGGCTGACGGGCACACACGCGCGTGGGGTGACGCCGCCTTCTGGTACTCCGCCCTTCCCGCACACGCGCGTGCGGGGCGCGGACTGGCACCCCGCCGCCGTCGCCCGCCTCCTGTCCCCCGCACACGCGCGTGCGGGGTGCGGACGGTGTCGTACGACACTGAGGGCGTGATCCGTGACGACGCCCTCGACGCCCTGCCCGTACGCGGTGCCCTGCCCGCCCTGGACGAGGCCCTGGAGGGCCACGGCACGGCGGTCCTGGTGGCCCCGCCCGGCACCGGCAAGACGACGCTGGTGCCACTGGCGCTCGCGGGGCTGCTCGGTGAGGGACCGGCTCGGCGGGTCGTGGTGGCCGAGCCGCGGCGGATCGCGGCCCGGGCGGCCGCGCGGCGCATGGCGTGGCTGCTGGGCGAGAAGCCCGGTGAGAGCGTCGGTCACACCGTGCGCGGGGAGCGGGTCGTCGGGCGCCGCACGCGCGTGGAGGTCGTGACCACCGGTGTCCTGCTCCAGCGGCTGCAGCGCGACCAGGAGCTGGCCGGGGTGGACGTGGTGGTGCTCGACGAGTGCCATGAGCGGCATCTGGACGCGGACACGGTGGCGGCGTTCCTGTGGGACGTGCGGGAGACCCTACGGCCTGAGCTGCGGCTGGTGGCCGCGTCCGCGACGACCGACGCGCAGGGATGGGCCGGGCTGCTGGGCGGGGCGCCGGTGGTCGAGGCGCGGGGGGCGGCGCATCCGGTGGACGTGGTGTGGGCGCCGCCGGTGCGTCCCGTGCGGCCGCCGCACGGGACGCGCGTCGATCCGGCGCTGCTGGCGCACGTGGCCTCGGTGGTGCGGCGGGCACTGGCCGAGCGGGACGGTGACGTGCTGTGCTTCCTGCCGGGCGTCGGGGAGATCGCCCGGGTCGCCGGGCAGCTCACGGGGCTCGGCGATGTGGAGGTGCTGCAGGTGCACGGGCGGGCGCCGGCCGCCGTGCAGGACGCGGTGCTGGCCCCCGGGGATCGGCGCCGCGTGGTGCTCGCCACGTCCGTCGCGGAGTCGTCGCTGACGGTGCCGGGGGTGCGGATCGTCGTGGACGCGGGGCTGGCGCGCGAGCCCCGGGTCGATCACGCGCGCGGGCTGAGCGCTCTGACGACCGTGCGGGCGTCGCAGGCGGCGGCGCGGCAGCGGGCGGGGCGGGCCGGGCGTGAGGCGCCGGGGGTCGTGTACCGGTGCTGGGCGGAGGCCGAGGACGCGCGTCTGCCGCGTTTTCCCGCTCCCGAGATCAAGGTGGCCGACCTGACCGCGTTCGCGCTGCAGGTGGCGTGCTGGGGGGATCCGGAGGCGACGGGGCTGGCCCTGCTGGACGCGCCGCCGTCCGGGGCGATGGCGGCGGCACGAAAGGTGCTGGCGGCGGTCGGGGCGGTCGACGCGGCCGGGCGGGCCACGGAGCGGGGTGCCGCCCTGTCCCGGCTGGGGCTGCATCCGCGGCTGGGGCGGGCGCTGCTCGACTCGGTGCCGCTGGTGGGGGCCGAGCGGGCGGCGGAGGTGGTCGCCCTGCTCAGCGAGGAGGCGCCTCGCGAGTACGGCGACGATCTGGCGGATGCGCTGCGCCGTGCACGGCGCGGGGGTGACGCCTATGCCTCGCGGTGGCGGACCGAGGTCCGGCGGCTGCGGACCACGTGTGCGCAGAACACACCCCTTGGCGTGCGTGGAGGCCCCGTCGAGGCGGTGGAGGCGTCGCCGGAGGAGCGGCAGGTCGGGGTCGTCGCCGCGCTCGCCTTTCCCGAGCGGGTCGCCCGGCGGGACGGGGCCTCGTGCCTCATGGTCTCCGGGACCCGGGCGGAGGCCGGTGAGGGCAGCGGCCTGCGCGGTGCCCCCTGGATCGCTGTGGCCGTCGCCGACCGGCCCGCGGGGAAGGGCCACGCGCGCGTGCGGCTCGGGGCCGTGGTCGACGAGGACGTGGCGCGGCTGGCGGCGGGCGCGCTGCTGGAGGAGCGGGACGAGGTGCGCTGGGACGGCGGGGACGTCGTGACCCGGCGGGTGGAGCGGCTGGGGGCCGTGGAGCTGGCGGTGCGTCCGCTCAAGGACGCCGACCCCCGGCTGGTACGCGATGCGCTGCTGGAGGGGCTGCGGCGGGAGGGCTTCGGGCTGCTGCGGTGGTCCGCCGACGCCGGGGTGCTGCGGCAGCGGCTGGCGTTCCTGCGGCTGCGGCTCGGGGAGCCCTGGCCGGACGTCGGCGACGACGCGCTGCACGCGCGCGTGGACGAGTGGCTGGAGCCGGAGCTGAGCCGGGCGCGGCGGCGGGCGGACCTGGCGCGGATCGATGCCGGGCAGGCCCTGGCACGGCTGCTGCCCTGGGCCTCCGGGGAGGCCGGGCGGCTCGACGAACTGGCGCCGGAGCGGATGACCGTGCCGAGCGGGTCGAGGATCCGGATCGACTACGCGCGGCCGGAGCAGCCCGTGCTGGCGGTGAAGCTGCAGGAGATGTTCGGGCTGCGGGAGTCGCCCCGGGTCGCCGGGGGGCCGCTGCTGGTGCACCTGCTGTCCCCGGCCGGGCGGCCGGTCGCCGTCACCGCGGATCTGGCCTCGTTCTGGAGGGACGGCTACCGAGGCGTCCGGGCGGAGCTGCGCGGGCGGTACCCGAAGCATCCGTGGCCCGAGGACCCGGCCCGGGCCGAGCCGACGCGGCACACCAAGGCCCGGCTCAAGAGCTGACCGGTGACGGCTGCGTGGCCAGGCGGCCGGACACGTCCCGGGCGGAGAGAACAGCGCCCCTCTCGAGAAGAAGAGGGGCACTGTTCTGCGACGTTTCCCTGACCGGAGCTATGCGCTGGGGCTGGGGCTGGCCGACGGGCTCGGTGCGGACGTCTCGGCCGCCGCCACGGTGAGTTCGACGGTGAGGGTGGCCCCGCCCGCGGTGGTGACGCGGAGCAGGAACGTGCCGGTCGTGTCGTCCGCGTACAGCTCGGGCAGCGTCAGCAGGCCCTTCGCGTCCGTCCTCAGACCCGTCAGCGTGCGGACGGCCTTGCCGTCGGCGTCCTTGAAGTAGGGGCCCTGGTCGCCGGGGGCGGCGGCGTCCGGCGCGGCGAGCAGGGTGGCGGTGGCCGCGACACCGTCGGCGACGGCGCCCTGGTACGTGGCCTTCACCCCGACCCGGTCGGCGAACTCGCCGCCGGGCACGCAGGTCAGCGCGCCCTCACCGGTCCGCACGAGCTTGTCGGCGGCCCGCTCGGTCACGGTGGCCTTGTAGTCGAGGCCCGCGACCGTACGGCCCACGACGGTGGCGCGGACGGTGACGGTGCCCGTCGTCTCCCCCGCCTGCAGGGCGGGCGCGACGGCCACGCCGGAGCTGTCGGTGGCGACGGTGGCGACGCTCTCGCCGCCGGTGAAGGTGGTGTCCGTGTCACCGACGATCGTGAAGCGGATCCGGACCTTGGCGACGGCCTCGCCGGCCTCGGTCTCCGCGCGGGTGCTGATCCGCCGGCTGAAGGTGTCTCCGGCCATGGCGGTGAGCTTCGCGGTCCCGGCGTCCTCCAGGTGGTCCACCGTGTCGGTGGGGGTGGGGGACGTCGAGGGCGGTGTGCTCGGCGGGGCGGGCGGGGTGGTGGGCGGCTTCGGGGCGGGCGTGCCGCCGCCCGGCTTGCCGGGCTCGGTTCCGGGCTTCGGCGTGGAGGAACCCGAGCCGGGAGTGGTCGGCGCCTCCGGGGTGTTCGGCGCGGGGCGGCCGGGGCTCGCTCCGGCCCCGCCGTCGCCGCGGTCGCCGGGCAGCGTGCCGGTGCCGTCCGGGACCTCGTGGGCGCCCTTGCGGTAGTAGTCCAGCCACCTCATGACGAGATTCAGGTAGTCCCGCGAGTTGTTGTAGCTGAGGATCGCCCGGTCGAGGTGGCTCTGGTCGGACAGGTCCCAGTCGTTGCGGCAGAGGTAGTGGCCGGCGGCGAGGGCGGCGTCGTAGACGTTGTTGGGGTCCTTCTTGCCGTCGTCGTTGCCGTCGCGGCCCGCCCAGGCCCAGGTGGACGGGATGAACTGCATGGGTCCGACGGCCTGGTCGAAGGTGCTGTTGCCGTCGTAGGCGCCGTTGTCGGTGTCCTTGATGAGGGCGAAGCCGTTGCCGTCGAGCTGCGGGCCGAGGATGGGCGAGAGGGTGGTGCCGTCGGCCTTGACGCGCCCGCCGCGGGCCTGCCCGGACTCCACGCGGCCGATGGCGGCGAGGAGTTGCCAGGGCAGGTTGCAGCCGGGCTTGGACGCGCGGAGCGCGGCCTCGGCCTTCCTGTAGGCGTCGAGGACGGTCGCGGGGATGCCCGACTCGGTCTCGCCCTGGCCGCTGGGGGCCGGTCCGGTGGACGGGGACGGGTTCGGGCTCTTCAGCGGCGGCAGATCCGTGTAGTACGGGGAGTTGCCGGTGGCGCTGCCGTCGGAGGCGCTCACCTCGGGCGAGGGGGTGGCGTCCGCGGCGGTCTGTCTGCCGTGGGCGTTCACGCCCGGAGCCTGGGAGGCGGACAGGGCCGCGACCGCCACCGCGGCCACGGCGGTCGTCGCCGCCCCCTTGCGCAGCCTCCTGCCGAATTGCGCCGCCATAGAGTGAACCCCTCCCCTGGACGCCCGAGCGCCCGTCTGTGTCTGACGCGCTCTGTGTGCTGTGTTCGTCCTGTTGTGACGATCGACCCGCCCGGGTGGTTGCCCCCTGGCGGGCACATGTCTGTTCTGCTCTGTTCTGCTGTGGTCCTCTTGGGGCCTGCCTCTGCGCCTCCGTCACGCGTTCGGCGCGTCCCCGACACGGCGACCCTGGTGACCCTACGACAACTTGCTTTGCTCGGGCACCCGTTCCCGTCCCGTTTTCACCAGTCGGCCATCTACGGCCGTGACGGCGGTGGCGGGACGGCATCGCGCATACTGGGCCACTGACCGCCGGGCCGCTCCCGGCCCGGTGCAACGACCGCCGCGAGGAGCCGAGTTGCCGTTCACGCTGAGCCACGCGGCGGCCGTTCTGCCCGCCGTCCGCGCCGACGGGACGGGCCGGGGACGGCTGGTGCCCGCCGTGCTGGTGGCGGGTTCCTTTGCTCCCGACCTGACCTACTACGCAGCGAGTGCGCTGTCCGGGGCGAAGGAGTTCGGCGACGTCACGCACTCGGTTCCGGGGGTGTTCACGGTCGACGTGCTGATCGCCTGGGCTCTGGTGGGGTTGTGGCTGCTGCTGCGCGAGCCCGTGGTGGCGCTGCTGCCGCGGGCGCGTCAGGGGCGGGTGGCCGCGTGGGTGCGGTGCGGGGCGCCTCGCGCGCGGGTGCGGCCGTCGCTGGTGGCGCGGTGGTACGTGTCCGCGGCGCTGGGGGCGCTGACCCATGTCGTGTGGGACGCCTTCACACATCTCGACCGGTGGGGGATGCGGCTGTTTCCCGTGCTGGGGCGGGAGATCGCGGGTTCGCCGCTGTACTGGTACCTGCAGTACGGCGGTTCGGCGGTGGCCGCGGTGGTGATCGCGGTGTTCGTGGCGCGGGGGCTGCGGCGGGTGACGGTGCCGGGGCGGGGGCCGGGGGGACCCGCGCGGGTGGAGCCGGTGCGGCCGGTGGGCGTCCCGTGGCTGTCGGTGCGGGACCGTTGGGTGGCCGCGGCCGTGATCGTGGGCTTCGCGTGCGCGGGGGCGGTGCAGCGGGCGTCGCGGTGGTGGGCGTTCTGGGGACCGGACGCGAAGGCCTGGGAGATCGTCCCGACGGTGTGCTTCGGCGCGGGCGCGGGGCTCGTACCGGCGCTGCTGCTGTACGCCGTGGGAGTCAGACTGTGGCGTCCGGCTCCGGTCCTCGGTGGTCCCGGCCGCGTCGGCGGTGAGGAGCCGAGCCGTTCAGCGGTCCGCTGAGGGCGTCCCGGCTCAGGACGATGTACACGGTGATGGTGGTGTGCGCGGGGCGGTGCCGTGGGAGCAGGGTGACGACGAGGGGCAGGCAGCGGCGCGCGAGGCCGGCCCAGGGCTCGCGGGGGGTGCGCGGGGCTGAGCCCTTGCCGCCGGTGCCGGCCGGAGCGGTGGCGCCCGGTGGGGCGGTAGCGGATGGGGCGACGGGTGGGGCGGCGGCTCCGCCGGGGCCGGTCGGCGCAGCGACGGGGCCGTCCGGACGCCCTGGGTGAGAGAGGCGCTTCCGGAGATCCGTCGTCGCGCGGCGCAGGGTCGTGGTGAGGGGGACAGGGACGCGGGCCGTGCTCGCGCCGGCCGCGAACACCGGAACCGCCGGAGGTGCCAGGCCTGACGCCGTGCGGCTGAGGAGCGTGCGTATACCCATGCCCGCATCTTTGCCAGGGGCGTGGGCGGGGGGCGCCTTGTCGGGGGCCACGTGGGTGACGGGACGGGCGGGGATGCGGGCGGGGCCGCCCCGTGCGCACCGGGCCCGCCCCGCGCAGGCTCCCGCGACCCTCCTGCCCGGGCTCCCGCCCGGGCAGGCACGGCGGCTAGTGGGCCGCCGACTCCCAGTCCGGGCCCGCGCCCACCGAGACGCCCAGGGGGACGCGGAGGTGGACGGCGTCGGACATCTCCCGGCGGACCAGTTCCTCCGTGGTCTCGCGCTCACCGGGGGCGATCTCCAGGACGATTTCGTCGTGGACCTGGAGGAGCATGCGGGAGGCGAGCCCGGCTTCCTTCAGGGCGTCGTCCACCTTGAGCATGGCGATCTTGACGATGTCCGCCGCCGTGCCCTGGATGGGCGCGTTGAGGGCCATCCGCTCGGCGGCCTCACGGCGCTGGCGGTTGTCGCTGTTGAGGTCGGGGAGGTAGCGGCGGCGGCCGAAGAGCGTCGCCGTGTATCCCGTCGCCCGGGCCTCGTCGACCGCCCGGCGCAGATAGTCCCGTACGCCGCCGAACCGCTCGAAGTAGGCGTCCATCAGGGCGCGGGCCTCGGCCGCCTCGATGTTCAGCTGCTGGGAGAGGCCGAAGGCGGACAGCCCGTAGGCCAGGCCGTACGACATGGCCTTGATCTTGCGGCGCATCTCGGCGTCCACCGCGCCCGGCTCGACCGCGAAGACCCGGGAGGCGGCGGTGGTGTGCAGGTCCTCGCCGGAGGTGAAGGCCTCGATCAGGCCCTCGTCCTCGGAGAGGTGCGCCATCACGCGCAGCTCGATCTGGCTGTAGTCGGCCGTCATCAGCGACTCGAAGCCCTCGCCGACGACGAAGCCGCGGCGGATCGCCCGGCCCTCGTCGGTGCGGACGGGGATGTTCTGCAGGTTCGGGTCGGTGGAGGAGAGGCGGCCGGTGGCGGCGACGGTCTGGTTGAACGTGGTGTGGATGCGGCCGTCCGCTGCGATCGTCTTGATCAGGCCCTCGACGGTGACGCGGAGCTTGGCCTGCTCGCGGTGGCGGAGCATGATCACCGGCAGCTCGTTGTCCGTCTGCCCGGCGAGCCAGGCCAGCGCGTCGGCGTCCGTGGTGTAGCCGGTCTTGGTGCGCTTGGTCTTGGGCAGCGCCAGCTCGCCGAAGAGGACCTCCTGGAGCTGCTTGGGCGAGCCCAGGTTGAACTCGTGCCCGGCGGCCGCGTGGGCCTCCTTGACCGCCTGCTGGACGGCGCCCGCGAACATCTGCTCCATGGCCTCCAGATGCGACCGGTCGGCCGCGATGCCGTGCCGCTCCATGCGGGCGAGCAGCGCGGACGAGGGCAGCTCCATGTCGCGCAGCAGGTCGGCGGCGCCGACGTCCTCCAGACGGCTCTCGAAGGCCTCGCCCAGGTCGAGGACGGTGCGGGCCTGGATCATCAGGGCCTCGGCCTCGGCCGCGTCGTCCGCGCCGAAGGCGAGCTGCCCGTCGGCCGCGGCGGCGGGGGCCAGCTCCCGGTGCAGGTACTCCAGGGACAGGGCGTCCAGGTCGAAGGAGCGGCGGCCCGGCTTGACCAGGTAGGCGGCCAGGGCGGTGTCCATGCGCACGCCCTCGACGCTCCAGCCGTGCTCGGCGAAGACCCGCATGGCGCCCTTGGCGTTGTGGAAGGTCTTGGGCCGGCCGGCGTCGGCGAGCCAGGCCGCGAAGGCCGTCTCGTCGGCCTCGTCCAGCTGGGAGGGGTCGAACCAGGCGGCCGGTCCGCCGGGCGCGGCGAGGGCGACCTCGGCGACGGAGCCCGTGCCGAGCGCCCAGGTGTCGACCGTGGCGACGCCGAGGGGCTCGCTGCCGTGCTCGGTGAGCCAGCCGGCCAGCTCGCCGGTGCCGAGCACCGCGCCGTCCAGCTGCACGCCCTCGGTGCTGACCGGCGTCGTCTCGGCCTCCTCGGCGCCCGGGTCGACGGCGAAGAGCCGCTCGCGCAGCGAGGGGTTCCTGATCTCCAGGGTGTCCAGGACCATCGCGACGGCCTTGCGGTCGTACGCGGCACGCTCCAGGTCGGAGACGCCCTTGGGGAGCTCGACGCGGCGCTCCAGCTCGGTGAGCCGGCGGTTGAGCTTGACGGCTTCCAGATGGTCGCGCAGGTTCTGCCCGGCCTTGCCCTTGACCTCGTCCACGCGCTCGACGAGCTCGGCGAAGGAACCGAACTGGTTGATCCACTTCGCGGCGGTCTTCTCGCCGACGCCGGGGATGCCGGGGAGGTTGTCGGAGGGGTCGCCGCGCAGGGCGGCGAAGTCCGGGTACTGCGCGGGCGTCAGGCCGTACTTCTCGAACACCTTCTCCGGGGTGAAGCGGGTCAGCTCGGAGACGCCCTTGGTCGGGTACAGCACCGTGGTGTGCTCGCTGACCAGCTGGAACGAGTCCCGGTCGCCGGTGACGACGAGGACCTCGAAGCCCTCGGCCTCGGCCTGCGTGGCGAGCGTGGCGATGACGTCGTCCGCCTCGAAGCCGTCCACCGCGAAGCGGGCCGCGCCCATCGCGTCGAGGAGCTCGCAGATCAGCTCGACCTGGCCCTTGAACTCGTCGGGCGTCTTGGAGCGGTTCGCCTTGTACTCCGTGAACTCCTGGGAGCGCCAGGTCTTGCGGGAGACGTCGAAGGCGACCGCGAAGTGCGTGGGCGCCTCGTCGCGCAGCGTGTTGGCCAGCATCGAGGCGAAGCCGTAGATCGCGTTCGTGGGCTGGCCCGTCGCGGTGGTGAAGTTCTCCGCGGGCAGCGCGAAGAACGCGCGGTAGGCCAGCGAGTGCCCGTCCATGAGCATCAGTCGCGGACGGCTGCCGCCGGAGGTCTTGTCGGTCGTCGTCTTCGATGCTGTCTCTGCCACGCCCCCGATCCTGCCACGCCCCACTGACACTCGGTCCCGCCCCCGTCTGCCACCGGCCGCGCGGGGCGAGGGGCGGGGCCGCAGGTGCCGCGCGGGGACGGCGGACGGCGCGCGGACACGAGGCGGTACGGCGAACAGACGCCGAGACACGAGGCGCGACGGCGAACTCGGAACGGCGCACAGACACCGGACAGGCAGCACCGGGACACCAGGCAAGGCGGAAACTTCGGGCGAACCCGCGCTCACCCGCTGTCACCGCCCCGTGCGAGGATCGGAGACGTACTTCACAGCGCAGTGGAAGGGGAGCGTGCGATGGCGTCGAAGCCGCCCAAGGGTGATCCGGTCCAGGACGCGCCGCAGGTCGCCGCGCCGCAGCACGCGGCGGCCGGGCTCCCAGCGATCGGGCACACGCTGCGCGCCGCCCGGCGGCAGATGGGCGTGCGGCGCACGGCGCTGACGCTGCTGGGCGTCAACCAGAAGGACGGCTTCGACTGCCCGGGCTGCGCCTGGCCCGAGCCGGAGCACCGGCACACGGCGGAGTTCTGCGAGAACGGCGCGAAGGCCGTCGCAGAGGAGGCCACGCTGCGCCGGGTGACGCCCGAGTTCTTCGCCGCGCACCCGGTCGCAGACCTGGCCGGCCGCAGCGGCTACTGGCTGGGCCAGCAGGGCCGCCTCACCCACCCCATGTACCTGCCCGAGGGCGGCACGCACTACGAGCCGGTCACCTGGGAGCGTGCCTTCGACATCGTCGCGGAGGAGATCGCCGCCCTCGGCTCCCCCGACGAGGCCGTCTTCTACACCTCGGGCCGCACCAGCAACGAGGCAGCGTTCCTCTACCAGCTCTTCGCCCGCGAGCTCGGCACGAACAACCTGCCCGACTGCTCGAACATGTGCCACGAGTCGTCCGGCTCGGCCCTGTCGGAGACGCTCGGCATCGGCAAGGGCAGCGTCCTGCTGGAGGACCTGTACCAGGCCGACCTGATCATCGTGGCCGGGCAGAACCCGGGGACGAACCACCCGCGGATGCTCACGGCTCTGGAGAAGGCCAAGGCCGGCGGGGCGAGGATCATCAGCGTCAACCCGCTGCCCGAGGCGGGCCTCGAGCGCTTCAAGAACCCGCAGACCGCGCGGGGCATGCTCAAGGGCGCCGCGCTCACGGACCTGTTCCTGCAGATCCGCATCGGCGGCGACCAGGCCCTGTTCCGCCTGCTGAACAAGCTGATCCTGGAGACGGAGGGCGCGGTCGACGAGGCGTTCGTGCGGGAGCACACGCACGGGTTCGAGGAGTTCGCCGAGGCCGCCCGCGCCGCCGGCTGGGACGAGACGCTGACCGCGACGGGGCTGGCCCGGGAGGACATCGAGCAGGCCCTGCGCATGGTCCTCGCCTCCGAACGGACCATCGTGTGCTGGGCGATGGGCCTCACCCAGCACAAGCACTCCGTGCCCACGATCCGGGAGGTCGTCAACTTCCTGCTGCTGCGCGGCAACGTCGGCCGCCCGGGCGCGGGCGTGTGCCCGGTGCGCGGCCATTCGAACGTGCAGGGCGACCGGACGATGGGCATCTTCGAGCGCCCGGCCCCCGCGTTCCTGGACGCTCTGGAGCGGGAGTTCGGCTTCGCCCCGCCGCGGGAGCACGGCTACGACGTCGTCCGCGCGATCCGCGCCCTGCGCGACGGCGAGGCGAAGGTCTTCTTCGCCATGGGCGGCAACTTCGTCTCCGCCTCTCCCGACACGGAGGTCACGGAGGCGGCGATGCGGCGGGCCCGGCTGACCGTGCACGTGTCGACGAAGCTGAACCGCTCGCACGTCGTCACCGGCGCGCGGGCGCTGATCCTGCCGACGCTGGGCCGCACCGAGCGCGATGCGCGAGGCGGCTGCGAGCAGTTCGTGACGGTCGAGGACTCGATGGGCATGGTGCACGCCTCCCGGGGCCGCCTGGAGCCCGCGAGCCCGCACCTGCTGTCGGAGCCGGCCATCGTGTGCCGGCTGGCCCGCCGCGTGCTGGGCGGGAACAGCGCCACGCCGTGGGAGGAGTTCGAGAAGGACTACGCCGCGATCCGGGACCGCGTCGCGCGCGTGGTCCCCGGCTTCGAGGACTTCAACGCGCGCGTGGCCCGCCCCGGCGGCTTCGCGCTCCCCCACGCCCCGCGCGACGAGCGCCGCTTCCCGACGGCCACCGGAAAGGCCAACTTCACGGCCGCGTCCGTGGAGTTCCCCGAGCTGCCCGAGGGCCGTCTGCTGCTGCAGACGCTGCGCTCGCACGACCAGTACAACACCACGGTCTACGGCCTCGACGACCGCTACCGGGGCATCCGGGGCGGCCGCCGGGTGGTGCTGGTCAACCCGGAGGACGCCCGGGCGCTGAAGCTGGCCGACGGGTCGTACGTCGACCTGGTCGGCGAGTGGAAGGACGGCGTGGAGCGCAGGGCGCCCGGTTTCCGGGTCGTGCACTACCCGACGGCCCGGGGCTGTGCCGCCGCGTACTACCCGGAGACCAACGTGCTGGTGCCGCTCGACGCCACCGCGGACACCAGCAACACCCCGGCCAGCAAGTCCGTCGTGGTGCGTCTGGAACAATCGGCGGCCGACTGAGCGTTCGCAGTCGCAGAGGTAGCCGTAGTGATCAGGACGAACGGAGCCCGGCCCCATGGGTGAGCAGCAGCATGTGAAGTTCCCGCAGGAGGTCATCGACGAGTACGCCGCGCTGGGCGTGGACCTCCAGGCCCTGTTCTCCGCGGGCCACCTCGGGACGAGGATGGGCGTGCAGATCTCCGAGGCGTCTCCGGAGCGGGTCGTCGGGACGATGCCGGTGGAGGGCAACACCCAGCCCTACGGCCTGCTGCACGGCGGGGCCTCCGCGGTGCTGGCCGAGACGCTGGGCTCGATCGGCTCGATGCTGCACGGCGGCAGCTCCAAGATCGCCGTCGGCGTCGACCTGAACTGCACCCACCACCGCGGGGCCCGCTCGGGCCTGGTCACCGGCGTGGCCACCCCGGTGCACCGGGGCCGGTCGACGGCCACGTACGAGATCGTCATCACCGACGAGGGCGGCAAGCGGGTGTGCACCGCGCGGCTGACCTGCCTGCTGCGCGAGGTGCGGCCGGGCGACGAGGAGACAGTCCGCGGCACGGGCTGAGCGACGTAGGGAAAACCCTGGAGGGGCGGGCGCGCTCTTGTCGTGGCCGCCCCCGGGCGCTTCACTGACGCTCCACCCCCACAGGAGAAGGCCCGCCCCACCCCCAGAAGGGTTTCTCTTGACCTCCGTACGCGCCCTCACCGTGACCGCCGCGGCCTGCGCCGCCGTGCTCGCCACCGCGCTGCCGTCCTCGGCCATCAACTCCTACAACGCCGCCCCCGCCCCGGAACGCACCGAGGTCGGCGCGCTCGTGGCCACCTGGGACGACGACGCCGACCCGGCCACCCCGGACCGGGTCGACTGGGTCTGCTCCGGCACCATGATCGACGCGGACACCTTCCTGACCGCCGCGCACTGCACCACCGACTGGCCCGACAACGTGCGGTTCCACGTGTCCCTCGACCAGGACGTGCAGGCCGGTCTCGACGCGGCGGCGAAGCGGCACCCCGGCGACCCGGCCGCGCAGGCGGCCGCCGTCGCCGTCGAGGGCACCGCCCACTCGCACCCCGACTACCCGGGCCCCGCCTCCGACACCCGCGACATCTCGGTGGTCCAGCTGCCCGCCGCGAAGGTCGCGGCACGCTGGAGCTTCACCCCCGCCACCCTGCCCACGGCAGGCCGGCTCGACACCCTCGGCCCGCGCGGACTCGACGCCGTCGACTGGACCGTCGCCGGCTACGGCACCCAGGAGGCCGCCAACGGCCCCGGCGGCCAGACCCACCCCGGCGGCGGCGTCCGCATGAAGGCACCCGTCTCCTTCGACGCCCTCAACGCCTCCTGGGTCCGGCTGGCGATGACCGCGCCGCAGGGCAACGGAGGCGCCTGCTACGGCGACTCCGGCGGCCCCAACTTCGCGGTGATCGACGGCAGGCGCGTTCTCGCCTCCACCACCGTCACCGGCGACTCCCCCTGCTACGCGACCAACGTGACGTACCGCCTGGACACCCCCGGCGCCCGGGCCTTCCTGGCGCCGTTCACCCGGCTGCCGTAGCCCGCGGACGACCGCCTCCCACCACCTCCGGCCGCTCCACGCGACCGTCAGCCCCGCCGCACCGGCCACGCCGCGGCGGGGCTCCGCACTTCCCCCGGCCGCACCGCACTCCCCGCCGGGACCCGGCGAGGCCGCGGCCAGGGACGCCACCGGCGCTGTCGTGATGTCAACTCCCAGCGTTGCGGCGAGGGTTGAGATTCGGTCGGCACCGACATGCCACGCCCCGCCAACGCCCGTACCTGGCACCGCATCCGCACATTCAGTCCAGCAACTTCCCCTGGAACGGGCCTTGTTCAGGCAAGCCCGACGACGCGCGCCCGCGGTCCCGCCGTCCCCGCTCCGGCCGACCGGTCCCTTTTGCGCCGGACTCACCGCCCGCGGCGCTCACTGTGAGAAAACACGTTTCCGGGTATACGGAACTCCCGCCGGCAGCGGATCGACCATCCTCGACGTAACGCTGTGTAACGTGCGCGCAATGCAAAGCCACCGTTTCGCCGTCCGGCCGCGCCCTCCCCCGGAGCCCTTCCGCTCTTGCCGCACCGCCCAGGCCCCGGCCACCGCATGATCTCAGCCATGGCCGACCGGAAGTGCGCGTTCTCAGAATGCGGACCTCGGCGAAAATCCACCAAACCCGCCGAGAAGGTCCGCCGTCCGGACCGGTCGTCCACCACGTCATAACAAGAAAGTCACAAGCGAGCCCGCACCACTGACCCTGCCCTGACCCCGGGCTTAGAGTCACCGCCAGTCACCGCTCCATCGGGAGTTCGGTACCAGCGCGGCACTCACCCCCCGACCAGGGCGGGGCCTGCCTGTGAAAGGACTGATTGTGCGACAGCGTTCCTTGGTGATTCTTACCTCCGTTCTCACGACCGGAGCTCTGACTCTCACCGCCTGCGGTTCCCGAGACGACAGCGGCGACAAGGGCGGGGACAGCGGGAGCAGCACGACGCTGACCATCGGCGTCGACGCCCCCCTGTCCGGCGAGAACTCCACCACCGGCCTCGGCATCCAGTACGGCGCCCAGATCGCCGTCGACGACGCCAACAAGAACAACTGGGTGCCCGGCGTCAAATTCAAGCTCAAGGCACTGGACGACAAGGCGCAGCCCGCCACCGGCCAGTCCAACGCCACGAGCCTCACCGGCGACAAGACCGTCGTCGGCGCCGTCGGCCCGCTGAACTCCGGCGTCGCCCAGACGATGCAGCAGGTCTTCGCCTCGGCCAACATGGTCCAGATCTCCCCGGCGAACACCAACCCCGAGCTGACCCAGGGCAAGAACTGGCAGACGGACAAGAAGCGTCCCTTCAAGACGTACTTCCGCACCGCCACCACCGACGAACTGCAGGGCAGCTTCGCCGCCGGCTACGCGTACAACGGCCTCAAGAAGAAGAAGGCCTTCGTCGTCGACGACAAGCAGACCTACGGCGCCGGCCTCGCCAAGATCTTCGCCGAGCAGTACAAGAAGATGGGCGGCAAGGTCGTCGGGACCGACCACGTCAACACCGGCGACAAGGACTTCGGCTCCCTCGTCACGAAGATCAAGAACTCCGGCGCCGACCTGCTCTACTACGGCGGCCAGTACGACGAGTCCGCGCTGATCACCAAGCAGCTCAAGGACGCCGGCGTCAAGATCCCGCTGTTCGGCGGCGACGGCATGTTCGCCTCCACCTACATCGAGGCCGCCGGCAAGTCGTCCGAGGGCGACCTCGCCACCGCGATCGGTGTCCCGGCCGACACCCTGCCCGCGGCCAAGCAGTTCATCCAGACCTACAAGGACAAGGGCTACAAGGGCGACTACGGCGCCTACGGCGCCTACGCCTACGACGCCACCACCGCCATCATCAAGGCCGTCAAGGCCGCGGCCGACGCCAACGGCGGCAAGGTGCCCACCGACATCAACGACCTGCGTTCCAAGGTCGTCGACGGAGTCCAGAAGTCCGACTTCGAAGGCCTCACCGGCAAGATCTCCTTCGACGAGTACGGCGACACCACCAACAAGCAGCTCACGGTCTACCAGGTCGAGAAGGGTGCCTGGAAGGACGTCGAGACCGGCACCGCCGACATCAAGTAGTCCGGCCCCCCACCAGCCGCACCACGGGCCGCGCGGGAGGACGACCCCGACCGCGCGGCCCGTTCTCACATCCCCACCCAGCACGCGACCACGCACGCATCCAGTGCACACCACCACCAGCGACATGGAGGCCATGCGGTGAACACCCTGCCGCAGCAGCTGGCCAACGGGCTGCTTCTCGGCTCGATGTACGGGCTGATCGCCATCGGCTACACGATGGTGTACGGCATCGTCCAGCTCATCAACTTCGCGCACGGCGAGATCTTCATGACCGGGGCGTTCGGCGCCCTCACGGTCTACTTCTACATCCTGCCCGACGGCACCTCGATGGCTCTCGCCGTACCGCTGATGCTCATCGGCGGCGCCCTCGTGGCCATCCTCATCGCCGTCGGGGCGGAACGGTTCGCCTACCGGCCCCTGCGCGGAGCACCACGCCTGGCACCGCTCATCACCGCCATCGGCCTCTCCCTGGCCCTCCAGGAGGTCGTACGCAACTTCTACCCCGGCGCCGACCGCGCCCGCTCCTTCCCCGGCCTCGACGCCACCCACGAGATCGGCTCCGTCACCATCAAGGACGCCGACATCTTCCTCATCCTCGCCGCGATCCTCTGCATGGCCGCCCTCGCCTTCTTCGTGCGCCGCAGCCGCACCGGCCGCGCCATGCAGGCCACCGCGCAGGACCCCGACACCGCGCAGCTCATGGGCATCGACACCAACCGCATCATCGTCATCGCCTTCGCCATCGGCGGATTCTTCGCCGCCGTCGCAGCCGTCGCCTACGGACTCAAGTACGGCAACGTCGACTACCGCATGGGCTTCCTGATGGGCCTCAAGGCCTTCACCGCGGCCGTCCTCGGCGGCATCGGCAACATCTACGGCGCCATGCTCGGCGGCGTCGTCCTCGGCATCGCCGAAACCCTCGCCTCCGCCTACATCGACGAGATCCCCGGCATGGGACAGCTCGGCGGACAGAGCTGGGCCAACGTGTGGGCCTTCTGCCTCCTCATCCTCGTGCTCCTCTTCAGGCCCCAGGGCCTGCTCGGCGAGCGCGTCGCGGACAGGGCGTGATCACATGACCGAGACCACCAAGACCCCCGTGCCGGACGCCGTCCCCACCCCGACGCCCGCACACCGCGGCCTCATACCGCTGCCCGAGGCCGCCGCCCGCGCCCTGCTGCTCGCCGGCGGCGTCGCCACCGCCGCCTCCGCGTTCCTCGCCTGGACCTGGACCGCCGAGTTCCCCGGCGACCTCACCATCAACGGCTACCCCGGCGGCCTGCAGTGGCTGACCTTCACCGCCGGCCTCCTCACCGCGCTCTTCGCCCTCGCGGCCTACGGCATCCGCGGCCTCGGCTGGCTGCTGCCCGCCCGCACCAACGCACCCCTGGTGCTCACCGCGCTCGGCGGCTTCTCCGTCACCTGGTTCACCGTCATCGCCATCAGCGCCGAGCTCGGCGGTGTCGTCAACCTCGAACCCGGCGGTTGGGTCGCGGCCGTCGCCTCCCTGCTGCCCGTCCTCGGCGCCTTCGCCCTCCCCCAGGACCGCGCCGGCGCCGACGGCACCAAGGACACCCTCAAGGCCTACGTCGCCAAGCCCGACCGCATCCCCGCCGCCCAGTCCGTCGCGCCCTGGATCCAGCGGGCCGTGATCACCCTCGTCACGATCATCGGCCTCGGCGTCTTCACCTACGGCATCGACACCGAGTACGGCGAACTCTTCGTCGGCTACCTCTTCGTCGTCGTCTTCGCCATGTGGGCCCTGCACACCGCCGGCCTCCTCGACCGCTTCTCCGCGCTCGTCGCCGCCAACCGCAGCTTCACCCTCGCCATGGGCTTCGCCGCGGCCATCGCCTTCCCCTTCACCCAGACCGACGACCACTACGCCAACATCGGCGTCAACATCCTGATCTTCGGGACCGTGGCCCTCGGCCTCAACATCGTCGTCGGCCTCGCCGGACTCCTCGACCTCGGATACGTCGCCTTCCTCGGCGTCGGCGCCTACACCGCCGCCCTCGTCTCCGGCTCCGAGTTCTCCACCATCTCCGGCGTCCACCTGCCCTTCTGGGCCTCCGCCCTGGCCGGCGCAGCCGCCTCCCTGGTGTTCGGCGTCCTCATCGGCGCCCCGACCCTGCGGCTGCGCGGCGACTACCTGGCCATCGTCACTCTCGGCTTCGGAGAGATCTTCCGCATCGCCGTCAACAACATGGACGGCCAGTCCGGACCCGACGTCACCAACGGCCCCAACGGCATCCCCTCCATCCCCGACCTGAACCTCCTCGGGTTCAACTTCGGAGAAGCCCACGACATCGGCGGATTCACCCTGGGCCGGTTCGCCAACTACTACCTGCTGATGGTCCTCATCATGGCCATCGTCGTCCTCGTCTACACCCGCGCCGCCGACTCCCGCATCGGCCGCTCCTGGATCGCCATCCGCGAGGACGAGACCGCAGCCACCGCCATGGGCATCAACGGCTTCCGCGTCAAGCTCATCGCCTTCGCCCTCGGCGCCTCCCTCGCCGGCCTCGCCGGCACCGTCAGCGCCCACGTCACCTACAGCGTGGTCCCCACGCCGTACCAGTTCGCCGGCTCCACCCCGCCCAACTCCGCGTTCCTCCTGGCCGCGGTCGTCCTCGGCGGCATGGGCACCGTCGCGGGCCCCCTCCTCGGCGCCGCGCTGCTCTACCTCCTCCCCGAGAAGCTCGTCTTCCTCCAGGAGAAGTCGCTCCTCGCCTTCGGCATCGCGCTCATCCTCCTGATGCGCTTCCGCCCCGAAGGCATCATCGCCAACCGCCGGCGCCAGCTCGAGTTCCACGAGACCGGCCAACTCGACGTACCGAAACAGACCACGCTGACCGACGAACCGGCCGTCACCAAGGCGGGGGCGTAACCATCATGACGACACCTGTACTCGAAGCCCGCGACGTCACGATGCGCTTCGGCGGCCTCACCGCCGTACGCTCCGTCGACTTCACGGTCAACGCCGGCGAGATCGTCGGCCTCATCGGCCCCAACGGCGCCGGCAAGACCACCTTCTTCAACTGCCTCACCGGCCTGTACGTCCCCACCGAGGGCACCGTCTCCTACAAGGGCACCGTCCTCCCGCCCAAGCCCCACCTCGTCACCCAGGCCGGCATCGCCCGCACCTTCCAGAACATCCGCCTGTTCGCCAACATGACGGTCCTGGAGAACGTGCTCGTCGGCCGCCACACCCGCACCAAGGAAGGCCTCTGGTCCGCCCTCCTGCGGGGCCCCGGCTTCAAGAAGGCCGAACGCGCCAGCGAGGAACGCGCCATGGAACTCCTGGAGTTCATCGGCCTCGCCCACAAGCGCGACCACCTCGCCCGCAACCTCCCCTACGGCGAGCAGCGCAAGCTCGAGATCGCCCGCGCCATGGCCTCCGAACCCGGCCTGCTGCTCCTCGACGAGCCCACCGCCGGCATGAACCCCCAGGAGACCCGGGCCACCGAGGAACTCGTCTTCGCCATCCGCGACAAGGGCATCGCCGTCCTCCTCATCGAGCACGACATGCGCTTCGTCTTCAACCTCTCCGACCGCGTCGCCGTCCTCGTCCAGGGCGAGAAGCTCGTCGAAGGAACCGCCGACGTCGTCCAGGCCGACGAGCGCGTCGTCGCCGCCTACCTCGGAGAGCCCTTCGAGGGAGACCCCGGCGAGGCCGAAGCCGCCGAGGTCGAGGCCGCCGAAGCCGCAGCCGACGCGACCAGCACCACCAGCAGCACCAAGGGAGAAGCCAAGTGACCGCACTCCTCGAGGTCGAGGACCTCCGGGTCTCCTACGGCAAGATCGAAGCCGTCAAGGGCATCTCCTTCAGCGTCGACGCCGGCCAGGTCGTCACCCTCATCGGCACCAACGGCGCCGGCAAGACGACCACCCTGCGCACCCTGTCCGGCCTGCTCAAGCCGACATCCGGGAAGATCCTCTTCGACGGCAAACCCCTCAACGGGGTCCCCGCCCACAAGATCGTCTCCCTCGGCCTCGCCCACTCCCCCGAGGGCCGCCACATCTTCCCCCGCCTCACCATCGCGGAGAACCTCCAGCTCGGAGCGTTCCTCCGCAAGGACAAGGACGGCATCGAGAAGGACATCCAGCGCGCCTACGACCTCTTCCCCATCCTCGGGGAACGCCGCAAGCAGGCCGCCGGAACCCTCTCCGGCGGCGAGCAGCAGATGCTCGCCATGGGCCGCGCCCTCATGTCCCAGCCCAAGCTACTCATGCTCGACGAACCCTCCATGGGCCTCTCCCCGATCATGATGCAGAAGATCATGGCGACCATCTCCGAGCTCAAGTCCCAGGGCACGACGATCCTCCTCGTCGAGCAGAACGCCCAGGCCGCGCTCTCCCTCGCCGACCAGGGCCACGTCATGGAGGTCGGCAACATCGTCCTCTCCGGCACCGGACAGGACCTGCTCCACGACGAGTCCGTCCGCAAGGCGTACCTGGGCGAGGACTGAGGCACCTCACCCCGTGACACGAGCGAGGCCCGCGCCCCCCGGAGGGACGCGGGCCTCGGTCATGTCACGGGTCAGCCCTTGGCGGCCTTCTTCTCCTCGGCGTCCTGGATGACCGCCTCCGCCACCTGCTGCATCGACATCCGCCGGTCCATCGACGTCTTCTGGATCCACCGGAACGCCGCCGGCTCCGTCAGCCCGTACTCCGTCTGCAGCACCGACTTCGCACGGTCCACCAGCTTCCGCGTCTCCAGCCGCAGCGTGAGGTCGGCGACCTCCTTCTCCAGCTCCTTCAGCTCCGTGAAACGCGAGACGGCCATCTCGATGGCCGGCACCACATCGCTCTTGCTGAACGGCTTCACCAGATACGCCATCGCACCGGCGTCCCGGGCGCGCTCCACCAGATCCCGCTGCGAGAAGGCGGTCAGCATCAGCACCGGCGCGATGCTCTCCTCGGCGATCTTCTCGGCCGCGGAGATGCCGTCGAGCTTCGGCATCTTCACGTCCAGGATCACCAGATCCGGGCGGTGCTCACGCGCCAGCTCCACGGCCTGCTCACCGTCACCGGCCTCACCGACGACGGTGTACCCCTCCTCCTCCAGCATCTCTTTCAGATCGAGCCGGATCAGCGCCTCGTCCTCGGCGATGACGACCCGCGTCGTCGTCGGAGGCACGTGCGACTTGTCCTCATCAGGCACGTCAACAGGCTGGGGCGGCTCGGGGGCACTCACGTGGGCTCCTTGGTAGGGGCAGGCCGGTACTGCTCCCAAGAGCGTACCTAGCTGCGGTAAGGTAGGGGCACGGCGGGTGGCTACCCGCCTTCGTTTCGCAGGAAGCCCCGGTAGTCCAGCGGAAGAGACACGGTGCTCAAACCACCGACAGCGTGGGTTCGAATCCCACCCGGGGCACTTTTCCTTTGATTCCAAGGTCACGCTGAAGCGGATGTCCACATTCTCGTGAACATCCGCTTTTTGCTGCGTGTCGCCATGAGCACACTCTCACAGTGGCCTCATGTACGACGTCAGCACACGCAAGCGAGCCCTCGCGCTGGTAGCCCAGGGCCGTAGCCTGAACTCGGTGAGCCGCGAAACGGGCATCTCGCGGGCCGCGAGCCGCTCCTGGCAGGGCCGGCTCGAGCCGCTGCCCCGGCTCCCCCTTCCGGACGCCGGCCCGCCGGCCGACGAGGGCGCCTACGCCTACCTGCTGGGCCTCTACCTCGGCGATGGCTGCATCAGCGGCCACCCTCGCGGCACCGGCTACTACCTGAGGATCGCGTGCGCGGACTCGTGGCCGGGCTTGACCGACGCCTGCGAGATCGCCATGCGTGCCATCAGCACGACCGGGCGCGCCTCCCGTGTTCAGGCACAGGGATACGTCTCAGTGGTCAGCTACAGCAGGCACTGGCCACGCCTCTTCCCCCAGCACGGCCCCGGCAAGAAGCACGAACGCCGTATCGCCCTCGAAACCTGGCAGCACGTCATCGTCGACGCGCACCCCTGGCAGTTCATCCGCGGTCTCATCCGCTCCGACGGCTGCCGGATCACCAACTGGACGACCCGCATGGTCGCCGGTGAGCGTAAGCGCTACGAATATCCGCGCTACTTCTTCTCCAACAAGTCGGACGGCATCCGGAAACTCTTCACCGATGCCCTGGACCGGGTGGGCGTCGAGTGGACCGCGTTGGCCCGCGGGAGCGACCCGTTCAACATCTCCATCGCCCGCAAAGCCTCCGTAGCCCTCATGGACGCCCACGTGGGTCCCAAGTACTGACGTGTCCTACTCGCCGATGTGGTGGACCCGGACCAGGTTCGTGGAGCCGGAGACGCCGGGTGGGGAGCCGGCCGTGATGACGACCGTGTCGCCCGGCTCGCAGCGGCCGAGGCGGAGGAGGAGTTCGTCGACCTGGTCGACCATGGCGTCCGTGGAGTCGACGCACGGGCCGAGGAAGGTCTCGACGCCCCAGGTGAAGCTGAGCTGGGAGCGGGTGGCCTGGTCGGGGGTGAAGGCCAGCAGCGGAATGGGCGAGCGGTAGCGGGACAGGCGGCGGGCGGTGTCGCCGGACCGGGTGAAGGCGACCAGGAACTTCGCGCCGAGGAAGTCGCCCGTCTCCGCCGCCGCCCGGGCGACGGCTCCGCCCTGGGTGCGGGGCTTGTTGCGTTCGGTGAGCGGGGGCAGGCCCTTGGCGAGGATGTCCTCCTCGGCCGCCTCGACGATGCGGGCCATGGTGCGGACCGTCTCGATCGGGTGGTTGCCGACGCTGGTCTCGCCGGAGAGCATCACCGCGTCGGTGCCGTCGATGACGGCGTTGGCGACGTCGGAGGCCTCGGCGCGGGTGGGCCGGGCGTTGTCGATCATGGAGTCGAGCATCTGGGTGGCGACGATGACGGGTTTGGCGTTGCGCTTGGCGAGTTTGATCGCGCGCTTCTGGACGACGGGGACCTGTTCCAGGGGCATTTCGACGCCGAGGTCGCCGCGGGCGACCATGATGCCGTCGAAGGCGGCGACGATGTCGTCGATGTTCTCGACGGCCTGGGGTTTTTCGATCTTGGCGATGACGGGGAGGCGGCGGCCTTCCTCGTCCATGACGCGGTGGACGTGCTGGATGTCGTGGCCGGTGCGGACGAAGGACAGGGCGATGACGTCGAAGCCGGTGCGCAGGGCCCAGCGGAGGTCGTCCTCGTCCTTCTTGGACAGGGCGGGGACGGAGACGGCGGCTCCGGGGAGGTTGAGGCCCTTGTGGTCGGAGATGACGCCGCCTTCGACGACGGTGGTGTGGACGCGGGGGCCGTCGACGGTGGTGACTTCGAGGCAGACCTTGCCGTCGTCGACGAGGATGTGGTCGCCGGTGGTGACGTCGTCGGCGAGGCCGGCGTAGGTGGTGCCGCAGGTGTCGCGGTCGCCTTGGACGCCTTCTTCGACGGTGAGGGTGAAGGTGTCGCCGCGTTCGAGGAGTACGGGTCCTTCGGTGAAGCGGCCGAGTCTGATCTTGGGGCCCTGGAGGTCGGCGAGGAGGCCGACGCTGCGGCCGGTTTCGTCGGCGGCTTTTCGGACCCGGTGGTAGCGCTCCTCGTGTTCGGCGTGGCCGCCGTGGCTGAGGTTGAATCGGGCGACGTCCATTCCGGCGTCGACCAGGCCTTTGATCCGGTCGTACGAGTCGGTGGCGGGCCCCAGGGTGCAGACGATTTTCGCTCGGCGCATGGGGGCGAGCCTATGAGTTACCGGTGGGTAGAGAATTCGCCGGGCGTGACGACTCAACGGACTTCGGGTGACGAGTTGTTGACGGGCGCGGAATTCGGTCGTGTTTTCGGAATCGGCCCGGCGGAATTCACAGCTGTGGCGGCACCACGGTGAAGCGGGCGTTGACCTGGGCGTGGACGTGCTGGCGCTGGGGTTCCAGATCGAGGGGGGCGGCGGTTTCGGCAGGGGCTCCTGCATAGGACAGGGAGCGGGCGCGGCCGGGGGCCTGGGGATAGGCCGGTGGGGTGTTCTCGGCGCCGATGTCGGCGAGCTCGACGAGGGCGGAGAGGGTGGTGCCGAGGGCGTCGGCGTATTCGCGGGCGCGCTGGACGGCTTCGTGTACGGCTTTCCTGCGGGCTTCGCGGTGGGCGGGTGAGTCGGGGCGCAGGGACCACCAGGGGCCGTCGACGCGGGTGAGGTCGAGGTCGGCGAGGCGGGTGGTGAGTTCGCCGAGGGCGGTGAAGTCGGTGAGTTCGGCGGTGACGTGGACGGTGCCGTGGTAGGTGCGGACGCGTTCGCCGCGGCCGTGTTTGGTGAGTTCGGGGGTGATGGAGAAGGCGCCAGTCTCCAGGCGTTCGACGGCGTCGCCGTAGGTCTTGACGAGGTCGAGGACGCCGGCGTTGCGGCGGGTGAGGTCGTCGAGGGCGGAGCGGCGGTCGCGGCCGCGGGCGGCGACGGTGATGCCGATGCGGGCGATCTCGGGGTCGACTTCGAGGCGGGCCTCGCCGCGGACGGCTATGCGGGGGGCGTCGGGGGTGCCGTAGGGGACGGCGGGTGGGGAGGCGTCTGCGGTGGGCGCGGTCATACGTCCCACTCTGTCATCTCTTGGCCGTGGCCGGGCGGGGAGCGGGGTGGTTCGAGTCATCAGATCGCAACCTGTGGGGGGTGTTGCGGCCGGTCATGACCGGGTCAGAATCTACGCGCGTTATCTACGCGCGTCATTCAGAGATTCCGCGAGGAGAGCCCGACATGCCGTTGAACCGCCGGAAGTTCCTGGAGAAGTCCGCCGTGACCGGGGCGGGGGTGGCGCTGGCCGGGGCGGCCGGGGCGCCGGCCGCCGAGGCGGCCGAGGTGCGGGGCGGGAAGCGGCCGGCGAAGCGGTACGCGTTCACCGTGATGGGGACGACGGACCTGCACGGCAACGTCTTCAACTGGGACTACTTCACGGACCGGGAGTTCGACGACAAGGCCCACAACGACGTCGGGCTCGCGAAGGTCTCGACGCTGGTGAACCGCGTCCGTGCGGAGAAGGGCCGCCGCAACACGCTGCTCATCGACGCGGGCGACACGATCCAGGGCACGCAGTTGTCGTACTACTACGCCAAGGTGGACCCGATCACCGCCGAGGGCGGCCCGGTGCACCCGATGGCGCAGGCCATGAACGCGATGGACTACGACGCGGCGGCGCTCGGCAACCACGAGTTCAACTACGGCATCCCGGTGCTGCGCAAGTTCGAGCAGCAGTGCCGCTTCCCGCTGCTGGGCGCGAACGCGCTGGACGCGAGGACGCTGCGGCCTGCGTTCGCGCCGTACAGCATGCACCGGCTGCGTACGCCCCACGGGCGGGACGTGAAGGTCGCGGTGCTGGGTCTGACCAACCCGGGCATCGCGATCTGGGACAAGGCGAACGTGCAGGGGAAGATGACGTTCCCGGGTCTGGAGGAGCAGGCGGCGAAGTGGGTGCCGAAGCTGCGGTCGATGGGCGCGGACGTGGTCGTCGTCTCGGCGCACAGCGGTTCGTCGGGCACGTCGTCCTACGGTGACCAGCTGCCGTACATCGAGAACGCGGCGGGGCTGGTGGCCGAGCAGGTGCCGGGCATCGACGCGATCCTGGTGGGGCACGCGCACACGGAGATCCCCGAGTACTTCGTCACGAACAAGGAGACCGGCAGGCAGGTCGTGCTGTCGGAGCCGCTGAAGTGGGGGCAGCGGCTGACGCTGTTCGACTTCGAGCTGGTCTGGGAGAAGGGCTGCTGGAAGGTCGAGAAGGTCGGCGCGCGGGTCCTGAACTCCAACACGGTGGAGGAGGACCCTGAGATCACGGAGCTGCTCTCGGACGAGCACGAGAAGGTCGTGGCGTACGTCAACCAGGTCATCGGCACGAACGCGGCGGAGATGACGTCGGCCGAGGCTCCCTGCAAGGACGTGCCGATCATCGACCTGATCAACCACATCCAGGCGGACACGGTGCGGCAGGCCCTGGCCGGCACCGAGCACGCGCCGCTGCCGGTGCTGTCGCAGGCGGCGTGCTTCTCGCGCAGTGCCCGGATCCCGGCGGGCGAGGTGACGATCCGGGACGTGGCGGGTCTGTACGTCTTCGAGAACACGCTGGAGGCGCGTCTGATGACGGGCGCCCAGATGAAGGCGTACCTGGAGTTCTCGGCGAACTACTTCGTGCAGACGGCGCCGGGTGCGCCGGTGGACCCGGCGAAGCTGACGAACGCGGGCGGTACGCCGGACTACAACTACGACGTGGTGAGCGGCCTGTCGTACGAGATCGACATCGCGAAGCCGGCCGGGTCGCGGGTGACGGACGTGCGGTTCGGGGGGCAGCCGCTCGCGGACGACGCGCGGTTCGTGTTCGCGGTGAACAACTACCGGGCCAACGGCGGCGGCAACTTCCCGCACGTCGCCGCCGCCCCGCTGCTGTGGTCGAACTCGGACGAGATCCGCAACACCATGATCGCCTGGGTGAAGGCGAAGGGGTCGATCGACCCGGCCGAGTTCGCGGCGGTGGAGTGGAAGCTCACGCGGGAGGGCACGCCCGTCTTCTGAGGCGGGGGTCCCGTCACCTCCGGTCGTCGACGAGCGGGGTCGGTGCCGGTGCCTCGCGGGGTGCCGGCACGTGCGGCCGCTGGGTGAGGCCGAAGGTGGTGAAGGCGGTGCGGCGCGGGAGTCCGTACGTCTCCCTGCCGATCAGGGAGTTGAGGATGATCGCGCTGCGCCAGGCGGCGAGGCCGAGGTCGGGGGCGCCGACGCCGTGGGTGTGGGTCTCGGCGTTCTGGACGTACACGGAGCCGGTACGACCGGAGGGGGACGGGGGTACGTCCGTCCGGGGAATCCGGTCGGGGTCGCCTGCTCCGCCCTTGCCCTCTCCCCCCGGCGCATCCCTCGGACCCCGGTCCCCGGACCCATCGGGCCCTGGCCCCCTCGGGCCGCCCTGAAGCCCCTTCAGGCCGCCCCGAAGTCCCCCTCAGACCGCTTGGAGGCCGCCCGCGCGCCCTACTCCTCCCGGACCCCCTGGACCCGCAACGCCCGTGCCAGGTCGTCCAGTTGGTCGACGAGTTTGCGGCGCAGCGCGGGGATCGGGCCGGCGTCGCGCAGGCATTCCCGGCCGAGGCGGAGGGTGTCGGGGTCGACGGCGTGGGCGGGGAAGGCCCAACGGCCGGCCGCCTCGGCGATGGCGGGGCCGCGCCGGGCGGCGACGGCGACCGCGTCGGCGTAGTAGCGCGGCACGTAGGCGCTCACCAGGTCGGCCTGTTCGGGCTGCCAGAAGCCGCGGGCGGTGGCGGTGAAGAGGTAGTTGGACAGCTCGTCGGAGCCGAACATGGCCTCCCAGGCGCGGGCCTTGGCCTGCGGGTCGGGCAGGGCGGCCCGGCACCGGGCGGCGCCCTCCTGGCCGGTGGCGCTGGGATCGCGTTCGAGTTCGGCGGCGATGGCGGCCTCGTCGGTGGCGCCGAGGACGGCGAGCCGGGCGAGGACGCGCCAGCGCAGCTCGGGGTCGAGCTCCGGGCCGCCGGGGACGGTGCCGTCGGCGAGCCAGGCGGCGATGGTGTCGGGGTGGGCGGCGACGTCGATGCGGTGGCGTACGGCGATCAGCCTGAGGCCGGGGTTGTCGCCGTCCTCGGTGCGGCGGATCAGGTCGCGGCACAGCTCGGAGAGGGTGGCGAGCGCGGCGGGCCGCTCCCCCGGGCCGACGTAGCGGTCGGCGATCTGGGAGGAGGCGAAGGCGAGCACGCCCTGGACGATGGCGAGGTCCGTCTCCAGCGGGAGGTGGACCCGGGCGGTCTCCAGGTAGGCGGCGGGCGCGAGTTCGCCGTCGCGGACGGCGTCGCGCAGGGCGTTCCAGACGACCGCGCGGGTGAGCGGCGCGGGCAGTCCGGAGAGGTCCTTGCGGACGGTCTCGAAGGACTCGGGGTCGAAGCGGACCTTGGCGTAGCCGAGGTCGCCGTCGTTGAGCAGGAGCAGTGCCGGGCGCTTGCCGACGGGCTGGGGGCCGTGCTGCGGCAGGTCCAGGTGGAGGCGGTCGCGCAGCACGAGCTGGCCGCCGTCGTCGCCGAGGTCGCGGTCGTAGAGGCCGACGGCGATGCGGTGCGGGCGGCTGCCGGCGCGGTCGACGGTGAGGGCGCAGGTGCCGTGCTCGCCGGGGGCGAGGTGCGGGGTGAGGGTGTCGACGCCGGTGGTGCGCAGCCAGGCGTCGGCCCAGGCGTGGACGTCGCGGTCGGTGGCGGCGGCGAGGGAGTCGATGAAGTCGGCGAGGGTGGCGTTGGCGAACCTGTGCCGGGCGAAGTGGGTGTTGATGCCGGCGAGGAAGTCCTTCTCGCCGAGCCAAGCGACGAGCTGACGCAGCGCGCCGGCGCCCTTGGCGTAGGAGATGCCGTCGAAGTTGAGCAGCGCGGCGGCGGTGTCGTCGACGGCCTCGGGGGCGACGGGGTGGGTGGAGGGGCGCTGGTCGGCGTCGTAGCCCCAGGTCTTGCGGTTGACGCCGAAGTCGGTCCAGGTGTCGGTGAAACGGGTGGCCTCGGTGAGGGTCTGGTAGCCCATGTACTCGGCGAAGGACTCGTTGAGCCAGATGTCGTCCCACCACCGCAGGGTGACGAGGTCTCCGAACCACATGTGGGCCATCTCGTGGGCGATGACCATGGCGCGGGTCTGGCGCTCGGTGTCGGTGACGGCGGAGCGGTAGACGAACTCGTCGCGGAAGGTGACCAGTCCGGGGTTCTCCATGGCACCCGCGTTGAACTCGGGGACGAAGGCCTGGTCGTAGGAGTCGAACGGGTAGGGCTCGTCGAACTTCTCGTGGTAGCGGTCGAAGCAGGCGCGGGTGACGGCGAGGAGTTCGTCGGTGTCCGCGTCGAGGTGGGGGGCGAGGGAGCGGCGGCAGTGCAGGCCGAAGGGCAGGCCGCGGTGCTCGGTGCGCACGGAGTGCCAGGGGCCGGCGGCGACGGCGACGAGGTAGGTGGGGATCAGGGGGGTCTCGGCGGCCTTCCACAGGCCGTCGCCGGTGTGCTCGGTGATGCCGTTGGCGAGGACGGTCCAGCCCTCGGGTGCCTGCACGGACAGCTCGAAGACGGCCTTGAGGTCGGGCTGGTCGAAGGCGGCGAAGACGCGCTGGACGTCGTCGAGGAACAGTTGGGTGTAGACGTAGGTCTCACCGTCGGTGGGGTCGGTGAAGCGGTGCATGCCCTCGCCGGTGCGGGAGTAGCGCATACGGGCGTGGACGCGCAGTTCGTGCTCGCCCGCGGTGAGGTTCGTCAGGGGCAGCCGGTTGCCGTCGAGGGTGTCCGGGTCCAGGGGGTGTCCGTCGAGGGTGACGGAGCGCAGTTCGGCGGGCTTGACCTCGACGAAGGTGGTGCCGCCCGTACGGGCGTCGAACCTGATCAGGGTGCGGGAGTCGAAGGTCTCGTCGCCGCCGGTCAGGTCGAGTTCGATGGTGTAGCGGTGGACGTCGAGGAACTCTGCTCGGGTCTGCGCTTCGTCGCGCGTCAGTACGGACATGCGTGACATGCTGCCTGATCGCGTCGGCACGGCACAGAGGTGGATCGGTACGTACGCGATGTCCGCGCTAGACGAGTGAGTCCTATGTGATCAGTGGTCGTACGCAATCAGGGATCGGGTGACCGGGGCTTCGGTCTTGCGGTTGTGCCAGATCGCCGTGGC
>NZ_JBHYQH010000055.1:0-33022 GCF_042746715.1 Streptomyces sp. NPDC058741 | reverse complement strand
GTGTTTTTTCAAAGGAACCTCGACCATCGGTCACCCGATGGACGGGGTATCAACATATCTGGCGTTGACTTTTGGCACGCTGTTGAGTTCTCAAGAAACGGTCGCTTCCTTTGTACTCACCCTCTCGGGCTTTCCTCCGGGCGCTTCCCTTCGGTCTTGCGTCTCCCACTCTATCAGTGTTTTCCCGGCCTCTTGACCACCGCTCTGCGGGCATGCAGAAAGCGATCCGTAGAGGAGGATCTGACAAGTTGGTTGCTGCCGGGCCAAGGCGTTGTTCAGCCCCAAGCAGGAGTAAGACTGTACACGCGACCGCGAAGCAGGGGCAAATCTGTGTGCGATATGGTCTAGACCACTCTGGAGTACTCGCGCGGAACGGGCACTTCAGGTGGCATACCCTGCTCAGCAGTGTGCCGTCCGGTACCTACAGGGACGGGCCCCTGTCGATCTCCAGCCCTGGGAGGTTTCCCGTGACCACCGTGACGTCCCCGCTCGCAGGACGCGCCGTCGGACTGGCGGCCGTGCCGGATCCGGTCTTCTCCGGGGCCATGGTCGGCCCGGGCACCGCCATCGACCCCGTGCGTGAGCCTTCCGAGGCCGTCTCTCCCGTGGACGGTGTCATCGTCTCCCTGCACCCGCACGCGTTCGTCGTGGTCGACGAGAGCGGACACGGCGTGCTCACCCACCTCGGCATCGACACGGTGCAGCTGAACGGCGAGGGCTTCGAGTTGCTGGTGAACAAGGGCGACAAGGTGCGGCGCGGCCAGGGCATCGTGCGCTGGAACCCCGCGGACGTCGAGGCCGCGGGCAAGTCCGCGATCTGCCCGGTCGTGGCGCTCGAGGCGACGGCCGAGGCCCTCTCCGATCTTCGCGTCGACGGCGAAGTGAAGGCCGGCGACAGTCTTTTCCTCTGGAAGTGACGTCCGTGCCGTCGCGGGACGGCGAGTACGACAACCAACGCGGCGGCGGGGCCCGCCGCACTATCGGAGACGGGTGAGATGGAGACAACGCTGCGAGGCGTCGGTGTGAGCCACGGTGTGGCGATCGGCGAGGTTCGGCATATGGGGACGGCGGTGCTCGAGCCGCCGGCCAAGCAGATCCCGGCGGACGAGGCGGAGCGCGAACAGGGGCGCGCCGGCAAGGCAATGGAGGCGGTGGCGGCCGATCTGACGGCGCGGGGCAATCTGGCGGGCGGTGAGGCCCAGGCGGTGCTCGAGGCGCAGGCGATGATGGCGCAGGACCCCGAGCTGATGGCCGATGTGGAGCGGCGGATCGCGGTCGGCAGCACCGCCGAGCGGGCGGTGTACGACGCGTTCGCCGCCTACCGGGAGCTGCTGGCGAATGCAGGTGAGTACCTCGCCGGGCGGGTGGCCGACCTGGATGACGTGCGGAACCGCATCGTCGCTCGTCTTCTCGGGGTGCCGATGCCGGGGGTGCCCGACAGCGACGAGCCCTATGTCCTGGTCGCCCGTGACCTCGCTCCTGCCGACACCGCGCTGCTGGACCCGGCTCTGGTGCTCGGTTTCGTCACGGAGGAAGGCGGTCCCACCAGCCACAGCGCGATCCTGGCGCGGGCGCTCGGTGTGCCGGCCGTGGTGGCGCTGCCGGGGGCCGGTGAGCTGGCCGAGGGCACGATGATCGCCGTCGACGGCAGTACGGGAGAGATCTTCGTGGACCCGAGCGACGAGAAGAAGACCGAGCTGGAGGCCGCGGCCGCGCAGCGCAAGGCGGCGCTGGCGGCCTCGACCGGGCCCGGTGCCACCGCGGACGGTCACAAGGTGCCGCTGCTGGCGAACATCGGTGGTCCCGCGGATGTGGAGGCGGCCGTCGAGGCCGGTGCCGAGGGTGTGGGTCTGTTCCGTACCGAGTTCCTCTTCCTGGACGACAGCAAGCAGGCGCCGTCCGAGGAGAAGCAGGTCACGGCGTACCGGCAGGTGCTCGAGGCGTTCCCGGAGGGGCGGGTCGTGGTGCGGGTGCTGGACGCGGGCGCGGACAAGCCGCTCGACTTCCTGACGCCGGCGGACGAACCGAACCCGGCGCTCGGCGTGCGGGGTCTGCGAACGCTGCTGGATCACCCGGAGGTGCTGCGTACGCAGCTGACGGCTCTCGCGAAGGCCGCCGAAGGGCTGCCGGTCCACCTCGAGGTCATGGCTCCGATGGTGGCGGACCGTGCGGATGCCCGGGCTTTCGCGGACGCGTGCCGTGAGGCGGGACTGCGGGCCAAGTTCGGTGCGATGGTCGAGATCCCGTCGGCCGCGCTGCGGGCGCGTTCGATCCTGCAGGAGGTGGAGTTCCTGTCGCTCGGGACCAACGACCTGGCGCAGTACACTTTCGCCGCGGATCGTCAGGTGGGCGCGGTGTCCCGGCTGCAGGACCCGTGGCAGCCCGCGCTGCTCGACCTGGTGGCGCTGTCCGCCGAGGCGGCCAAGGCCGAGGGCAAGAGCTGTGGTGTCTGCGGTGAGGCCGCGGCCGACCCGCTGCTGGCGTGTGTGCTGACCGGTCTGGGGGTCACCTCTCTCTCGATGGGCGCGGCGTCCGTCCCCTATGTGCGGGCGACACTGGCCAAGTACACGTTGGCGCAGTGCGAGCGTGCCGCCGCCGCGGCGCGTGCGTCGGACAGCGCCGAGGACGCGCGCGGCGCGGCGCAGGCGGTGCTGTCGGGCGAGTAGTCCGGGCGTGGCACGGCCGACGGCTGCCCGGGAGGGGCGCTCCACCGAGGTGGGGCGCCCCTCCTCCGTTCTCAGTGGCGGTGCCCCTGTGCCGGCTTCTCCTCTCCCAGGTCGGGCGGTGCGCTGTAGTCGACGTTGGACTCCGGTGAGATGAGGTCCCCGGAGTCGGCGTCGGTGCAGTAGGCGTCGAAGACCTCTCCGGCGGTGAGGGGGTGGAGTCCGTAGGTGCGCAGGCGCCAGCCGTACACGCGGTCGGCGGTGCCGGGGGCGCTGGCGCGGACGACGAGTCCTCCGGGGCTCTCCGTGGCGAGGCCGAGGGCCAGGACGGTGGTGAACTCGAGGGCTGCGGTCTCGTCCAGTTGCGGGCCGCTGCCGGTGTCGGTGGCGTGGAGGGCGGCGACGAGGGTTTCGGGCGGTCCGGTCACGCTGCAGACGAGGTGCCGGTCGCCGGGTGGGGCGGTGTCGAGGATGCGGGTGAGGAGGTCCGAGGCACGGGCGAAGGCGGCGTGCCCGAGGTCCTCGCCGCAGGAGGCGCAGGCGCCGAGGCGGGCGAGGAGTGTGGTCGCGTACTCCCAGGTGGCCTGGCGGACGGCTTCGTCGACCAGGGCGGCGAGGAGGTCGGCCAGTGGCTGGCCCTCATAGGGGAGGGTGGGGCCGGTGTGTGCGAGGTGTGCCGTGAAGCGTGTGCGGCTGGACGGAATGTCGGGGTCGAGGTCCTTGAGCCGGCAGAACTCGGCGTACTCCTCGGGGTCGAAGAGGGCCACGGAGGTGTGGCTGCCCTGCAGGGCGCGTGTCCTGAGGAGGCCTTCGACCTGGCGGAGGTAGGCGGCGTGGTCGTCGAAGGTGAAGGTGCGGTAGCGCCGCATGGTCCGGAAGTCGTGCTCGTCGGTGAGCAGGCCGATGGTGCCGGCGATCTCGCGCCGCAGGACGCGTCGCATGGTCCGGCTGTCGGTGTGTGTCATCGCTTTCCCCCTGTGCACGGTCGATCAATGCTCACTCACAGTAATCGACGGCACTGACAACGAGGGGTCGGCGAGGGATCGAAGGCAGTTGATGATGGACGAAAGTGCAGGTCAGGGTCAGTTCTGAACCATGACCCACACCTCCGGTCGAGATGACGGGGAGTGGTTCACGCTCGTTTGCGCGCGAGCTCCTCGTAGAAGGACAGCAGGTCGAGGTCGTCGATGGAGCCCGGGTTGACCGCCTTCTCCAGCGGGGTGCCTTGCAGGAGGCGCTTGACGGGGACCTCGATGCGCTTGCCGGTGAGGGTGTGCGGGACGCCGGGTACTTCGATGATCTCGTCGGGCAGGTGGCGCGGGGACAGCTGTTCGCGGATGGTCTGCTTGATGCGGTTCAGCAGGTCCTCGTCGAGGGCGGCGCCGGGGGCGAGATGCACGAAGAGGGGCATCCAGTAGCCGCCGTCGGGCTGCTCGATGCCGATGACCAGTGATTCCCTGATCTCGGGGAGGCGTTCGACGGCTTCGTAGATGTCGGCGGAGCCCATTCGTACGCCTTGGCGGTTGAGCGTGGAGTCGGAGCGGCCGTGGATGACGACGGAGCCGCGGGAGGTGAGGGTGATCCAGTCGCCGTGCCGCCATACGCCGGGGTAGGTGTCGAAGTAGCTGTCGCGGTAGCGGCTGCCGTCGGGGTCGTTCCAGAAGCGGATGGGCATCGACGGCATGGGGTCGGTGACGACGAGCTCGCCGACCTCGTCGGTCAAGGGGTTGCCGCTGGGGTCCCAGGACTGCAGGTCGGTGCCCAGGCAGGGGGCCTGGAGCTCTCCGACGTGGACCGGGAGGGTGGGCACGGCTCCGGCGAAGCAGGAGCAGACGTCCGTGCCTCCGCTGACGGAGGCGATCCACAGGTCGTCGCGGACCTCGTCGTGGAGCCAGCGGAAGCCGTCGGGCGGCAGGGGTGAGCCGGTGGTGGCGACGCACTGGACGGAGGAGAGGTCGAAGTCGCGGGACGGGTGGACGCCCGCCTTGCGGCAGGCCATGACGTAGGCGGCCGAGGTGCCGTAGAGGGTGGCCTTCGTGCGTTCGGCGATGCGCCACTGGGCGCCGGTGTCCGGGTAGCCGGGGCTGCCGTCGTAGAGGACGATCGTGGTGCCGGTGAGCAGGCCGGAGACGAGGAAGTTCCACATCATCCAGCCGGTCGAGGTGTACCAGAAGAAGCGGTCCTCGGGGCCCAGGTCGCAGTGCAGGCCGAGCTGCTTGAGGTGCTCGACGAGGATGCCGCCCTGGGACTGGACGATGGCCTTGGGCAGGCCGGTCGTGCCGGAGGAGTAGAGCACCCACAGGGGGTGGTCGAAGGGCACCTGCTCGAAGACGGGCTCGGTGTCGGCGCAGGTGAGGGCGGACCAGTCGAGGGCGTCTTCCGGTGCTTCGGTGCCGAGGAGGGGGATGTGGACGACGGCTCGCAGGGTGGGCAGTTCGCGGCGCAGTTCGGCGACGGTCTCGCGGCGGTCGTGTTCCTTGCCGCCGTAGCGGTAGCCGTCGACCGTGAACAGCACGACGGGTTCCACCTGCTGGAAGCGGTCGAGGACGCTGCGGGCGCCGAAGTCGGGGGCGCACGAGGTCCAGACGCCACCCACGGCGGCGGTGGCGAGCAGGGCGACCACGGCCTGCGGGATATTGGGGAGGTAGCCGCTGACGCGGTCACCGGGGCGGACGCCGAGGGTGCGCAGCTCGGCGGCCAGGGAGCCGACCTGGCGGCGCAGCTCGGACCACGTGACGGGGCGTGGTTCGTGCGTCTCGTCGACGTGGAGGAGGGCCGGTTGGTCCGCGCGGGTGGCGGCGGCTCGCAGCGCGTGTTCGGCGTAGTTGAGGGTCGCCCCGGGGAACCACTGGGCGCCCGGCATGGAGCGGTCGCCGAGCACGCGCGCGTAAGGGGTCGAGAAGCGGACGTCGAACCACTCGGTGACGGCCTTCCAGAATGCTTCCAGCTCGTCGACGGACCAGCGCTGGAGCGCCGCGTAGCCGCCCACGGCGGGGGCGCCGTGGTGCTGGGCGGCCCAGGCCTGGAACGCGGTGATCCGTGCCCGGGCGATGCGCTCGGCGTCTGGCTGCCAGAGCGGCTGTGGACGTTCGGTCGACATGGTCGGCTCCCGGACTGTGCGCGTCGTGCGCGTCCTCCGCGCACGGGCTGGGGCGTGCGCGTGACGCGGCTGAGACGGAGAATGCCATGTGATCGACTTCGGCACCAGGGTGCGCCCCACATAGTCCGTGTCGTGAAGATGTGGTCCTGGCACGGGTGAACGGCAGTTGAACGAGACATCCCTGCGGGGCGGTCAGTGGCAGGGTGAGCAGCATGAACGGTCGTGGCCTGGTGCGTTCGGTGAAAGCGGTGGCTTCTGTGGGGGCGGCGCAGGGTGTGCGTACCGTGCGGGCGGCGTGGCGCAGGCGGCGGGCCGATGCCACCGGGCTGCCGGTCCGGGGGGCGGAGCGGGCGCGGGTGCCCGGGCTCGTGCGTGAGGCGGAGCCGGGGCCCGGGGGCGGTGTGGTCCGGTTCGTCCGGTCGGAGCTGCGGATCGTCGTCGCCGTGAACGGGGCCGTCTTCCTGGGCTGGGACGGCGCGGAGCCCGAGCCGTCGTACGCGCTGGCCGGGCGTTGTCCGGAGCCGGATCCGCGGGCGGTGCTGGAGCCCGACAAGGACGGCGGCTGGCGGGTGGTGGCCGAGCGTGTCACGGTCGTGGTCTCGCGGCACGGCGCGGTGGAGGTGCAGACTCCCGGCGGGGTGGCCTTGCGGCGTGATCTGCCGCCCCGGTGGTGGGAGCCGGTCGGGGGCGGGGAGGCGCGCTGGATGCAGCGGTCGGAGGTGGCGGCCGACGCCCGGTTCTTCGGCCTCGGAGGGCGTGCGTCGGGTCCGCGGCTGCGGGACGGGACGTACCGGCTGTGGAACACCGACCCGGGCGGCCCCTTCGCTCCCGGTGACGACCCCTTGTACATCACGATGCCGGTGCAGCTGGTCGTGTCGGACGGCGGTACGCACCTGGTGTTCCACGACAGCTCGTGGGACGGCGCGGTGACGCTGCGCGAGGGCGAGGAGGGCGCCGGGTCGGGGCACGACCGGGCCGGTACGAGCGAGCTGCGGATGGACGGCGGTCCGCTGCGCTGCTGGGTCATGGTGGGTACTCCCGCGCGCGTGCTGCTCGCCTGGGCCTCGCTGACGGGGGCGCCGGCGCTGCCGCCCGCGTGGGCGCTGGGCCATCACCACGCGCGGTGGGGCTTCGGCAGCGAGCAGGAGGTGCGGCGGATCGTCGCGGGCTACTTGGAGCACGGGCTGCCGCTGGACGCGGTGCACCTGGACATCGATCACCTCGACCGGCACCAGGTGTTCACCGTCGACCTGGACCGCTTCCCGAAGCTGCCCCTGCTGGCCGAGGAGCTCGGGCGGGACGGCGTCCGTCTGGTGTCGATCGTCGATCCGGCGGTGAAGGCGGCGCCCGGGAACGCCGTGTACGACGGTGGGACGGCGCAGGACGCGTTCGTGCGGGACGCGGCGGGCCGGGTCGTCGAGGGGGTCGTGTGGCCCGGGGAGGCGGTGTTCCCGGATTTCACGCACGCGCGGGTGCGTGCGTGGTGGGGCGGTCTGTACGAGGAGCGGCTCGCGCAGGGGTTCTCGGGCTTCTGGCACGACATGAACGAGCCCAGCTCGTTCACCGCGTTCGGGGAGATGACGCTGCCGCGCTCGGCACGCCATTCCTTGGAGGGGCGCGGTGGCGACCACCGTGAGGCGCACAACGTCTATGCCCTGTGCATGGCCCGGGCGGGTTTCGAGGGGCTGCTGAGACTCGCTCCTCAGGAGCGGCCGTTCCTGTTCTCGCGCTCCGGGTGGGCCGGTATGCAGCGCTACGGCGGCGCGTGGTCGGGGGACGTCGCCACCGGCTGGCCCGGGCTGCGGGCGTCGCTTTCGCTGGTGATGGGGCTCGGGCTGTGCGGTGTTCCGTACTCGGGGCCGGACATCGGTGGTTTCGACGGGGAGCCGTCACCGGAGCTGTTCCTTCGGTGGTTCCAGCTGGGCGCGTATCTGCCGCTGTTCCGTACGCACGCGAGTCTGCGGGCCGGGCGCAGGGAACCCTGGGAGTTCGGTCCGGAGGTGCTGGAGCACGCGCGCGCGGCGCTGCTGGGACGTCGTCGGCTGCTGCCGTACTTCATGACGCTGGCGCATCTGGCCCGGCGTACGGGGGCGCCGTACGTGCGGCCCCTGTGGTGGGGGGCGCCGGAGGAGCGGGCGCTGCGGGACTGCGAGGACGCCTTCCTGCTGGGTGACAGCCTGCTGGTGGCCCCGGTGCTGGACCCGGGTGCGGATCGGCGTGCGGTGCAGCTGCCGCAGGGGCGCTGGTACGACACGGCGACGGAGCGGGCGTACGAGGGGCCTGCCCGGGTTCTGGTCGACGCGCCGCTGTCGCGTATACCGGTGTTCGCACGGGCGGGCGCCGTTCTTCCCGTGCGGGGTGCGGACGGCGGGATCGAGCTGGAGGTGTGGGCGCCCGCCCGGGGGCGGACCGGTGGCGGGCTCGTCGTCCCGGACGGGGGCGACGGGTGGGACGAGCCGGAGATCGAGCGCTACACCGCCCGCTGGACGGGCACGCGGCTGGTCGTCGAGCGGGAGGGAGGGGACGGCGGTGCCGAGCCGCCCCACCCCGTGCGCGTCCGGGGAACCGGAACGCGCTGACGCTCAGATGTAGCGGCCCTCGAACCAGGCCCTTACCGCCAGGGTGTGCAGGGGGAAGGCCAGCTCCTGCGGCCTGCGCAGGAGGTCCCAGCCCTCCGTCTCGCCGGTGGCGGTGGAGGGCGGCAGGCTCTCGACGGGGCGTTCCGGAAGGAGACCGAACAGCAGCAGGTGTCCGTCGGGCGAGCTCATGGCGTCGACGAGGCGTACGTCGCGGACGGCCGCGTCGATGCCGGTCTCCTCGCGCAGTTCGCGGACGACGGCCTGCCGCCAGTCCTCGCGGTCGTCGAGGTAGCCGCCGGGCAGTGCGATGCCCCCGCGCGCGGGGGCGACGGTCCGCTGGATGACGACCAGGGCGGTGCCCTGGGTGTCGTAGACGGGCTGGAGGGCGACCGCGACCGGCAGGGGATTGCGATAGGCCACGGCGCCGCACACCGGGCAGGTGCGGGGCCAGCCGGAGACGCCCTCTCCGTAGGGGGCGCCGCAGCTCGAACAATGGGAGTCCGGCGCAGAGTTGGACATGATGTGCTGTTTTTCGGACACGCGCGGACTGTAGCCGATCACGCAGAGGGCGTCGCGGGCAGGCGCCCTCGGTGACGGCCGGACAGCGCCTTCCCGGACACGGGGAAGTCGAAGTAGGTGTCCGGATAGGGCTCGGGCTTGAAGGTGTAGTGCCACCACTCCTCGGCCAGGTTCACGAAGCCGAGCCCTTCCAGGGTGTCCTTGAGCAGCAGCCGATGGGCGCGCTGGGTGCCCTGGACACGCGGGTCGAGGGTGTGCGAGAGGGTGTCGAAGCAGTCGAAGCCGGTCCCCATGTCGACCGAGTTGTCGGGGAACCGCTCGCTCCGGGGCGCGACGCACGGCACGAGGGTCTCTCCGGGGCGATACGGCCGGGTCCGCTCGGCCGGGAGCCTGACGAGGGTGACGTCCAGGGTGGATCCCCGGCTGTGGCCCGACTTCCCGGCGATGTAACCGTCGGCGAACAGCCGGGTCTTGTCGACGTTCGGGTAGAACTCGCCCTTCATGGCCTGGTCGTCGAGGTCCTGCGCCCAGCGGACGAAGTGGTTCACCGCTCGCTGCGGCCGGTAGCAGTCGTAGACCTTGAGCGTGTAGCCCTGGCGCAGCAGCTTCCTCTGGGCCTTGTGCAGGGCTTCGGCGGCGGGGCGGGTGAGGATGCAGAGCGGCTGCCGGTAGCCGTCGATGCGCTCGCCGACGAAGTTGTGCGCGGTGGCGTAGCGCAACTCCTGAAGGATCGTCGGGTCCACGCTCCTCAGGGTCACGAAGTCCCGCGGTGCCCGGGGGGCGGTTCCGGCGCGGGCGGGGGTCAAGGAGGCGGTGGCCGCGAGCAGGGCGGCGGCCGCGGCGATCAGGGCTCGTGTCACGGTGGTGAGTCGTGTCATGGCTCCTGCGTCTATCAGGAGACGCCTCACCCGGGGAAGTGGGCCCCTGCTGCGGCCGGCCGGGCGCGCACGCTCTGCGGCCACTCGGAGATCCTGCGTGAACGTCGTATGAACGGCGCCCGGGTATGCGCCGCTCCCGGCCATCAGGCTCGAGTGCACTCGTGGACGGACACTCTCCGACTCGTCCTCCTGCCGGTGGTCAACCTGACGACCGGCGCGGTCGCGGGACTGGAGGTACGCGCCCGCCCGGAGACCGGCGACGTCCTGAGCCGAGGGCCGCCGGGACCCCGGGCTCGACCGCCGGCTGGCCGTGTCGGCGGTCCGGGCGGCCGTACGCAAGGAGACCCTGCTCCCGCTGTTCGTCGACGTGTTCGACGGCACCCTCGCCGGCCCGGGCGGGCTCGTCTTCCTGCACGACGCCGTGCGCGAGGCGGGACGGCTGCCGGGCCGGGTCACACACGGCGAGGACCGGCCTGATGAGGCGGCGGACCGCAGGGCACCCTGCAGGCGACACGGCAGATCGAACTCCGCCCGTACGGTCCTGCCCATGGGACACGGTCGTGCACAGACCACCGGTCGGCCGGCGTCTCCCCGACGAACGGCCCCCGAGCCCGTCCGCGTCCGGGATTCGTCGAGGGAAGCCCTCAGCTCGCTCTGGCGCCCGTCGCCTGGGCGAGCTCCGTCGCGTACGCCGCCCTGTCGTGATCGAACGCCCCGTGCCGGTTCGGGTCCGGCTGCGGGGCGTTCCTCTCGGGCGTCCTTCACCCGCTGGGCGACGTTGGCGTGGCTGCTCGTCTCTCGGGGAGGGCGCAGGGGCCGGGAAGGGGGACGTCCCCGTTCCCCCGGTGCGGTCGAGTGCACCGGGGAAACGGGGACGTGTCGGCCGTCCGAGCGCTACTCAGACGATCCAGCGGTCACCGGAACCGCACTTGGCGATCTCCAGCGGGGCGTCGTTGCCCGCGGCCGCGCCGCCGGTCGGGCGCAGGCACAGGTCGTTGCTGACGGCGTTCCGGATCCAGTTCGTCCCGTCCTCTCGGGGGTCGAGCCACCAGAGCTGGTTGTCGGCGGACGCGCGGCAGTGGAACTCGCCGATCTTCGTACCCGCAGCCCTCGCCCCATACTCGCCCAGGTCCAGGCAGAGTCCGTCCTTGCTGTTGCGGATCAGGAACAGCGGGGCGTTCTGGGGCCCGCCGTTCTCACTCACGATGTCCAGACTCCACAGCTGGTTGTCGGCTGCCGTGTTGTTGCACGGGAACTGGTAGACAGAAGCGTTGATCTTGCCCGCGCCGTAGCCCGCGAGGTCCACGCACTGGCCGGTCGCCGCGTTCTTGATCACGGTGTTCTGCACTCCGGAGCGGCTGTTGGCCCACAGGCGGAGCTTCTGCGCCGGGGTCAGCTTGAGGATCACGGCCTTCTCCAGGGTCGTGGTGGGGCTCGGTGACGGTGCGGGCGTCTCCTTGCGGACCACGGGAACGGGCGGCGGCTGCTTTTTCTTCTCCTTCTTCTCCTTCTTCTCGCTCGGCTTGGCGGAGGGCGTCGGTGACTTGCTCGTGTAGGTCTCCGGAGCAGTGGAGCGGTCGGTGTCCAGGACCGTTCCGGCGGCGTTCTCCGTCCGGGTCCGCTCGGGCTTGCGATCGTCCTGCCCGGCCACGAGGAACGGGACCGCGATGAGTACCGCGCCGACGATCGCCGCCGCCGCCAGCATCGGCTTCTTGGGACGGCTGCCGGGCGGTTCGTCGCCCGAGTGGCCACTCGCCCCCGCGCCACCGCTGCCGGCCACCGACGCGGCCGTCGCGGCGTCCGGGGACGCGCCCGCGGTGCTGACGGTCCCCGGCCCCGCGGCCGGGGCGGCGGGGTCGGCGGCCGGTGTCGACGCGGAGGCAGCCGCGGCAGCCGTACCCGTCGAGGAGGCCGAAGAGGACCGGGTGGAGCCGGAGTCGGGCGTGGACGCACCTGGTTCAGGCGTTTCCCCGGCTGACGGCTCCGGGGCGCCGATGCCTCTCGCGGTGGCGTCGGCCGCGGCGGCACCCGCCCGCTCCGTCGTCCTCTTCCGGGCTCCGTCGTTCTCCGGCTCGCTGGTGCCGGGGTCCTGGTTGGCCGGGTCGTCGCCCGCCCGGTCTTCCGTGCGGGCAGTCGCGTCCGGTGCGGCCGCGGTGGACGGCGTGCTCCCGGGGCCACGCCGTCCGGCGCCCGGAGCGAGAGCGCCACCGGGGTCGCCGGTCGACCCGCGCATCGTCACCGCCCGGCGGACCGACACCGGTGCACTCCCGGCTCTCCCGGGGTTTCCCGCGCCGGCGGATGTGCCCGACGGCGGCGGTACGCGATGGGAAGGATCATGCTCACGCGCCATGCAATTTCCTTACTCATGTCTGGGTTCGGTGTCGTGTCACGGCCCGGCGCCCACGGCACCCACGCAGCGCTCCGGCCAACGGCCGGTGCCCGCGGGTGTCGCCGGGCGCCCGCGCACGACATCGTCCAGCCGGGCGAGTACGGCTCGATCCACATCGGGATCGGGCCTGGTCGCCGCGGCGGGACCGGTCAGTTCACGCAGATAGAGCTGTACGGCCTGGCCGTCGCGACGGACGTCCAGTACCCGGAAGAGGGTCCCCGGGGCGAACACCACCTCGTCCGGCCCCCGGCCGTGGTCGGACAACTGCCGTACACGACGGCCCGCCACCGACCAGATGACGTAACTCCCGCCCGGCATGGCCGCCGTGCTGGTGGGGTCGAACGGGGTGGTACTCAGGAGGGCCGCGTCGCGCAGCAGCGTGCCGGGGCGGGGAAGAGCGGAGACGCCCTGGCCCTCGGCGGACGGATCACTGCCCGTGCCGCGCAGCACCGCGCCCCGGTAGGACGGGAGCCGGTTCAGAGCCGAGGCCACACAGGCACCGTACGGCAGCATGCCCGGTTCGTACGCGCGCAGAGCACGCGTCAACGCGCCGTGGCTCAGAGGGCCTTCGGAAACGTGCAGGTACATCCGCAGCGCGATCAGATCGGCGCGCGCCGCCTCCTGCTCCTTGCCACGCAGCGCGGGCATGCGGGCCAGGGAGCGGGCGACGGCCGCGCCGTGCCGGTCCCACATCCCCTCCGCGAGCGCACGGAAGGCCGTGCGTTCCGCTTCGGAGCTGCGGTGGCCGGGGTCGAACGGCACGGGCGGAAGCGGGGTCGGCGGCAGGTGCACCTCATCGAGCTCGGCTTCGGCGTCCTCGGCGGCATCGACCTCGGCTTCGGCGTCCTCGGCGGCATCGACCTCGGCTTCGGCGTCCTCGGCTTCCACTTCCTCAGCGGCCCGCGGGGCTCCGGGAGTGCCGGGGGTGCCGGGTACGTCTGTCACCCGCGGGGGGACAGGAGCCGTCGCGGCACCGGAATACCCCGCCACTCGGCCGGATTCAGCCGGCTCGCGGGCAGCGCCCTTCGCCGTCCCCGTTCCGCCCTGCTCCGCCGGGGCGTCCGGCTCCTCGTGCGCCACGTCCCGGGATGCCGTGGCCCCCGGCGAGGCGGGGGGCGTGGCGGGCGCCGGGTCAGCCGGTGTCCCGGATTGCGCACGCATCGGTGTCGGCGGGGGCACGGCATCGGGCCGGTCAGAGGCCTCCGGTTCGTCCCGGAGCGAATCTCCCGCGGGTTCCTCGGCCCACGCTCCCTCGGCGGATGGGGATGCTCCCTCGACGGCCGGGGATACTCCCTCGGCCGATGGGCCCGCGCCGTCCCGCGACACGTTGGTCTCCCCGGACGGGGTCCCTCCGGACGGGGTGCCTTCCGCCGGGCTGCCCACAACCGACGTTCCTCCCGCCGGGCTGCGGTCGGCTCGAGTACCTTCCGCAGGGCTGCCCACAGCCGGGCTGTCACCCCCACCGGGGCCACCGGCCGGAGAGTCGACGTCCCGGGAGTCACCGGCCGGAGAGCCGCCGGCCGGGGAGTGGCCGGACGCGTCGGACCCGTCGTTCCGCACGGGGCCGTCAGGCTGCGCCGGAGCATCGGTCACGGCCGGGCCGTCGTCCGTCCCGGCGGCCTCGTCCGGTCCCGCACCGCCGGAGGGGCCTCTGCCGTCGCCCCGCACAGGCCCGTCCACCGCGGCGGGACCGGCGGCCGCGACGGGCGCACCCCTCCGCCCGGATGCACCGGCTCGGCCCGGCGCATCAGCGGATCGGCCTGGCTCCGCGGCGGAGTCCCGGAGCGCCCGAGGGCCGCCGGATCCCTCAGCCGTGACCGTGCCGGGGTCACGGCCGGGCGCCCCGGCGTTCGACGGCTCGTTCACGCCCGCGATCGCGCCGGCCATCGCTTCTCGGAGCTGGCGAGCGCGTTCGGTCCGTGCGACCCGTCCCGTGCCTTCCGCCGGCCGGCCGGGGCCGATTCCGGCAGTATGCCCTTGCGGTGACTGCGGCAACGGCCGCGACGGCGAGCTCGGTCGCCCCGACTGCACCGACTGCACGGGCTGTTCCGGTCGCAGCGGCCCCGCCTGCGCAGACCGGCCCGGCAGACTCGGTTGCGCGGACCGTGTCCGGGTGCCCTGCCCCGGCCCCGGTCGGCCCGCCGACGCAGCGGCACCGGCCGGGCCGACCCCGGTCACAGCGGGCCGCATCGGCGCGGGCGGGGCCGATGCCGCCGTCGGGGTGGGCAGCGCCTGGCCCTGGGCCGTGGGCTGCGGCCGAGCCGGGGCGGGGGCCGGGGCGGGGGCCGGGGCGGGAGCCGGGGCGGGAGCGGCGTAGCGCAGGGTGCGCAGCCGGTGCTGTGCCGCCAGCTGGCGCAGGCCGCGCCCGCCGTCATGGGGCACGCCGTGCACATGGAGCGTCGCGCGCTCACGCAGGGCCGGTGTGAGGGCTCCCAGCAGGCGCGACAGCGCCGGCGACAGCGATGCGTCCATGAGCTCGCCCGGCATGCCCAGCTCGATCACGGGGCCGCCCGCGTCCACCTGACGTGCCGTGGGGGACATGAGGGGTCCGCCACGCCGGCCGACCCAGAGGCCCGCCCTGGTGACGGTGACCTGCCACTGGTCCGTCAGACCGGTCACACCCGCCTCCGGGCGCGCGGGCCCCGGCAGCGGGGGGCTCCAGCGCAGCAACTGGGGCGGCCGAGCCCGGCCTTCCCCGTCCGGCGGCCGGCACACGACGGAGTCCACGAACGGCAGCCACGTCGGCGTACCGTCCGGCGCGGCCAGGACCGACCGTACGGAGTACGAACCGAGCGGACGGGCCGCCGCGACGAGCGGCAGGCCGGTCATCACCTCCACGTCCGTCTCCAGCCGGTCGCACACCGACTGCGCCAGCCGCAGCAGATCACGCCGCCCGCCGGGCGCGAGCCGCACGCCGGACCTGACCTCCTCCGGCAGAGCCGCCAGTACCTCGGCGACCTCCTCGTCCGACACGTCCTCGCCGTAGGGCACACCGACCACCAAGGCCGGGCGCCGGGGGTCGACCGGAACGGCGTGGTACAGGTCGCCGGGCTGGGTCGCCGGGGCCCCGGCGGGGCGTACCAGCAGTCCGGCGGGGATGTGCTCCACCACGCTGCCGCCCGTCGTACCCGACGGAGCGTCGCGCAGCGCGGGCTGCCAGGAGGGCTCCGGGCTGCGCGGCCCCAGTGATTCGGGCTCCGCGCCCGGGGCGAACCGCCACCAGCCGCCCTTCGCCGGTCTCCCGTCGGCGGAGGGGGCGGGAGGGACGAAGAGCGAGCCTCCGGGTACGACGAGGGGCGCCGCGTCCGGGGCCTCGACCTCGAACCCCCAGGCGTCGGCGATCCGGCGCGCGGTGGCGGGCCGGTCCTTGGCGTCCCGCCCGGCACCGGCCATGACAAGCCGTACGGTGCCGGCGCCGGACTCGCTCAGCGAGTCCAGCAGCTCGCTCAGTCTCGGCCAGAAGGCGGCGGACGCCATGCCTTCGGCACCGGCGACGACGGTCACGGTCCCGTCGTCCGTGCGCGTGCCGCGTGCCAGGTCGGCGACGTCGGCGGAGGTGAGCGTGTGGTCCGACGGCGTCCGGAGCAGCAGCAGGCCGTCGTGGTCCTCGACCAGAAGTCCTTCCGCCGCTGTGCCGTCCGGCCCGTCGTCGGTGGGTCGGACGGCGGCAGGCCGGCGCTCGGCCGGGGCCGAGGACCGGCCGCCACGGCGCCGCGCGAAGGGACCACCCCGGCGTATCACTCCCGGAGCCCCCTTCCGCCCGCGGGCTCCGCCTCCTGAGGGGCATGGGGCGTCTCGGGCACGTCGGCCCGGCCGGAGCCGTCTTCCGCGCCGGCCGCGTGGGTGTCCACGCCCGGAGCAGCGGCGGAAGCGGCGGTGGCCGCCGTCTCGTCCGCCACCCGGCCTGCCGGGCCCGTGGCGTCCGTACGCCACCGGCCGGGGACCGCCCAGTCCGGTGGTGTGCCCGAGCCTTTCCACGCCGCGTCGGGAACACTCAGCCAGCGGTCCGGCAGACCACGGGCGGCCTCGGCCACTTCGGGAGGCGGTTCGGGCAGCGTGCCGGCCACGTCGTCGTGCGTGGCCGGCCGCCCGACGGTGGCGGGGGCTGCTCCGGCGCCCACGGTCACGATCCGCCCGTGCGCCGGTATCGCCGCGGGGTCCTCGGCATCGGGAAAGGGTTCGGGCCGGGGCGCGGGAGACGTCTCGGGGACGGACCTGACGTCGTACTCACTCACCGGCGGGCACTCCAGAAGCAGAAGACACGGTCCATCCTTTCGAACTCACCCTCGTCAGTTAACAGTCCGGTGGTGCGGACCTCTGAGTCGGGGTGCCCTTACATGCGTTGCCGAGTGCGGTACGTGACGCCGTGCGACACGGCGACCGTGGTCCGGACCGGGCGCCACTCCGTCCCCGGGAACCACCGCCCCCGCAGGACCGTCGCCCGCCGCGGCCGGGGAGCCACGTCGGACGACGGCTCGAAGATCCGTTCAAGCGTCAACGGTACACGCAAGGAGGAGAGTTGGTCGGCCGTGCGGATTCCCCTGTTCCCACACGACCGCCTGACGCCTGCCGTACGTCCGCCGGACCCCTGCCGTACGTCCTCAGTCGTATCCGTGGCCCGGTGCGGGCCCACCCGAACGGCCCGCGCGTCAGTCCTCGCCCTCAACCCCGCGCCCAGGCCGGTCCCGTCCCTGCGCGGTGTCCGCGTCGGTACCGGAAACCTGCTCCGATCCGTCGACCTGCGGCAGTTGGCCCGCGGTCATGAAGTCGAACCAGTCGTCGACGGGTTCGGTGTCCCGTTGATCCACGCCCGCCCCGGGAGCGCCGCCGGCCGGTGCGGGCTCGGGCGGCCACGCGTCGAAGTCGTCCAGAGCCGCGAACCTCTCCAGTTCGGCCATGGCCGCGCGTAGCGCGCCCGCTGTGACGAGCTGCCCCACCGGGGCGGAGGAGCTGAGGAAGAGCACCTCCTTGCCTTCCGGCAGCCGGTCCAGCAGATCGGGAACGAACATCACCTCGTGCGGGGGCAGTTTGTCCTGCTCCAGTTCCGGTGACGTCGAGAAGACGGGTACGGCCTCCGTACCGTCCTCCGTGTCGGTCACCGCCAGGCCGCCCTGATCGTCGACGCAGACGGCCACCTCGGCGTCGGCGAGCATCAGGGCGAACAGGTCCTCCGAGGTGTACCCGGTGGCGACCAGCTGCACGGCGGCGTCCACAGGGCCGACCGGCGGGGCCCAGCCGTGGGCGTCGGGTGAGGGCCGGTACTCGTCGTTCGGCTCCCACTCGACGATCTCCCCGTTCTCGTCACTGCGCCAGCGTCCGAGACTCGCCCAGGAGGGCGGGGGCTCGTCCTCGTCGCCGATCCAGTGCCGGTCGATGACGGACAGCCAGTGGTTGGGGGCCACCTTGGCTGCCTTGACGAAGTCCTCGGGCGGTTCGCGGTAACCGGGTCGGCCCTTCAGTACGGCGGACGGGCCGCCCTGTGCGGCGGAAGGACCGGGGCCCTGGACGCCGGGCCCGTCCGCGGTGGCCGCCTCGGCGGGGTTCTCGGGCTCGGGTCCCGGAGTACCGGAAGGGCTTGTCATACGGGGCAACTCCATCGGTGTGCGGTAGTGCGGCGTGCGGTACCGGGTGTGCGGTGGGTCGAGCGTGCGGTACCGGGCGTGCGGTGCGACATGCAATCAGACGCCGAGGCCGGCGACCGGTTCCGGACCGGCCTCATCCCCGGCACGGGGCGGGGTGACCGGGTGCTTCGGCAGGACCGCGCCTCGGGCCGTCGAGGAGCGCGCGGAGGCCGACGGCTCTGCGGACTCCTTCGGCTCGCCGCTCTCCGCCGTCTCCCGGGCGGCCTCCTCGATCGCCCGACGCAGGGCGTCGGTCTCCACGGCCATGCCGACCGGCCCGGACGGGTTGAGGTAGAGCACATGGCCGTCCGGTATCCGGTCCACCAGCTCGCGCACCGGCGCCAGTTCGTAGCCGAAGCGCCCGGCCGCGTGCAGGTACGGCGGCGAGGTGAAGACGGGCACGACCGCCGCCCCGTCGGGCGAGGTGGCCGACACAGGGACGCCGCCGGGACCGAGCAGGACGGCGACCTCCGCCACGGCCAGCGTCTGCGGGACCGCCTCGCCCGGCCCGTATCCGGTGGCGGCGAGCTGGACGGCCTCGTCCACCGGGTCGGTCGGCGCGGACCAGCCGAGCGCCTGGGGCGAGGGGCGGTACTTCTCGTTGGGGCGCCACTCCTCGATGTCACCGTCCTGACCGGACCGCCACTGGCCCACCACCGCCCAGTCCGGCGGTTCGCCCTCCCCCGCCCACGCGGGGTCGACCAGGCCCAGCCAGTGGTCGGGAGCGAGCCGGGCGGCCTCCTGGATCTCCTCGGGAACCGGCGGCGCGGTGTCGTCGGCGGCTGCGGCTGCGGCGCCGGCGGTGTCGTCGTTCATGGGCTCCTCACTGGGATGTCATGCGCGGTCGTCGTTCATTATGCGGTGGAGCCTGTCGGCCAGGGAGCCGGCCGGGGTCAGGTCACGGGCCCGGAACCAGGCGTCGGCCAGGCGCTCCAGCAGGTCGGTGGTCAGGACATCCCCGTCCGGGGCGGGAAGTGCGTGGGGAGCCAGGGCCGACAGGACGGCCAGGACGTCGTCCAGGACGTCCTGGTGGGCCGCCGACCACTCGGCCACCGCCGCATCTGCCGGATCCGCCGGATCCGCCGGATCCGGTGGCCCCTCGTCGGCCGGCAGGCCCGCCGCGTCCAGTGCGTGCTCGTCGGGGAACCTGCCGTCGACGGCCACGTGTTCACGCAGCTCCGCTTCGGTCAGGGGGGCGAGACGGCGGTAACGGCCCCAGTTGTCGACGTAGTCGAGGTCGGCCGGCTCCGCGGCGCCGCTCTCCCGCAGGCGGTCGAGGACCAGTTGGGTGCCCCGCATGATCTCGTCCAGCGTGTGGTGCCTGCCCTGCAGCATCTCGGCCATCAGCGCGATCCGCACCAGGCCCAGATCGACGTCCAGGCCCCATGCGTCGCGCATCTTCACCGCCTGCGCCATCAGCCGGTAGGCCGAGCCGGAGGTACCGGCCCGGACCAGGGCCCCCCTCGGCTCCGCCTCGGACTGCGGAGCGCTGCTCATGGCGATGTCGTAGCGGTTCATCCCCGGCATCCACGGGATGTCCCCGTCCGGCATCAGGGCCCGCTCGGCCTCGCTCAGCGGGGGCGACAGGTCCTCCGGGCGCAGCGGTATGCGCAGCGCCCGCCCGGCGCGGTCCAGCCGCTCCTGCTCCTCGGGCGTTCGGTCCGGCCGCCCGCTCAGCTCCTGGTAGGCGGTCATCGTCTCAGCCGGCGGCCGGGAGGACCGGTACTCCGAGGTGATCACCTCGGGGTTCGGGTCGGGGCTGCCGAGCAGGTCGGAGATCAGGCCGCCGTGCCCGTCCGGTGACCGGGAGCCGATCCACAGCATGGCCATGCGTTCGCGCAGGTTACCCGAGTACGCCACGGCCTGGAGCCGGTCCCGGGAGGTGCCCACCACGCCGTCGACGGTGGGATCGTCCGAGCCGAGTTCCGCCCAGCGGCCCGCTGCCACGGCCCGGGTCCACAGCTCCGCCGTCATCACGCCGAGCTGGGTGTTCGCCGCCTCGTTGCCGCCGAGATACCGGCCCAGCCGCTCCTCGAAGCGTGCCGCCTCCGCCATGTAGCGGATGCGGGCCAGGACCCACTCCGGTGCCTGCCGGGCCGCCGCCGGGCGCAGCACGGACACCGGCGCCGAGGACAGGGCGTCCACGACCCGGTCCAGCCGTGCCCCGCTACCGGCGGTGGTGTCGCCCGGCCCGTCGGCGAGTCCGGCGAGATGGCGGGCCCCGTCACGGACCAGCAGGGCGGGGGGTGCGGCGCCGGTGCGGTCTCCGTGGAAGGTCACCTCACCGTCGGGGCCGGCCACGGCCACGGTCACCCCGAGCCCGCGTGCCGCCGCGGCGGCGAGCGGCCCCATCGGCACGGCCGCGCCTTCAGCGCCGTAGGACGAGTCGGTGAGCAGCACCCGAAGACGCCGGGCGGGGCCCAGTTCGACCCGCGAGGCCGGCAGCTTGTCGCCCAGGAGCATGCCCTCCGCGCGCAGGGAGACGCCGAGGGGTGCCCCGACCTCGTCCAGGAGGCTCAGCGGAAGGTTCCGGTTCGCGTCGAGCGGCGGCACCTCCGCCCCGGACACGTCGTCGTCGGTGAGGACGCCGTCCAGCCAGGCGCGGAGGTCGCCGGCCGTGTCGATGCCCGCCCGCTGGAGCGCGTCGGCCGCGGCGTAGCGGAGGGCGAACAGCAGGGTGGCCAGGGTCCGGTCGCCCTCCCCGGGTGACTCGTGCAGGGCGAAGACGGTGCCGTCGAGTTCGGCTGCGTACGGGCCGGTGCGCCGGTACCCGTCCGGGGGTGCCGGGGTGGTGGTCTCCGGGGTGGTGGTCTCCGGGGTGGTGGCCTCGTCGCCGGTCTCCGGGGTGGTGGCGTCGTCGGTGAGTTCCACGATCCGCGGCGTCGTCGAGTCCTCGGCGTTGTGGAGGTAACGGGGGGGGTAGGCGGGCATCTCCTGGAACTCGTAGTCTGCGAAACTCCCCGCGTTCGCGCCATCCGTCTCGATTTCGCGGCTGACCACGCTCATCGCCGTGCCCGGTGGGTAGAGCACCTCCGCCTCGTCGATCCATGCCGAGAACGGTGCCACCTGGCGAGCGGTGGAGCGCGCCACGTACCCCACCATCGCGTGCCGGTCCTGGGCGTCTCCGATCTTCCCGATGTCGCCCTGTGCGAACCCATGCGCCGCGCTCCAGTCCTCGGTGGTGCTGCGGAACCGCGGGATGTACAGCGTGGTCGCGGTGAGGAGGGGCCCGTCCTGCGCAGGCGCGTCCAGGGATCCCGGGAGCCAGCCACCCCAGTAAATCGGGCCGTTCACCGGCGGAAGGATCTCCAGCGCCTCGACCGCCATGTCGACGTGCATGGCCATGTCGTCGTACAACTTGTCGGCGATCTCGTCCACCCGGCTGCGGATGTCCCTGGCCACTTCCTGGGCCCCCTCGTCGGTCCGCTCCGTGTCCAGGTCCCGCAGATCGGATATCGCCTGACTCAGGCCGTCGCGGGAGTCCAGCAGTTCCGGCAGGCCCTGCCCGGTTTCCACGGCATCCTCACGCACGTACTTCCAGATCCGCTCCCTGAACAACCAGCGGCCGGCGATGCCGAAGCGGCTCGCGGAGGTATAGGTCTTGAAGAGCTCGTGGTCATGGCTGGTGTAGAGGAACAGCGCGGTCATATGGCCGGGAGCCAGGGCGCACACGGCCCGCCAGCCCGGCTCCCCGAACCGCTCGAGCCACCTCTTGGCCACCGCGACCCGTTCCGCCAGGTCCTCCCCCCGCACGCGTGCCCCCATCCGCGCCGCCTGGAACGCCTGCTGGATGTGCTGGGGAACCTTGACGTCGTAGAGAGAGGTGAAGCGCGTCCTTTCGTCGTAAACGCGGTGGTGCGGCAGGACCGGGCCCATACCGAATACACGCCCGGCCAGCTTGTGCAGCCGGGAGCCGTCGGCGGCGAGCGCGTCTCGTTCGTCCTCGTAGCCCACGCCGAGCTTCTGGGAGGCACGCAGTACCTCGTGCAGGGACTGGTGGTCGCTCAGGATCGACCAGGACAGCAGCGCCATGCGGAAGTTCAGCAGCTCGTCTTCAGTCGCCTTGATCGCCTGGTAGGCATCCAGCAGCCACAGGGCCGGGCCGTCCACCCCGCCCACGTACCGGAATCCGCGTGGGTCGTGCGCGGTCCGGTACGCCCCCTGCCGGGGCCCCCGCCGCGGGTGCCGCGGTGTCCGGATCCGGTCGGGCAGGGTGCGCTGCAGGGTGACGGGCGCCGCGTCGCCGTACACCGCGTCGCGGAAGACCTGGATCAGGTGGGGTAGGGGCCGCGCGGTCTGCAGGAACCGGTGCACCGCGTGCGGTTCCGCGAGCCACTGCCCGGCCTCCGGCCCTTGGAAGAAGGCACTGTCCGCGGCGAGCGGGCCGTGCCGCTCCGCCAGGAAGTGGTGAAGCCGGCTGACAGCACGCGCGGCACCCCGGAGGACGCGGGGGTCCTGGGACAGCTTCTGCGCCAGCTGCCGCTCGAACCGGTAGCTTTCTTCGCGCCACTCGCGGTCGCGGTAGAGCCCGGCGAAACGCACGCCCTCAGAGGCTCCGGGTACACGCCATCCGGGCACGGACCAGGGCGCGTCGGCCGGCGTGCCGGGTTCGGCCGCGGCCTCCCCGGGCACGGGGAGGCCGCGGTCCATACCGGCCAGCGAATCCGGGGTGACGCGCTGCCAGTTCACAGGACTGCCGTCGGCGGCCTCCAGGAGGTGGATGTCGGCCGTCGGCTGCCCGCGCTCGTCCCGGCCTTGGGTGACCGCCACACGGCCGGGGGTGAAGAACACTTGCAGGCCGGTGCGGCGGGCGACCAGCTCGGCCACTCGCGGGCTGCAGGCGAGGATGGTGATGCTGGTGAAGCCCCCCGCGGCCACCTCGGCGAGCAGGCGCGCCACCATGGCGGCGCCGACAACGTCGCGCCAGCCGTGGGACGCCCAGAGGAACGTACCGCTCTGCGTCGTGGCGGGCAGCGGACGCCGTCGGGCCACGCGTTCCTGGCCGGGGCCGCGCCTCCACTCGGTGTAGTGGGTGGCCTTGGGCAGGTGACCGTAGAAGCGCTCGCGCTGCTCCCAGTCGCGTCGGGGGAAGGAGGCCTTGCCGACCGTCCTGCCGTTCTCGCGGATCTCCTGGACGACGATCTCTTCGGTCCCGTGACCCTCCCAGGGGCTATTCCAGTAGTCGCGCTGCGGATAGGCGCCTGCCGGTGAGCCGTCGTCACCGAGGTCGGAGCGGGCGTCCGAGACGAACGAGCCGTCGATCTCCGACAGACCTGCGTCGGACATGTCGGAGTCGGTCTCGGGGCCCAGGTCGAACAGGTCGTCCGCCGAGTCCTCGAACAGCACCGGGGCGTAGGGAAGCGGGTCGGCCTGCGGCATGCCGGAGAGCCCGTCGGGCAGCGGGTTCGCCTCTTCGACCACCTCGTGCAGCATCGGAGGCCGCCCGCGGGTCTCGACGAGCCGCCGGCCCACGACGTCGAACCTCATGCCCGGCGGATACAGCGCCTCCCTCTCCGACAGGTACTTGAAGAAGGGAGTGCCGTCGCGCGCCGTCGAGTTCCTCACCTCGACCAGCTTGCGGTGCGAACCGGTGGGAACCGCCTCGTCGCGCAGGGCGAACTCGATCGCCTCCCGGGCCGTCAGGGAGGTGCTGCGGAAGAACGCCACGTCGATGGTCCCGGCACCGTACACGGGGCCGTCCAGAGCGGGCCGGTCGATGGGGCCGGGGGCTCCCCGCTCGCCCCACCACGCGGTCGCCTCGACGGACGGCAGGATCTCGAGCGCCTCGACTGCCATGTCGATGTGCAGTCTCAGCTCGCGGTGGAGCCGGTCGGCCATCATGTCCGCGCGGCGCCGCAGCCGGGCCAGCCCCCGGCTCGGTGTGTCGAGGTCGGGCAGTTTGGTCAGTTCCTTGTACAGGTCGGCGAACTCGGGTTGGCTGACCAGGGTGAGCGGCGGCATGTCCAGCTTCTTCGCGCGCGCCGACTCCCGGAGGTAGTGCCAGCTGCGGAAGCGCACCAGGTGACGGCTGAGACCCCGGCCCAGCCGCTCGCCGTTGAGCAGCGCCTTCATCAGCCGGTAGTCGTGCGCGCTGTAGACGTACAGGGCCGTGATGTGGGCCGGAGTGAGCCGCCGGAGTGCCTCGGCGCCACGCTCGCCGTACTGCTCCAGCCACTCGGCCATGACCTGGAGCCGGGGGGACAGGCGGGCCGGCAGTGCGCCGGCGAGCGCGGTGTCAACCATCGTGACGAGGGCGTCCGGCACGTCCATCGTCCCGGTGCGCTCGAACGGGAAGCTCATGCGCTCCTGGTAGAGGGCCTGGTGCGGCGGGGTCAGGGCCGCGAGCTCCCTGCCGTCCTCCTCGCGCGGCAGCAGTCCGCTCTCCGTGAAGCGGCGCACCGTCCAGGTGTGGAGCGCGGCACCGTCACGGGTGGCGGCGGCGCGCTCGTCGGCGGCGCCCATGCCGATCAGGTGGGAGGCGCGCAGCACTTCGTGCAGCGACTGCAGGTCGTACGAGATGGTCCAGGCGGCCACGGCGGCACGGAACACCGGCAGTTCGGTGGACGGCAGGCCGAGCTCGGCGAACATCCGCAGCAGGCGCAGCGCGGGATCGCGCTCACCGCCCACCCGGCGGAAACCGCGGCTGTCGTGCACAGTGCGGCGGGAACTGTCCGCCGTGAACCGTGCGCCGTTCGTGGAGAGAGCCTCCTCGACCTGGCGGGGCAGCCCCGGGCGGGCGTACGCGGCGTACACGAGGGCCCGCATCCGCCCGTCCAGGGCTTCCGGCCCCGGCGGCTCGTGGAGCAGACTCTCCAGTTCGGCGAGCGGGTCCTCGGGCGGGGCGTCCGGGGCGAAGAACGCCCGGCCCGCCGCCTCGTCCCCGTTGCGCTCGGCGAGCCGCTGGTACACCCCGCGCAGCGCCAGCCCCGCCGTCTCGGCGAGTTCGGGGACGTCGCTCAGGGCCTCGGCGAGGGAGTCCTCCCAGTCGACGCTCGCCCGTTTCCACGTGTGCTCCCGGTAGAAGCCCGTGAACCGCGGTGTGTCCGGGGCCCCGACGGGCTGCCAGGCCGTCACCGCCCAGGTCGCTCGCCCCGCGGCGTCGGCGTCGGCGGCGACGCCCCGCTCCGGGGAGGCGTCCCCCACGCTGCCCGTGACGTTGGACAGGCCGGGGGACGGGTAACCGAACGCGGTAGGCCTGGCCACCAGGGCTTCAGGGACGACGTCCTCATCCACGGCGCCCTGCTGGACATCATCGTCGAAGTCGGTGGCCGCAACCCGGCTGACCAGGGCAAAGGCTTCGTCCCGGGTACCCGCGCCCGGGGCCGGTACGCGGGGGCTCGTCCAGCTGTCCGGATACTCCGTCACCCAGTACGTGGCACGCCCGTCGGCGTCCTCCAGCAGGTGTGGCCGTTCGTCGGACACCGCCACGCGTCCCACCGGGAAGTGAGCCGGCATCCCCGACCCGTTGGCGACCCGCCGGGCGATCGCCCGGGCCTCCGCCTCGACGAGCGGTACGCCGCGGGGACCGCACGGGATCCCCGTCACGCTGCGGAAGCCGCGGTCCCGCGCCCCGCGCAGCAGCCGTCCCACGTGCGTCCCGTCGTCCCGCAGCACGCCACCGGCCCCGGTGACCAGCGCCAGCCCGTCGCCGCCGTGCGAGGCGAACCAGAACGTCCCTTCGGCCGTACCACCGCCCGGCAGCGCCTGTTCCGACGCGACCAGCCGGCCGGCGGCGTCCCGCTCCCACGACACGAAGCTCTGCGCGCGGTCCAGCCTGCTGTACTGCTCCTGCCGCTCCGCCCAGTCCGCGTCGTCGAACGACGCCACACCGATCAGCTGGCCGTCCTGCCCCTGCACGGGCCGCATCAGCGGTGCGGGCCGGGTCCCGGCGTCGGCTGCGGCGGCCGGGGGACGGACCCCGAACAGGTCGTCGGGCGTACCGAGTTCCGTGATCCGGCCGGTGTCGGCGGGCGTCTGCTGAGAGACCGTCACCTCTTCGGCACGGATGAACTCGTGGGGGTCCGTGCGCGCGTCACCGGCGAGGACGGTCCGGCTGATGATGTCCCAGGAGGCACCCGGCGGGTACAGGACCTCCGTCTCCGCCGGCAGAGCGACGAACGGACTGACGTCCCGCGCCGTGGAGCGGGTCACGTGCACCAGCCCGCGATGCGCGTCACTGGGGACGCCCTTGCGCCGGTGCATGAAGCCGAGCGCTTGCTCCCTGCTCGACGCCGTGCTGCGGAAGACGGGCATCGTGATCCGGTCCCTGCCGTAGACCGGGCCGTCCGCGGGGGGTGCGCCCAGCGCCCCGGGCACCCCGCGGTCGCCCCACCAGACGTCGCCGTTCAATGGGGGCAGGATCTCGAGCGCCTCGATCGTCATGTCGACGTGCAGGGGCAGCTCCTCGTACACCGCGTCCGCCATCGCGTCCAGTTGACGCCTCAGGCGCGCCACCTCGGGGGTCGATGCGTCGAGGTCGTCCACGTCCCACATCGCGTCGAACAGCTTGTCGAAGCCCTCCTGGCTGCGGAGCATCGTGGGAAGGAGGACGGCGGCCCCGACCGGGGCCATCCGCCGGGTCATGGTCCAGGTGGTGAGCCGCACCAGGCGCCGTCCGAGCCCCGCGCCGAAGCGCTCGCCGTTGAGGAACGCCTTCATCAGCCGGTAGTCCGCGTCGCCGTAGAGGTGCACGGCCGTCAGATGCGCAGGGTGCAGCCGTGCCAGGGCCTCCCTGCCCGCGTCGCCGTGACGGCTCAGCCAGTCCTCGAACACGAGCACCCGGGGGAAGTCCATGTTGGGCAACCGGTCTCCGGCGAGCGCGGCGTCGACCATCTTCACGAGGTCGTCGGGGAGGGCCAGTCCGCTGCGTGTGTTGCCCCCGATGAACGTCATCCGCTCGGCGTACAGCGCGCGGTGTGGCGGGACGAACGGTCCGTCCCGGTCGGCCCGGGCGGGTCCGGCCGCCCCGGCCGAGTCCGCCACCCACGTGTGGAGCCCGGCCCCGTCGCGCAGCGCGAGTTCGCGTTCCCCGGCGGTTCCCAGGCCGAGCCGGTGGGAGGCGCGCAGGATCTCGTGGAGCGACTGGAGGTCGGCCGGGACCGCCCAGGCGATGAGCGCGTCGCGCAGCGCGAGCAGCCGGCCCGGCGTCGCGCCGAGCGCGCGGTAGGTCCGCAGGAGCCGGAGTGCGGGGCCGTGTTCGCCGCCCACCCGGCGCATCCCCCGGCTGTCGTGCACCTCGCGGTAGGGGCTGCCCGGCGCGTACCGCGCGCGGATGCCGGCCGGCAGGGACAGGGCCTCGGCCACCTCTCGGGGCAGCCCGGTTCCCGCGTAGGAGGCGTACGTGAGCGCGCCCATCAGCACGTCGAGGGCGAGCGGCCCCGGGGGCAGCGCCATCAGCCGGTCCAGCTCCGCGCCCGCGTCCGCGGGAACCGCGTCCGGGGCGAAGAAGGCCCGCCGCGCGGCGTCCTCACCGTGGCGGGCGGCGAGCTCTCGGCGCATACGGGACACCGCGTCGCGCACGGAGTCGACGAGCCCGCCGGTCCGGCCCAGGTGCTGGGCGTACGCGAACTCCATGGCCACGCTGCGGCGGCGCCACTCACGGTCCCGGTACATGTCGGCGAACCTCACCCTGCCGGGCGACCCGGCGGGACGCCAGGACGGTACCGCCCAGCCCGGACCGTCACCGGAGGCGTTCCGGATGCCGGTGGTGCCTCCGTCCGAGGTGTTCCCCGGGCCGGCCGGGGACACGGGAGTGGCGTTGATCCGGGCGGCGGACGGATAGGCGAAACCGGGCCGCTCGCCCGATTCCGGTTCCCCGGTGTCGGAGCCCGCGAAGTGGAACGTCCCGACGCCCGAGTCCTGCCGGGCCGACGGTGTCGGCCAGAGCGGGGCGGCTCCCGCGGTCGTCGTGACGCTGCTCGATGACCGGGTCAGTACGGGCCGGGCCTTCCAGACGGTCTTGGTCCACTGGTCCAGCTTCTCCTCGCGGAGGGCGGTGACGGCGAGCGGGCCGAACAGGTCGTCCTCGACGAGGTCGAGGGGGCCTGTGTAGCCCCACGCGTTCCGGCCGGTGCGGTCGGAGAACGCCTGCAGCCGCTTCGCCCCTCCGGCCGCGAACTCGGACATCGGGAAGAGGACGGGGACGTTCACGGCCGCCTCGGTCACCAGCGGGGCGAGGTCCAGGAGGGCCCAGAGTTCCGCGTCGGGTATGCGCAGCGGGGAGTGGCCGGGCAGGTGCACGACGACCGTTCCCCCGTCGATCCCGGTCCAGATCACCCTGGTCCGGCCGGGTGGCTCCGTGGACTTCCACTGTGCCGGGTGAGGAACGGTGAGGATGTCCCCGCCGCTCTTCAGCCGCGCGTACCAGCGGTCCACGTCCACGCCGTTGGGGGCCGGGCGACCGCTCCAGTTGTAGCCGGTCTGTTCCGTGCCGTCGGTGAGGACCTGTGCGAAGGCTCCCAGTTCACCCAGGTGGTAGGCGGCCAGCAGATGCGGGTCGGCGATGTCCAGGCCGCGCGCGTGGGCCCGGGTGGCCAGGAGTGTCAGCTCCATGATCCGGTCGTCGGTCCAGGGGTCGGCGTCCGCCATGTGGAGGACACCGCGGCCCAGGCTCTCCTGTTCCGCCGGTGACATCCGGAACAGGATCCGGTCGGCCGCGGCCACCGTCGCCCAGAAAGCCCGTGCGGTCTCGTTCGGACTCGCCGGCATGAAGTCGGGCAGGTCCAGCGCGCCCTGGACGAGGGTCATGCTGTCGGCGCCCGACAGCTCCTCGACGGCGTAGGTCAGCGCGGTGTCCGGAACCATCTCGCCGAGCCGGGCGCCCGGCCTCTGGGCCACCAGCTTCCGGGCCGCGTCCAGGACCGTCAAGTAAGCGGCCTGGTCCGGGGTGTCCCCGCCGACCCGCCGCGCGAGGAAAGTCCACAGGTCCAGCCGGAACGGCGTGAGCGACCGCAGGCCGGGGTCGTTGGCGCGCAGGGTCTCCAGCGCGCCGATGCCCTTCAGCACCCGCTGGTACCGGCCCTCCGGGACTCCGCGGTCGTCCTCGACGACCGGGCCGAACACCTCGCGCAGCGCACGGACCAGCAGCAGCGTGGTCGCCCGGACCTCCGGCGGTACGGCGCCGGGGGCCGTGTGCAGGCCGGCGTCCCGTGCCAGTTGGTCCAGCTGGCCGTCCAGGGGCTCCGGCCGGGCGCGCCCCTGGCGCCCGATCACACCGCCGGGGGTGTCCTCGATCGTGAAGAAACCGATGCCCATGCCCTTGACCGTGGACGTCCAGTAGACCTCCCTCTGGCTGGCGTTGGACGCGCGCTGCGCGGTCGGCAACTCTTGCAGGGGGTCTTCCACGCGGGGGACCGGGCGGCCCTCCTCCAGCTTGCCCTGCGGGTCGCCCGCCGACCCGGAGTAGCAGACGTCCATCACCACCCGGTAACCGGGGGGCAGCTCGCGGACCTCGGGCAGCCCGCCGATGTACCGCCCGCCGTCGGCCGCGTTCAACCGCACGGTCGTGCCGTCGCGCAGGGCGAGCAACAGGACGCCCGGCAGACCGTGCGCGTAGAAGACGTAGACCGCGCGGTCGGGGGTGAACGACTCGGTGGTGACCGGCCGGTCGCCCTCATGGGTGGCCACGCAGTGCACCAGTTGCCGGTTGTCGAAGTAGGACCGCAGCAGCTTCTCGCGCTGGGCCATGTTGTCCTTCATGGACATGCTGCCGAACCGCTCGCGGCGGTCGTACACCAGGGGCCGGACGGCCACGTCGCTGTCGCGGAACCGCCTGCCCTCCTCCGAGACCCACTCCCGGTCCTCGAACGGCGCAGGCGCGGCGGGCGCGTCGAACGGCACCCAGTCGCCGTGCCAGTCCTCGGGGTCCCGGACCGTCATCGTCGGCACGTGGGCGTCCAGGCCGGAGTCGTACCGAAGCGACCCGTGACCGCTCGGCGCCCACACCCGCCGCCCCAGCCTGACGGCGACCGCGCGCATCAGGTCCAGGTACTGGGAGCCCGCGTAGGGGATCGCCAGCACGACCGGCACGTGTTGCGGCTTTCGCGCCAGTTCCGGATCGGCGGCCAGCAGCTCCGCGAACGCCTCGAGGGCCGCCGGGTCCTCGTCGAAGGTCAGGTCCCCGACCACGTAGGCGTCGCCGCCCCAGGGCGCGGGCTGGTCCGGCTCCCACACCTCCGGCGCGAACCGGCCGCCCATGACCACCCGGACACGGTCGACCCGCACCTTGATGATCACCTCCCCCGACAGATCGCGTCCGCGCACCGCGCCGGAGCCGTCCCGCAGCACGGTGTCCGGATCCTGCAACGGGTCCGCCGGCCGCGTGGTGGGGAGTGTCGTGGTCGTCGGTCCGAAGAGGACCGGTCTGCCCAGGGTTGTGGCGGGGGTGCTCGGCTTCCGGGTGGCGGCGGTCCAGTGGCCCGCGGCGCCGGTGGCCGGATCGGGCAGGGCGAGGATGTGGAGCGGGACGGCGGGGCCGGTGTCGGTGAGCAGCATGGGTGCGCTGTAACCGTAGGCGGGGCGCCCGGTGTTCTGCGAGAACGTCTGCAACAGCTGCGGGCTGAGGGCTCCCGGGCCGGTGGTCAGGAACAGCACCGGAATGCCCAGAGCGGCCGTACGCGTCGCCGGGCTCATGTCCAGCAGGGCCAGGAACTCGCGCTCGGGGACGGGGACGGGGGTGCGGCCCGGAAGGTGGAGGACGATGGTGCCTGCCTGGTCGACCTCGATCAAGGTCAGCATGGGCATGGGTTTGCCCGGGCCGGTCCAGTCCGGCTCGACGGAGCTCAGGGCGGCCCCGTCGGGCCCGGAGGTCATCCGGCGCACGGTGCTCCAGTCGACCCCGGCGGGCGCGGGGGTCCCGGACCAGTTCACGCCCTGGACGTTGGGTCCCTGCCGCAGCACGGCCGCCGGACCGAAGGCACCGGCCTCCTTCAGGTGGTAGGCGGCCAGCAGGTCGTGGTCGGTGACGTCCACGCCCTCGGCGATGGCCTTGGCGGTGACCGCCCACAGGGCTTCCTGCTGTGACCGGTCCCAGGTCGTGGTGCTGTCGAGGTGGAGGACCTTGCGGCCCATGGCCTCGCGGCCCGTGGGTGTCAGGCGACGGAAGACCTGGGCGGCGCGTGCCGCGGCCCACAGCGTGGACGCCACGTGCCGGGGGGTGACCGCCGCCGAGGCGGACAGTGACTGCACGTGCCGGATCGCCTGCTCACGCTTGTCCGCCAGATGCCTGAGGGTGATCTGGAGAGCCGGTGACGGCACGACGTCCGTGAGGCGGGCGGTGGGGTCGGCCGCCACGCGTGACGCGGCGAAGTCGAGGAACGTCGCATAGCCCCGCAGGTCGGGGGCCTTCCCGGTGTGCTCCTGGACGTAGAAGTCCAGCAGGTCCATGCGGAACGGGGTGAACGCGCTGAGCGCCGGGTCGTTGGCCCGCATCCGTTCCAGCGCGCCGATGCCCTTCAGCACGCGCTCGTAGCGGCCGCCCGGCACGCCGCGGTCGTTCTCGATCTCGTTGCCGAACACCCTGCGCAGCGCCCGCACCAGCCGCAGGGCGGCATCCCGGACCTCCGACGGCACCGCGCCCGTGCCGTGGTGCAGGCCCACGTCCCGCGCCAACTGGTCCAGCCCGTGCTCCAGCGGCTCGGGGCGGTTCCGCACCCGGCGCCCACGCTCACCGTTCGCCGCGTCGGTCGTCACGCGCCGGACTTCGTCGAGGCCGGTCGGCCGGGTGGCGCCGTCCGAATCCTTCAGGCTCAGGTTCGACACATGCTGGTCCAGCGACACCTCACCCAGCGGATCGTCCACATGGGGGACCGGAGCGAACGGGGCCTGCTCCGTGTGCGGATCGCCGTCCGACGCGCTCCAGCAGATCTCCAGGTGCATCAGGTACCCCGGGGGCAGTTCCCGTACCTCCGGCAGCCCCGCGATGTACGCGGCCGCGTCCCGCTTGCCCAGCCACACCGTGCGGCCGTCACGCAGGGGAAGCGCCATCCGCCCGGGCAGCCCGTGGGCCGCGAAGACGTAGACCGCCGCGTCCAGGGAGACCGGCTCCTCGTCGCCTTCGTGGTACGACGCACCGGCACCGGCCGGTGTCCAGTGACGCAGCCGCCGCATCTCACGGAACCTCCGGAAATGCTGCTCCCGCCGACGTAGCCCGTCGTTCTGGGGGACAGCCAGCCGGCCGAGCCGCTCGTGCGTCTCGTCCGCCAGCGGGCGGGTGTCCACGTCGCTGTCGCGGAACACCGTCCCGTCCAGCGCCGTCCACGTACGGTCCACGTGCCGCACAGGCGCGGCCGGCGGGAGAACCTTCACCCACACACCGACCGGCGCGTCCGGATCGAGGTCCATCAGCACCGGTACATGAGCGTTCCCCGACTCGTCGAGGACCAGACCCGCCACACCGCTCGCACCCCACACCGTACGGCCCAGCCGGTGGGCGACCAGCAGCAGCGTCTCCTGGTACTGCTGTCCCGCGAACGGGACGGCCAGGACGACGGGAACGTCCTCCGGCAGCTTCGCCAACTCGGGGTCGGCGGCCAGCGCCGCGGCGAGGCCCTCACCGTCCAGCACCCGGCCGCCCGGCAGGCGCACCCGCCCGTCCGCGCCATCCGCCGCCACGACATAGGCGGTCCCCGGCCACGGCGCCGGCCCCGCCGAGACCACCTTCGGCGCCACCCCCGGCCGGTCCTCGATCACCCGCACCGTCCCCGGCTGGACCCGGCCGACCGGCCGGCCCGTCCAGTTACGGCCCTGCGGACGCCCCGACGGCCCCGTGACCAGCGTCTCCGCCGACAGCAGGGAGTCCTCCGGCCCGGTCAACGCCTCCGGCGCCGCCGGGGGTTCGGCAACGTCCCGCACCGAAGCGGAAGCGGAGGACGACGAGGCGGGAGGCGCGGAAGACCCCGCAGACGGCGCGAAGAACGTCATCCCCGCGTCCGGCGCCACCGCACCGCCGACCGTCTCCCCGGCCCCGGCCACCCCCCACGCCCGCACACTGTGATGCCGCGCAACGATCGAGAACCTCGAGAACTCCAGGTCCACACCCACCGAACCCGCCGCCGACACCATCAGGAACGGCAGACCCACCGGCAACGCGAGCTCCGGCTGCCCGAAAGCCTCGAAGTAGGAACTCACCGCCGACCGCAGATCGCTCCACGTGAGCGGAGCCTGAACACCGTTGGCCACACGAGTCTGCTCCAGCGCCCAGAAACCCGTCAGAAGCGCCTCGAACGCGGCCGTGTCGTTCTCCAGCAACGGACCGTAGACCAGCCGGATCGCCCG
>NZ_JBHYQH010000054.1:0-34649 GCF_042746715.1 Streptomyces sp. NPDC058741 | reverse complement strand
CCCTGCAGGCCTTCGACATCGCCTTCGACGGCCGACTCTCCGTCGGCCGCCGCTAACTCACACCACCCGAGTTACACCGTTGGCTGGACAGACCCGGGCGCGCCGGGAGGGGCGGGGTTGCGGTTCAGGTGACGCGGAAGTAGTGGGGGCGGCTGACGTAGGTGTCGCTGACGAACATGACGCCTGGGGTGGTCTGCAGCAGATCGGTGATGGTGGGGATGAGGGTGTCGGCGTGGTCGTCGGGGACGACGGTGATGATCAGATCGAGAGTGTCGCGGTCGTTGAAGAGCAGCGGGCCGTGGTGCTGGCCGTGGTGGCCCAGGCCGGCGACGCCGGAGATGCTGGTGTAGCCGGTGGCGCCGGCTCGGGTGATCAGCGTGCGCACGGCGTCGGCGTTGGTGTGCGGCACGACGACGTCGATCTTGGTCATCTTGGTCAGGCCAGGGCGGTTCATGACGCGTCGTCCTCCGTGGGGATGCAGGGCTGCCAGCCGGTGCTGGTGTGGCGTTGCCAGGGCTGATCGGAGTGTTCGCGGGCGAGGAGGGTGATCCAGTCGTTGCCGATCAGGTGGCGCAGGATCTGGTGACGGGCGATGAGCGTGTCGAGGCGATCGAGGGGGGCGTGGATGAAGGTGAGCAGGCGCTGGGGTTCGTGGCGCAGCTGGTGGCCGTCGGTGAGTGACTGCCACGGCAGGCCGGGCTGGAGGTCGCTGGTGGGTCCGGAGAGGACACCCTGGCCGGCGCCGGTGATGTTGTGCAGCACCTTGGTTCCCGCGCCGAAGGTGTGGGGGTCGACGGTGGCGAAGTAGTACTGGCTGTTGATCCACTGAGCGACGATGAGAGGGGCGGTCAGGATGGTCTCCAGCACGGTGCCGTCGGCGTCGCGGGTGTGATCGTAGTCGTGGAGGAAGATTCGCCGCTGAAGATCGATACCGTGGGTGGCCGCGCGGGGGGCGATGATCATGGCGGCGTTGCCGGCCAGTCCCCATTCGGGGAAGGGCTGGGCCCAGTCCGCGGCCCGGGTGGCCACATGGCGGCGGGCCCGGCGGCCGCCGGCGTGGGAGGGCGCGGCCGGCAGGGTGGTGCAGCGTTCCGCGGCCAGGTCGGTTCCCGCCCGCTGCAGGTCAGCGGTGAGGCGCTCGGCGTCCCTCCGGTGGGCGGAAGGCAGCAGGTGCGTGTCGAGCAGCGTGACGTGATCGGTGGTGGTGTCGTGCTCGGCGGGCAGGAAGCGGGTGGTGCCGGGGATGGTGATCCCGTGCTCGGCGAGATCGGTGCGGACCTCGGGGTGGTTGAGGAGGGCGGCGGCGGCGCGGGCGTTGGGCCCTCCGGGATGCCCGCCGCAGGCGCCGCAGTCCAGCGCCGCCTGGTAGGGGTTGTTGGTGGTGCGGGCCGTGTGCCCGACGAATACGACCAGCCGGGCGAAACCCTGGGTGAGACCCATCAGGGTGAGCATGGTGTGGGCCGTGCGCAGGCGCTGGGCGCGGCTGAGATGGTCGATGGTGAGGGTTGTGGGGGCGGGCGGGGCGAGGCGGAGGGTGAGTCGCTTCAGTGCGTCGGCGGTGGTGCGGGGCGCCAGGGTGCGGGCGGCGGCCAGGGGGCCAGCGGCCCAGCCGGCGGCGTCGGCCAGCGCGAACGGGGCGGCCGGGTGGTGCTTGGCGGTGTGCCACGCGTTCTCCGCTGCGGCGATCGTCTGCCGCCCGGCCAGGTGGCGCTCCGCACCGCTGCGGTGACCGGGGGTAGGAGCTTCGGTCAAGTCGTACTGGGGGGAGGTCAGGGCGGGGCAGTGGGCGCGTGGGGCGCCGCCGGCCAGGTCGGCGTAGCGCAGCGCGATCGCGAAGAATCCGGCGAAGCCGAGGGTCTGGTAGGCGCCTTGGGCCTCCAAGTGTCGGCGCAGGCCCTCGGAGCGGGGGTCGATGCAGCACACCACCTGCGCCACCGGCTGCTCGCTCTCCTCCCGCTGCCGGCGGGGGCGGTCCAGGGCGGCCAGGAGATGGTTGCGGTAGTGGCCTTCGTAAGCCTCCAGCCACACCAGGGCCCGCCGGGTGGGCGGCAGCAGGGCCAGCAGGTCGGCCAGACGCTTCAGTGCCTTGCTGTCACCGGTGCCGAGGTGAGGGAGCAGGTGCGCGGCCCGCTGGGCGGGTGACGGCACGGGTGGGGTGTCGGTCGGGCAGTGGGCCGCGGCTGAACAGGCGGTGCCGTCGGGGTGGCCGGGGGTGAGCAGGGCGGCCTCGACGCTGGTGCGCAGGGCGAGATAGGCCACGAGGTCCGTGGCGGCGTCGGGGTTTTGCTCGGCGTGGCCGCGGACGCGGGCGGCCCAGCCGGGCAGACAGGCCAGGTGCGCCCGCAGGTAGCCCACCCGCTCGGCCTCGGGGACGCCGAGTACGGCCAGTGCGTCCAGCAGAGCCTGTTCGGGCTTGTCTGGCAGCTCGCGCAGCTGGGCCCGGGCGGTGCGGGGCAGGTCGGGGATATGCGGGGCCAGGGTGCGCCAGGCGGTGTAGAGGCCGTGCTGGCGGGCGGGCATGGGCCAGGCAGCCTGTCCGTCGTCGAGGTAGGCGGCCAGGCAGGTGATGGTGTGGGTGTCCAGCACAGCCGCCGCCTCAGCATCGAGGCGTTCCAGCAGGGTGCGGCTGGTGCGTTGGGGGTGCGGGGCGGTCAGGCCGTGGTGGAGGTCGACCAGCAGCACCGTCGTGGCTTCCACCATGCGTTCGCCCAGGCGGAGCGGGGGCTGGGCAAGAGACGTGGGTGCGTGGCGGGCCAGGGCGGCCGTGAGGTCGGCGTCGGTGATCCGGCCGCGGCTGTAGGCGGCGCGCAGCCAGCTCTCCGGGGGCAGGGCGCGGGCGCCCAGGGCGGTGGCGGCCGTCTCGGCGGCTTCGATGAAGGGCTTGTCGGTCAGGCCGCCGAGCGGGTTGACGGCGATGAAGTCCCGCAGCGGCCAGGTGGGAGCCAGGATGCGGGCCGCCTCGGTGACATCGGCGAGCAGCCGTCCGAGAGCCTGGGGGGCAGCCGTCGCCTGCTGGGGAGCGGCGAGGGTGGTGGGATGGGTGGTGGTCACAGGTGGACTCCTTCCGCCTGGGCGGCCAGGGCCGGAACCCCCGGCGAGGCGGGCGTGATGGCGGGTGCGGCTGGCACCGGGGTGAGCACGGGCATGAGGGCGGGAGCCGCGACGGTGCGGGGGGCGGGCAGGGGTGGCTGCCCGGCGGCCAGGACCCGCGCATACAGTCGCGCCTTCATGCCCGCCCAGCGTGGTACCCGGGTGGGTAGCAGCCCGGCCGCGGCGAGCAGCACCAGCACCACCGCCAGTGCCCACGCCGGTGCCGTGGCGGGGCCCGCGGGGGCGAGCGCAGGGTGAAGGAAGCGGGTCATGGCGGCCAGCACCGCCAGGTAGCCGCCGCTCAGGACGGGCAGGCCGATCACGAGCAGCACCACGCCCACGGGGGTGGGGCGGCGGCGCAGCCATCCCCACGCCGCTGCGGCCGCGGTGACGGTGGCGAACGCCACCAGCACCGCGCCACCGGGCTGGGACTGCGGGTGCAGCAGGCGCGCGGCAAAGGCGACGCTGAGCGCCGCGGCCGCCAGCGCGAGGGCGGCCAGGGCGCAGGCACGGGCATGGCCGATGGGTGCGGCGGGCGGCGCCTTCAGGTGGCGGACGTGGTCCTGGGCAGCGGAGCCGGAGCGGAGGAACAAGGACGCCTTGAACATGCCGTGCGCGATCAGGTGGGCAACCGCCGCGACCAGCAGGCCCATGGCGCAGGTCAGCAGCATGAAGGCCATCTGGGCGATGGTGGAGTGCACGAGCGCGCCCTTCACATCCGGCCGCGCCAGCATGATCAGCGTCGCGGTCACGGCACTGACGGCGGCGATGGCGACGCACAGGCCGCTCGCCCACCCGCTGGCCGTCATGATCGGGTTCAGGCGGATGAGCAGCACGCCGCCGGCGTTGACCACGCCGGCATGCAGCAGCGCCGAGACCGGAGTCGGGGCGGCCAGCGAGGCAGGCAGCCAGCGGTGGAAGGGCAACTGCGCGCAGCGTGCCGCCGCGGCCACCACCAGCAGGCATCCCACTGCCGCCCCGGTCGTTCCGCCGAGGGGGTGCGGGTCGACGGCCAGGCGGCGCAGATCACCTTCACCGCCTGCCGCCAGGTACACGATCACGGCCGCCCACAGGGACGTGTCCCCGAGCAGCACCATCCATGCGGTGCGCCTGGCTGCCTGACCCGCGGCCGGTGCCGGCCGGTACACACCGACCAGCCACACCAAAGCGGCCCCGGCCAACGACCAGGCCAGCGCCAGCGTGAGCAGGGATGCCGCGCTCACCATCGCCGCGGTGGCCGCAGTCAGCAGCCCGGCCCGCAGGGCGAAACGCGACCGGGCCAGGTCGCCCTGCAACTGGCGGCGGCCGTAGACCTGCACGATCCAACTGACCGTGGCAACCAAGATCAGCAGCGTGACGGTGAGCCGGTCGGCGACCCACCCCAGCCACAGACCCCCGCCCACCTGGAGAGCGGGGGTGGACGACGGCCCGTCGGTCACAACCACCACGGCCAGCACCGCAGCCGACGTGGCGGCCAGGGCGCTGCCCGCCACGCCCAGGCGACAGGCATGGGCCCGCAGTGGAGGAAGACCGCCGGCCGCTGCCGTCAGGACGGGCAGCGCGACGGCCGGGAACACCAGCCCGGCCGCGCTCACGCGACAGCTCCCGGCCCGGCAGCGGCCGCGGACCCATCGGCCGGCGGCAGGTGCTCCAGGCAGTGCGGCAGCAGGGCCCGGCCGTCGAAGCCGCCGATCCGTGCCGCCACAAACTCGTCACGCACCACGCAGTACAGCGACCGCCCCCGCTCCAGCTCACCGGCGATGTACGCACCGACCTGCCCGGCGGCCCTGTGGCGCCCGCCCGGCGGGGACGTCTCGATCACGACGTCCGGCGGCGGACTGGCCCACTTGTGCGCCCATCGGTCCGCCTTGTCGGCCACCTGGGCGGACGTGGCCGCCCTGGTGACGTCTTCGGCGGTCAAGAAGCCCGGGAGCCCGCACTGTCGGTCTTCTCGCAGAGCGGCGGGCTTCCCGGGACGGGGAGTCCCCTCACGTGCAGCCATGAGCACCTCCAAACTCACAGGACCAGCATTACCGGACTCAATTTACAGGACATCTGAGTCCGGTAATAGAAAGTGTGATTCAAGAGACAGTAAAGTCAGGTAGGGTAAGGACATGCCGGACTGGACGTTCCTGACCAACCACGCCCATGTGCTGCTGTGCGTGGTCAAAGACCCTGAGGCGCGGCTGCGGGACATCGCCGACACCGTCGGCATCACGGAGCGGGCCGCGCAGCGCATCATGACCGACCTGGTGGAAGCCGGATACCTCGAACGCACCCGGCAGGGCCGGCGCAACAACTACCAACTGCACCCCGAACTGCCGCTGCGCCATCCGATGGACCGCGACACCGTCATCGGCCAGCTGGTCGCCGTCCTCACCGGTCTCGACCCTCAGCGCGGACCCCGCCTCCGCACGCCCGAGACAGAGACCGTCCCGTGAACACCCACGGCGCGCACCCCTACCACGGGGTGAAGGCGGCCATGGCCACCCGCCACGGCAAGGAGCAGGTCGTCGCTCCCGCCCTGGCGACCGCTGTGGGAATCGACCTGGTCCTGGCCAAGGACGTGGACACCGACCAGCTCGGCACCTTCACCGGGGAGATCCCCCGCCGCCTGGGCACGCCCGTCGAGACCGCGGTCCGCAAGGCCGAACTCGCTCTTGAATCAACGGGACTTACCTGCGCGGTGGCCAGCGAAGGCTCCTTCGGCCCCCACCCGATGGCCCCCTGGCTCGCCTGCGGGCAGGAGCACCTCGTCTTCCTCGACACCGAACGAGCCCTGCGCGTGACCGAGCAGAAAACCACCGAGACCAACTTCGCGCACCACACCACCAGCGGCTTGGACCAGACGACCGAGGCCTTCCTCGACAGCATCGGCTTCGGGCCTCACGCCGTCATCGTGCGTCCCCACACCCCCGCCGACGACACCCCCACCCAGCCGCTGTACAAGGGCATCCAGGACCGCACCCAGCTGAGGGAAACGATCACCGAGTGCGCTGCGGCCTCAGCATGCGGCCGCGCACGGCTCGAGACCGACATGCGTGCCCACGTCAACCCCACCCGCATGCACCAGATCGGCCTGCTCGCCGGCACCCTCGCAGCCCGGCTGGCCACCCTGTGCCCGGCCTGCGCCGCCCCCGGCTACGGTATCGTCGGCCGCGAACGCGGCCTGCCCTGCAAGCTGTGCGGCACGCCCACCGACTGGCACCGGGTCGTCCTCTACGGCTGCGTCTTGTGCCCGCAGCACAGCACCCACCCCCGCGCCGACGGCCTAACCCACACCGACCCGGCCCACTGCCCCTCCTGCAACCCCTGAACCCAGCCGCCCCCGCCCCGCGGCCCCCCAGCACGCCGGGTCAGCCTGGCCGTGCGGGTGAGGAACCGGCATGGTCCCGATGACCACCGCGGCCATCGCCGCCACCTGCGCTGCCGCGGGCTTTCGCGCTCGCGCCCGTGGAGTCCACCGCGCCGTCTCGGTCGTGTGACTTGGCCGCCACGGGGGGCGGATCGCTTCTGCGCCTGGGGCGGGACAGCCAGCGCTGCACGGCTTCGGCCAGTTTGGAGAGGCTGAAGTTGACCAGGATGAAAATGACGCCGATCACGAAGAACGTCTGCAAGGGGTTCTCCAGCGTCTGCACGGCGATCTGCCCACGGCGCAGCAGCTCTTCGTAGCTGATGATGAAGCCGAGCGACGTGTCCTTCAGGACGACCACCAGCTGCCCGATGAGCGCGGGGAGGGTGATCCGGAAGGCCTGGGGGAGCAGGATCAGCCGCAGGGTGGCGCCCCGGGTGAGGCCGACGGCGTACGCGGCCTCCGCCTGCCCCTTGGGCAGGGCCTGGATGCCGGCGCGGATGACCTCGGCGATGACGACCGAGTTGTACAGCGTCAGGCCGATGACGAGGAACCACATGGTCGGCAGATCGATGCCGATCTCCGGCAGGACACGGGCGGCGAAGAAGACGGACAGCACCACGGGGACACCGCGGAAGAACTCGATCGCGCCCACCACCGCCCAGCGGTACCACGCCGCGGCCGTCGCGCGGGTGACGGCGAGCGCGCTGCCGAGGACGAGGGACAGCACGATGGAGATGCCGGCCGCCTGGAGGGTGGCCGTCAGGCCGTCGCCCAGGAAGTCCCACACCAGCCCGAACCGGGGGTCGGACGGATTGATCAGGGGGCCCCACTTGGCCTCGTCGAGCTGCCCCTGCGCGGAGAGCCTGGCGATGAGGAGGGCCAGTCCGGCTGCCAGCGCGGTCAGGAGGGCGGCGGTGCCCCAGCGGATCCGCCGACGGGTGCGCGGGCCCGGGGCGTCGTACAGGACGTGGGTCGCGGTCATCGGGCGATCGCCACCTTGCGCTCCAAACGGCTCAGCAGGAATCCGAAGGGCAGGATCAGCAGGAGGTATCCGGCGACGACGCCCGTCAGGGTGGGCAGCGCGGGAAGACCCCGCGCCGAGGTCAGGGTGTCCGCCACGCTGAACAGCTCTCCGCCGACGCCGAACGCGCCGACGATCGCCGAGTTCTTGATCATGGCGATCAGGGCGTTGCCCAGCGGCGGCACCATCGAGCGCAGGGCCTGCGGCATGACCACCAGCCGCAGGCCCGCGCCGAAGGTCAGGCCGATGGCGCGCGCCGCCTCGGCCTGGCCGGCCGGCACCGCGTTGATCCCGCTGCGTACGGCTTCGCAGATGAAGCCGGACGTGTAGCAGGTCAGGCCGGCCACCCCGAACCAGAAGTAGCTGCCGTGGAGCCCGACTTCGGGCAGACCGAACGCCATGAAGAACAGCACGACGGTGAGCGGGCAGTTGCGCACGCACTGGACCCACAGGGCGCCCAGTCGTCGCAGCAGCGGTACCGGGGAGACCCGGGCCACGGCGACGGCCATGCCGAGCACGAGTGAGCCCACGGCCGAGTAGAGACAGATTTCTACGGTCTTGAGCCAACCGGACCAGAAGAGATCCGCGTTGTCGACGATCACGTTCATGTGTCTGCTCCGAATCGCACGGCTACGCGCGGGGTCACTCGCAGGGGCCGAGTTCGGGAAGCTTCGGGACCTCCGGGGCCGCGTCACCGACGGAGTCCTTCCATGCCTTGGCGAGAGTTCCGTCCTTCTCCGCCTCGGTCAGCACGCCGTTGACGAACTCGCAGAACGCGACGTCGCCCTTCTTGATGCCGATACCGAAGGGCTGGTCGTAGAAGGTGTCGCCGACGGTCTTGAAACCGCCCTTGGAGTTGGAGACGAAGCCCAGCAGGATGGCACTGTCGGTGGTGACCGCGTCGACCTGGCCCGTACGCAGGGCGTCGGCGCACTTGCTGTACACATCGAACGTGACCAGCTGCCTGGCCGGGTCCTCGAGGTACTTCTTGATGTTCTCGGCGTCGACGGACCCGGTGGCCGTACACACCTTGAGGCCGGCGTCCTTGAGAGAGTCCGGGCCGGTGATGTCGTTGTTGCCGCTCTTGACCATCAGGGTCGAGCCGGCGTTGTAGTAGGGACCGGCGAAGGTCACCCGCTTACGGCGCTCGTCGTTGATCGTGTAGGTCGCGGTGATCAGATCGGCCTTGCCCTGCTCCAGGTACTCCTCGCGGACCTTGGAGGGGGTCTCGACCCAGGTGACGTCCGAGGCGTCGATACCGAGCTTCCCCGCGATGATCTTGGCTATCTCCACGTCGAAGCCAGTCGGCTTGCCGCCCAGGCCCTTGAGGCCGAACAGCGGCACGTCGAACTTCGTACCGATCGTGATCTTTCCGGCCGCGGACAGCTCGGCCATCGTCGTCCCGGCCTTGAACGTCGGCTTGGCCACCGTCGAGGCGGTGTCCTCCGGCCCGCTTCCGCCGCACGCGGAAAGGCCCAGGGCCAGGGCGGCGGTCGCTGCCGTCAGGACGAGGGCGCGTCTGTGCTGGATCATCGTGGTTCTCCTTGGGTGGTACGGGGGGTGCGGTGGAACGGGGGCGGAGTCAGTGGCTGAGGATCTTGGACAGGAAGTCCCCGGCGCGCTCGCTCCTGGGCGCAGAGAAGAACTCGTCCGGCCGTGCCTGCTCGACGATGCGGCCGTCGGCCATGAAGACCACGCGGTCGGCCGCGCGGCGCGCGAAGCCCATCTCGTGGGTGACGACGACCATGGTCATGCCCTCACGGGCCAGGGACGTCATGACGTCGAGGACCTCGTTGACCATCTCCGGGTCCAGGGCCGAGGTGGGCTCGTCGAACAGCATCACCTTGGGGTCCATGGCCAGCGCACGGGCGATGGCGACCCGCTGCTGCTGCCCTCCTGAGAGCTGAGCAGGGAACTTGTGGGCCTGGGCGGCCACCCCGACACGGTCCAGCAGTCCGAGGGCACGCTCCTCCGCTACGGCCCTCGCCGCCTTCCGGACCTTGATCGGCCCGAGCGTCACGTTCTGCAGGACGGTCTTGTGCGCGAAGAGGTTGAAGGACTGGAAGACCATGCCCACGTCGGCGCGCAGGGCGGCCAGTTCCCGGCCCTCCTCGGGCAGTTCCCGCCCGTCCAGGGTGATGCTTCCCGACCCGATCGTCTCCAGTCGGTTGATCGTGCGGCACAGCGTCGACTTTCCCGAACCGGAGGGGCCGATCACTACGACGACCTCCCCCCTGGCCACGTCCAGATCGACGTCGGCGAGAACGTGAAGCGCCCCGAAGTGCTTGTTGACACCGCGGAGGGACAGCAGGGGGCGCCGGCCGTTCCCATCCGCAGGCGCCTCGCCGGCAGCGACGGCCTGGTGGTTCTTCAAGGAAGACATGAACTACTACCTCGCGGTGGAGAAGGGGCGGGCCACGGGAGAGGGGCGTGACCGGAAAGCACTTCGGTCCGACCTGGTCCAACCTGTCGGACCAGTGGACGGTCCAGCGGTCGGTGGTGTCAAGGGTCGTCATCGAATTGACTGTGACGTTCACGTTACGAAACCAGTCATATCCGCCTCATCTTCGACCTTTTACCGCCCCGGCGTCTCCGGGCCGGGAGCCCCCCTTGACCTCCAGGGGAGCAGCATGGTGAATTGGTCCTACCGGTTGGGCCGATCCGTGAGGCGCCTGGCCTGGAACGGAGGAAAGAGACCGCAGTGAGTACTGCACCCAGCGCGACCCTGCGCTCCCAATTCCCGGCGGCAGAGCAGTTCCTGTACCTGGACGCCGCCCACCAGACGCCCCTGTCGGCGCTCGTACGTTCAGCCCTCGACGCCTTCTACGACGAGGCTCTGGAGTCCGCTGGCCCGAAGAAGCGCTGGCTGGCGCGGGTGGCGGAGGTCCGGGCCCGACTGGCGGCCTTCCTGGGCGTGGGCGTCGACGAGATCGCGTTCACCAAGAACACCTCCGAGGGCCTCAACATCGCCGCACACGGCCTGCACGTGGAGCCGGGTGACAACGTGCTGCTCCTGGAGGGCGAACACCCGAACGTCGCCTACGCCTGGCTCAACCGCCATCCGGACGGGCTCGAGGTGCGGATGATCCCGCAGGACAAGCACAAGAAGTGGGCCGACGCCGACACCTTCGCCCCCTACCTCGACCACCGGACCCGGGCGATCGCCCTGTCGCACGTGATGTTCCACAGTGGACAGCGCAACGACGTCGCGGGCATCGCCCGACACGCCCGCTCACACGGGGCCGAAGTGGTCGTGGACGCCATGCAGTCGGTCGGCGTTCTCGACGTCGACGCCCGCGCCCTGGGAGTCTCCGCGCTCGCCACCGGCTGCCACAAGGGCCTGCTCGTGCCCCAGGGTCTCGGTGTGCTGTACACGCCGTACGGGGCGGAGGCGCTGCGACCGACCTACCTGGCCCTGGCCGGTGTCAACGACCGCGACGAGCATCGCGTCGTCACGGTCGGACGCGTCGAGCCCCGCAACGACGCCCGGCGCTTCGAGATCGGCAACTTCAACCTCCCGGCGATCCATGCGCTCGGCGCCGCGCTGGACCTCATCGAAGGGATCGGCGTCCGCCAGGTCGAGCGGCACGTCCTGGACCTGGGCGACCAGCTCATCGCCCACCTGGACGACCTCGGCATTGCCCTGGTCGGACCTCGGGAGCGCGAACACCGCTCGCACATCCACGTCCTGGATCTGCCCGCACCGCAATGGGCGGAGTTCCTCGCCGCCGAGGGCGTCCGTCTCTCGTTCGTACGCGACGGAGCCCGTGTCTCCTTCGGCCTGTACAACAACGCCGACGACGTGGACCGGCTGGCAGCCGTCCTGCGCCGGGGGCTGCGGACCATCCCCCGCGCCCACGCGGTCTGACGCGCCCGTTGCAGAACCCAGCCCGACGAACCACCTGGAGCGAACCCGTGACCGCACCGGCCGACACCCGCACGGAACACGACCTGCTGGGCGACAGAGCCGTCCCCGCCGATGCCTACTACGGCGTGCACACCCTGCGCGCCATCGAGAACTTCCCCATAACCGGCACCCCGATCGGCCGCCACCCGGAACTGGTCGTCGCGCTGGCCTGCGTCAAGCAGGCCGCCGCCGAAGCCAACCGCGAACTCGGACTCCTGGACGCCGACAAGGCCGCCGCTATCGTCTGCGCCTGTGAGGACATCCGGACGGGCCGGCTGCACGAGCACTTCCTGGTGGACGTCGTCCAGGGCGGTGCCGGCACTTCCACGAACATGAACGCCAACGAGGTCATCGCCAACCGTGCCCTGGAGCACCTCGGCCGGCCCCGCGGCGACTACCTGCACCTGCACCCGCTCGAAGACGTCAACATGACCCAGAGCACCAACGACGTGTACCCCACGGCGGTCAAGCTGGCCCTGTACGTTCTGATCCAGCGGCTCGGAGAGGCGCTGGACGCACTGGCGGCGGCGTTCTCGGCCAAGGCGGAGGAATTCGCCGACATTGTCAAGATGGGCCGGACCCAGCTGCAGGACGCCGTCCCGATGACCCTCGGCCAGGAGTTCGGCAGCTATGCCGTCATGGTCCGTGAGGACGCCGAACGCCTGACGGAGGCCGCCGCCCTTCTCACCGAGATCAACCTCGGGGGCACGGCCATCGGCACCGGACTGACCGCACACCCCCGCTACGCCGAACTCGCCTGCCTGCGGCTCCGGGAGATCGCCCAGATGCCCCTGACCACTGCGGCCGACCTCGTCGAGGCGACGCAGGACGCCGGATCGTTCGTGACGCTCTCCGGCGTGCTCAAGCGCATCGCGGTCAAGCTCTCCAAGATCTGCAACGATCTGCGCCTGCTGTCTTCCGGTCCACGGGTCGGCCTGTCCGAAATCGGACTGCCCCCGGTCCAGGCGGGGTCGAGCATCATGCCGGGCAAGGTCAACCCGGTCGTTCCCGAGGTGGTCAACCAGGTCGCGTTCCAGGTCATCGGCAACGACCTCACCGTCACCATGGCCGCGGAGGCGGGGCAGCTCCAGCTCAACGCCTTCGAGCCGATCATCGCGCACAGCCTCTTCGCGTCACTGGGCCAACTCACCGTCGCCTGCCACACGCTGGCGGACCGGTGCGTCGCCGGTATCACCGCCAACACCGAACACCTGCGCCGTGGCGTCGAGCACTCGATCGGCGTGATCACTGCCCTCAACCCGCACATCGGCTACGCCACCGCCACCGCCATCGCCGCCGAGGCGCTCGCCACCGGCCGCAGCATCCCGTCCCTGGTGGTCGCCCGGGAACTGCTCACCGAAGCGGAACTGGCCGACATCCTGAGACCGGAGAAACTGGTGCGTCCGGTGACCCCGGCCGACCGCTGAGACGGGGCCGGGCCGGGGAGGCTCCCCGGCCCGGGCTCAGCTCTGCAACACCGGGTAGTCGTGGTAATGCTGGCTCGTCGCCTCGTACGCCGCGACCACGTCCTTCTCGCGGATCGCCTTGACCAGCGCCTTGTGCACATCCAGCGAGTACGCGCCGATCGCCGGGGTGTACCGGGTGTGCAGCAGCCATTCGTGGCTCTGGTGCTTGGTGGTCAGTTCCGTGACCAGGGTGACCAGCAGCGGCGTACGCGATGCCGCTGCGACCGCCCGGTGCAGGTCCATGGTGGTGCGCAGATAGCTCTCGTAGTCGTCCTGCTCCAGATGCTCTTCCATCTCCGCCACAAGAGCGTCCATCTTGAGCAGGTCCGACCGGGTCGCCTTGCGGATCGCCGCCAGGGCGCTCGCAAGCTCGAGCGCCTCGCGTGCCTGCAGCAGCTCGGTGATGTTCAGTGCGGCAAGGAGCCCGGCGTCGTTCTCGTCGCGGGCCGGGCCTTCTGGGGTCGCGACATAGCTGCCGTCCCCGAGCCGCGTCTCGACATGGCCGCTGAGCTGGAGCACGGCGAGCGCCTCACGGATCGCGTTCCGGCTGACGCCGTACTCGCTCGCCAGATCCCGCTCCGAGGGCAGCCTCTGACCGACCGGCAGTTCACCCGCCCGGATCCTCGCCAGCAACGCCTCCGCAACGAGTTCCGGCTTGCGCCGACGGCCATGCGAGTTCTGTGACGCCATGGACTCCTCACACCCCTGCCGCCGGTAGGACCAACCGGTAGGACCAGCTTTCCACGTAGTCCCCACCATGGTCAACAGGCGGCCCGTCCAGGCCGACACCGACGCGGTGAGCACGGACCTGCACCTGGGACGCGTACAGGGCGTCGGCTCGGAGGTGACGAAGCCCCGACAGGATCACCTCAGAACCGGGCTCGGCATCGCGGAACACCCGCCTCATGGCCTTACAGTAGACGTTGTTTCACTTGGTGAGTCGGCGGTAGCTGATGAGGGCTGCGGCTATGCCGACGAAGGCCAGGAAGTGCTCGGCCTTGCGCTCGCGGCGGCGGTGCAGGCGTCGGCATCCGGCCGGCCAGGAGACCGTTCTCTCGACGACCCAGCGGTGTCGGCCGAGCCGCGTGGACGACTCGATGCCCTTGCGGGCGACGCGGTGGCGGATGCGACGCTCTCGAAGCCATTTCCGCAGGTGGTCGTAGTCGTAGCCCTTGTCGGCGTGGGTACCGGACTGGAGACCGGGTGGCCCGGGGCGGCGACGGCCCGGTGCACCTGGGCCGCCTCGACAGCCAGGTCAAGATCAGTGGCTACCGTGTCGAGCTGGGCGAGGTCGAGGAGCCCTGCGCGCGCGTCGCGGTGTCACCGACGCGGTCGTGGTGGCCCCTACCGACCGCTCCGCGCCCGTCCTGCAGGCGGTCTACACCGGGGACGCGGCCGATCCGGCGCCCCTGTTGGAGGCGTTGCAGGAACGGCTGCCCGCCTCCATGGTGCCGGGCACCCTGCTGCGTCTGCCGGCACTGCCGCTCAACCTCAACGGCAGGACCGACCGCGGGGCCGTCGTGGCCGCCCTGGACACGGCACGGCGGGCCGCACCCCGTACTCCCCTGCGCACCCCCGCGGACCGGACCGCCGCAGACGTCCCCCGCACCCTCTCCCCCTCCCCGGAAGGAACCCGGTGACCGTGACCACCGCCACCCGCACCTCGCTGCCGACCTGACCGTGCCGGCTTCTGGTCTTCTGCTCGCCGTACCGCGATGCGCGGCAACTGCCGAGGTGAGGACATACAGGTGAGCGGGCCGGTCGCGACATTCTCGACCGGCCCGCTCGCCTTCGGGGTTACGCGGGGCCCGAGGTGTCGAGGGCCAGGGTGACCGCGAGGCCGCCGAGGACCGTGCCCATCAGGTACCGCTGCACCTTGAGCCAGGAGGGGCGGCGGGCCAGGAAGCCCGCGATGGAGCCGGCCGCCAGGACGATGCCGAGGTTGACCGCGACGCTGACCACGATCTGGACCGAGCCGAGGATCAGGCCCTGCAGGAGGACGTGGCCTTCGTCCAGGTCGATGAACTGGGGGATGAGCGACAGGTACATGACGGCGATCTTCGGGTTGAGCAGGTTGGTCATCAGTCCCATCGTGAACAGGCGGCGCGGGGAGTCGTGCGGGACCTCCTGCGGGGTGAAGACGGAGACACCGCCCGGCTTCAGCGCGTTCCAGGCGAGGTAGGCGAGGTAGGCCGCACCGGCCAGCTTCACCGCGAAGTACAGCTCGGGCACGGCGAGGAAGATGACGGACAGGCCCAGGTTCGCGGCCAGCAGGTACACCATGAAGCCCAGGGCCACGCCGCCCAGGGAGGTGATCCCGGCGCGCTTGCCCTGCGTGATGCTGCGGGAGACGAGATAGATCATGTTCGGGCCCGGGGTGAGCACCATCCCGAGCGCCACCACCATCACGCCGAGGACCCCGCTCAGTTCAACCATGGAAACCTCTTCTCGATGCCGTGACCTGGCCCTGCTCGGAGCAATGCACGGATCATATTGATTCGCATTACTCGATGCAATGAGCAATATTGCACTCGGTGCAATATCATGGTTTGATCGGAGTGGACCGAGCGGCATACGAACGAGGGGAGAGCGCCGTGAAGGACTACCGGACCGTCGCCGACGCGGTGGCCGAGCAGATCCTGACCGGAGTCCTCCGGCCGGGCAGCCGGCTGCCCCCGCAGCGCGATTTCGCCCGGCAGCACGGCATCGCCGGCTCCACCGCCGCCCGCGTCTACCGGGAGCTCGCCCGCCGGGGCCTCACGCTGGGCGAAGTGGGCCGCGGCACCTTCGTCCGCGCGGAGTCCTCCCGGGCCGCCGCGCCCGCGCTCACCGAACCCGCGGGCACTCGGATCGACCTGGAGCTCAACTACCCGGTGGTGCCTGAGCAGACGGCACTCCTGGCCGAGGGCCTCGCCGGGCTGATGCGCCCCGACGTGCTCGGGGACGCGCTGCGGCCGGTCGGCGCGGCCGGCCTGCCGGCCGTCCGCGAGGCGGCCGCCGACCTGTTCGCCCGCGGCGGCTGGCGCCCCGAACCGGAGCGGGTGCTGTTCGCCGGGAACGGGCGGCAGGCCATCTCGGCCGTGGTCCCCGCCCTGGTGCCGCCGGGCGGCCGGCTCGGGGTAGAGGCGCTGACCTACCCCGTCATCAAGGCCGTCGCGGGCCGGCTCGGCATCACCCTCGTCCCGCTGGCCATGGACGAAGCCGGGCTGATTCCCGAGTCCGTCGAAGAGGCCCACCGCAGCGGCCCGCTGAGCGCCGTGTACGTCCAGCCGACCCTGCACAACCCGCTCTCGCTCACCATGTCCCCGGAGCGCGTGGGGCACTTGGCCGAGGTGCTGCTGCGGCTGGGGATCCCCGCGATCGAGGACACCGTCTGGGCGTTCCTGCGCGACGAACTGCCGCCGCTCGCCGCGCTGGCCCCGGAGCGCACCGTGCTCGTCGACAGCCTGTCCAAGCGCATCGCGCCCGGCCTGACCCTCGGGTTCGTTGTGGCGCCCCGGTCCCTGGTGGGCGACATCAGCACGTCCCTGCGCTCGGGCGGCTGGACCCCCATGCGGTTCGCCCTGGAGTGCGCCTACCGCTGGCAGCAGGACGGGACCGTGCAGACCCTCGTCAAGGCGAAGCAGCGGGAGGCCGCCGTACGGCAGGAGCTGGCGGCCCGGCAGCTCGCCGGCTTCGACGTGCAGAGCGATCCGGGCTCGTTCCACTGCTGGTGGCAGCTGCCCCGCCCGTGGCGCGCGGACACCTTCGTCGCCGCCGCCGCGCGGCACGGCATCGGCGTGGCGCCCGCGGCCGCGTTCACCGTCGGTCGCAACAACCCGCCCGACGCGATCCGGCTGGGGCTCGCCTCGCCGCACATCGACGTCCTGGCCCAGGCCCTGCAGACGCTCACCGAACTCGCCCGGTCCGCCCCGGACGACCTGGTCACCGACTAAGCCCCCGTCGGCGCCCCGGCCGCCCGCTGATGCACGTGGCGGCGATGAGGGGCAGTCCGTGGAACCTGGTCAGTCCACCGGGTGGGCGTCCACGCAGCTCTTCTCCAGCGGCACCGCGTAGTGCGCGAGGAGCGAGGTAGGTTCGTTGCCTTCCCCGGCCTGGCCCTTGGCCAGGCCGGCCAAGCCCCTGTTGCGGAACTCCCCCTTGGCGTCCACGAGGGAGCCCGCGGACGTGGCCGAGGCACATCCCGTGTCACCCAGATGGAGCAATAGGAGGGGCAGCGCAACGCGGGGGAGGCAGAGGCTTGTGGTGACCGCCAAGAAGGAAAGGACTGCCGTCATGGCACAGCCTGGAACCTCTGCGCCGTCGTCACTGACCACCTCGGACGTCGTCTCCCTGCGCTTGGCATCCCAGCCCGACCGAGCTGTGACTGGTCACATTCCCCCGGAGAAGAGCGGGGAGGTGACTCTCGAGGACTGGGACCACAGCATGGGTCAGTTGTGGAAGGTGACCCCGGAAGGTGACCACCTGCTGATCTCTCTGGGCGACTCACCGACGGGGTATCTGTTTGCGACGAACGAGCCCCGGACGGTGATCGAGATTGCGGCCGATCCGTCCAGCCCCAAGGTGCACTGGAAGCTCTCGCCAAAAGGAGACGGCTACCAGATCGTCTCGGAGTTCAGCGGGCTGTACATGTGCGCCCAGAAGGACCGGCTGATCCAGGCCGAAGGAAACGGCGCGGGCAACGACGTCTGGCTTCTGAAGAAGGAGGCGTAAACCCCGAGGGTGCCGGCGCTGCTCATCCGAACAGGGGCACCTCGCCCGGCTCGACGTCGCTGCGGATGCGCAGCAGCCTCACCGGACACCGGAAGCGGCCTGCGCTGTCGCGGGCGACGTCGACCGTGATCTCGGCGACGATCTCGGGCGCAACCAGGCGCACGGCCAACGGCTCCCGGGAGCTCCGGACCGGGAAGCCGGAACGGAGGGCGCGCGTGGAGGCGCCCGGGTGTGCGGGACCGGTCCAGCGCCGTCAGTCGAGAGCGTCGAGCAACTCGCGCTCGCGCTGCGCGCTGAGCCCCGCGCGTCTTTCCCGGTCCAGCCCCTGCTCGTGTTCCCAGCGCAGCGTGTCGGCCAGCATCTCAGCCCGGGGCCGGTGACGCAGCCCCGCGGCGCGCGCCGAGGACCCGTCCCGGGACTCCGGTCGGTCGGGGCGAGCAGGGCCGCGGACTCGTCCGCCCCCGGCGTGGCGTGAGAGGCGTAGGCGTTGCCGGATGAGACATACACCCAGTGCCCGGCCTTGCCGCCCAGCACGTCGAGCGCTCCACGAACGAAGCCGGGCTGCCATGACACCTCGACGACCGCGTCCCATACCCGGTCGAGCAGGGGCTCGTACGCCGACGGATCGCGCCGGTCGGCGGCGACCGATGTCGCTCCGTCCGCGACTTCTCCGCTCTCGCCACGCGCGAGGCAGGTCACCCGACGGCCGCGTTCGATCGCCTGCCGCGACAGTTCCCGAGCCACCCATGCCGTTCCGCCCAGAACCAGGATCTCCATACCGACACACAAGCACCGGGATCGCCGCCCGGCCAGGTCGATTCGCCGACAGCAGATGCTCAGCCGTCAGACCGGTCTCAACTCTCGGGCCATGACGTCGACCCGCCGAGGCGTCCAAGCACCGGATCACAGAGTCACACTGGAGTACGAGTCCGTGCAGGTTGACGGTTGTTGCACGTCGGCAGTCGGCGGCGCAGACGGATCGGGAGCCCGGTCGTGATCGAGGGGACAGGACCTGTCTCTGAGGCTCCGTCACCGGCGCCGACCCACCGTCACCGAACCGGCACATCGCACCGTCGGCCCCTCACGGCGCTATTCCACCGCAGTGAGCGTCGCGTAGACCACGACGTTGCCCCGGTATCCGGTGTGCTCGGCGTAACCGCCCCCACAGGTGATCACCCGCAGCTCGGCCCGCTCGGAGTCGCCGTAGACCTTCTCGCTCGGGAAGCTGTCCTTGGCGTAGACCTCCACGGCGTCGACGGTGAAGACGGCCGTGCGCCGGTCCTGCCGGTCGATCTCGATCGTGTTGCCCTTGGCCAGGGCGCCGAGGCCGTAGAAGACGCCGGGTCTGCCGGTCCGCAGGTCCACGTGCCCCGCGGTGATCGCCGTGCCGACGGAGCCGGGCGTGGTACCCCCGCCGTACCAGCCGGCGAGATCGGGCTCGTCGGCGGGCGGGGGGCGCAGCGCCCCCGCCGAGTCCAGGCTCAGCCTCGTGAGGGGGGCGTCGACCTCGATGGCGGGAATCCGGATCCGCAGGGGTTCGGAGGGCCGCAGCGGCTGCACGGCGGAGTCGGCCGCGGCGGTGCGGCCGGCCGACGGGGCCGACGGGGCGGAGAAGGCCTGGCCCGCCGAGGGCTGCGGTGGCTGTCCGTCGTGCAGCGCGCCGGTCACCAGCACCGTACCCACCGCCAGGATCCAGATCAGAAGCCTGACCGACGGGATGCACGGGGGCGGGGAGGCGCTGTCGTCGTGCCTGGATGTCATCGCGGTGGTGCCTCTTGCGTGCCGTGAGGTGGGTGTCCCCGCCTCACGGCCTCCGGGGCGAAGGGGGCCCGGGGGGACGTGAGGCGGGGGGAGGGCGGTCAGGTGCGGTTCGCGCTCGAACGGTGACGCATCCTCACCGTCCACCCGGCGGCAGCCGCGGCGACCAGCGCTCCACCCAGGGCGAGCTGCGGGGCCGAGTCCCGGGGACTTCCGAATCCGGCCTCGACGGCCCCGTCGGGCCGGCGCTTCCCGAGCTCGTACGAAGCCGTGATCCTGGTGCGCGGTGGGCACTTGACGGTGACGGTGTCGGTGTCGGGCAAGGGCCCCTCCGGCAGCGTGAACTCGCCGGTCAGCACACCCTTGCTCTCGCCTTCGAAGAGGTGGAACTTCCCCGCCACCTCGGACTCGCCCTTGCCGTAGGTCACACCGTCGCCGCAGGCCGCGACGGAGACCGTGACCTTGGATCCGGGCGAGGCGCCCCACGACCTGATGTCGAGACCGGAGCCGTCCGCGGCGGCGGCGACCGGAATCTGCAGGGCCAGGGCACCGACCACCAAGCCGATACCGATGCCAATACGTGTGTTGCTCAAAGCAATCCTCCTGTGAAAGAGCGTCCGGCCGGCCTGTACGGCGTCTCGTTGTACGTCACTGACGAGGCAACCGACGCTCCGTCACCTCCGCAACGTGACGGAGGGCACCTGCGTCGCCCGGGCAGCGGTACAGATCACCCGCAAGCGATCATCTGTGCAGGTCGCGGAAGTCGCCGCCGCCGCGGCGGACAGATCGTCAGGGGTCGGCGAACAGGCTAACGACGTCCCACCGACGGCCGGGGCCGTGTGCCGGGCGGTGACCGGCGGGGGCCGTGCCGAGCGGGTCCCGCGGTGAGGCCCGCTCGGCCGGATCGGGAGCGTCACAGACTGAGCGCGTCCTCCGCGTTGTCCGCCCGGCCGCATCCGGCAACTCACCACAACCCGCCGGACTCGCACCGACGAGAAGCCCGGCAGGGACGAAGGTCTCCAGGCCGCCCGCCCCACCGGCGTCACGAGCAGCACTCATCGAGGAAGCACCACCATGAACGGGACCAACCACCCCGCCGCGCAGGAACCCGGCCGCTTCGGGCGCATCTGCGCATGGATCCGCCGCCGCAGCGCCCTGATCTCCAGCGCCCTGCACGGCGCCACCTGCGCAGCGGAGCCGCCGCCGTCGGCCTGATCTTCTGGTGGCTGCGCCGGCTGATCCCAGCTCCCCGCCGGCCTGGGCCGCAGGTGATCGGGCGCTGGTGGGCTCGCAGCGGTCCGGGGCTCACCGGCCTGGGCGCGGTGGGGCACCGGGCCCGGGCGGGCTGGCCTAGGGGCCTCAGGTGGTGGTGGGCCAGGTGCGCAGCAGCGCGGCGATCTTCCCGGCGGTGCAGGCGGGGTCGAGGAGCAGGTCCTTGAGGGCGAGGGCGTCCTCACGGCCGGGCTTGACGGAGATCCCGGCGGCCTCGAGGTACATGACGCCGGACGCCGCGGCGACGGCCATGTTGGAGCGCTCGAGCCAGCGGCACCGGCCCAGTGTGTGCACCAGGGCGGCGGCCTTGGCATACGGGCCGTCGTAGACGGGGTGCTCGAACAGCTCGGCCCGGTGACGGGCGACCGCCGAGACCGGGACACCGTAGTCATCGGGGGCTGGATCGTCCGCTCCAGCGGCCTCGGCGACCTGCAGGATCCAGGGAACGTCGATGTGCAGGTCCATCAGGCCGCGCGCGCTCCCCGGGGTGCCTGCTGCGCCTGTTCGGCCTCATCGAAGACCGCCTGGTGATCGGCCAGGAAGCGGGCGGCCGCCCCCACCGCCCGGGCGCGCAGCCCGCTGGCATCGTCCTGCACCAGCCGCGCGAGGTAGTCGCCGACGCTCAGCCCCAGGTCGGCGGCGCGCCTCTTCGCCAGTTCCGCAACGTCTTCGTCCACGCGGGCACCCAGCTGTGTCTTGGCCATACCAGCATGGTAACAGCTGTTACCGCGCTCGCGGCCAATGGTGTCAGCGGCCCCTGTGCGCCTGCGCCTGCGCCTGCGTTCCCTGATCACGTACACCTCGGTCGCTGCCACGGCACTCTCCGTTCACGGACTGGGCCCCGGCTGCCCCGGCGTGCGCCGGTGCGCCGGGGCCGTCCGTGCGGGGCTGCGCCTCCGGGGCGCGCCGCGGGTGTACCTGACGCCCCCGCCCGAGTCCGCCGCGACTTCCGGCACATCCGCCCTCAAGCCGCCTGCCCGGCCCAGGCACCGAAACCCTCCCGGCCCCGGCACCGGACGCCCCCCGGCACACGCTCAACTGCGGCGGCCGGTCAGGCGTCGGCCGTGGGTGGTTCTACAGGTCGAACTCGATGTGCTCGATGTCGGTGAAGCGGATCTCCTCAAGGCTGCCGGCGCGGCGGCCGCCGTCCTGGAAGTACGTCTCCTTGAGTCCTTCGGCGGCGATCTGCTGCAGTCGCTGGTCGCCGGCGCCGGCCTGCTGGGCGTCGAAGAGGCGGGCGGCGTAGTGCGGTGGGAGCGCGACGGTCAGGTGCCGGAGGCGGGCGTCGTCGGAGGTGCCGATCGGTGCGGTGTAGCCGATCCGGGCGCGGGTGTCGATGACGATGCCGCCGGTCGTCGCCGCCCTCTGCCGGGCCTTGGCGCGGATCTGCGGCTGCCACCGCTTGATCACCTCGCGCTCCAGGCGCGCGGCCAGGTCCGGGCGCGGTTTCCTGATCTGGTTCTTCACGTACCGTTCGACGGTGCGCTGGGAGATGCGGAGCATCTGGGCGACTGCTCTGGTGCTCTTGAGCTGCTTGACCAGGTAACGCATCTGCGCGGGCGCGGTCTTGGGTGCCGGGCGGGTGAACGCCTTCTGCACCGCGGCCTCCAGGCCGTCGCCGAACAGGGTCATCGCTCTCTCCTACTCGCCGTTGTCGAGGTCGGTGACGGCGCCGTCCTTGATGTAGCGGGCCAGGTTCAGGTCCGGGGCGTCGAAGCGCTCGCGGACCTCTTCGCCCCACAGGACGCTCTGGGTTCCTTCGTGCTTGACGAGGCCGGGGTTGACGCCGAGTCTGAAGCCGCCGGGCAGTGCCTTGCCGTCCCGGTAGGGAAGGAAGTCCAGGGGTGATTCGCCGTTGGCAGCGTAGACGACGCAGTCGGAGAGGATCGCGATCGGGTACTGGCCGGTGAACGCCGCGTGCTTGAGGATCTTGCGGTGGAGGTTGACGCGCGTGCGGGAGATGACCGCTGCGCGGATGTCCGGCCGCCACGTCGGACGGGACAGCGCACGCCACGGCCGGCCCGGCCGCCAGCCCTCACCGCGGGGGCGTTCGCGCAGTTTGCCCAGGCCGCCCTTGACCGTGGCCTTGATCGCCGAGACGACGGTCGCCAGCTCGGGATCGCGCTCCCTGTAGCCCTCCATCGCCGCCAGGAAGTCCGACGGCTCCATGTCCGCGCGCACGCCCAGCTCGGCCATCGTGGCCAGGTAGGCGTCACGCAGCCGCTGGTACCAGTCGTCCAGGTAGCGGCCGCTGTCGTAGCGGACGTACGCCTCGATCGGGCGGACCTCGTAGCCCAGTTCCACCGCGTAGGCGACGGTGGGCGTGGCGTACCAGGCCGGGCCCTCGGGGCGCTCGCCCTTCGGCGTGAACGGGCTGGGCAGCAGACCGGCGTCCAGGTCGGCCCATTTGTCCGTGCCGGTCTTGACCCTCGACAGGTCGACGTGGGACAGGTCGACCAGCCAGGAGCCGGGCAGTTTCGGGTCGAACACCGGTGCCTCGAGGTGCGTGGGCGCTCCGAGGCCGACGACCAGGCCGTTGGCTCCGGCGGCGAAGGCCAGGTTCACGTCGATGCCGACCAGGTGCCGCAGAGTGCATTCGTCGTCGGTCATCGGCCGCGCCCAGTCGTACGCCTCCTCGAACAGCTTCTCGCCGGGGCCGCGGACGTGGAAGCGCGGCAGGTCCGCCAGGAGCGGGTGCCCGTCGGGGGCCTCGCAGGGGGCGCAGTCGACCGGTTCCCCGCCCAGGGAGCCGGGGTTGTGCTCGGAGTGCCGCTTGCCCGTCCGGTCGGGTTCGGAGGCGCGGGTCGGCGGGTGCAGCGCGGTCATCAGCTCCAGGCCGGTCACGGCGGTGGAGCCGCGCGGCGTCATCACCCGCGACGCGTACACGCCCAGCAGCCGGGCGAGTTCCGCCGGCGGAAGCTGAGCGGCGTTGCCCCAGTGGCGGGGGTCGAGGGCGTGCCAGGAGGGGATGCACAGCTGTACGCAGGCACGCTCCGACCCGGTGGCGGGACGGTAGATCCGCGCCCAGGGCCCGAACCCGCGCTTGGTGAGCTTCCACTGCGCGCGTGCCAGCTGTTTGACGACCTTGTGGCCTTCCGGGATCCGCCCGGCGAGCCGCTCCTCGTCCGTGAGGGTGACCGGCAGGCCGTAGCGCCTCAGGGCGGCCTCGGTGAGCACGAGCAGCGGGTCGGCGTCCTTGCCCGGTCCGGCCAGCCGCGCCTGGCCGAGTCTCGCCTCCGCCAGTGTCCAGTCCACCAGGGCCGGGACGCTCCTGGCAGGGACGTCCAGGACCAGGCCGCCCGTGCAGTACGCGAGGACCTGGCCGTCGGCGTCGACGTCGATCACCGCGAGCGGCCCGTTCTCGAAACGCGCGTCCGTGCTGCTCGCCGGGGCGTTGGCCGAGACGGTCCGCCGGGCGGTGGCGTGGCGCGGTGCCGGTGCGCTGCCGGCGGCGCGCGGCGGGCGGGGGGCGGCCTGTTCGGCAGGAGCGGCGGGTGCGGGGACGGTTCGGGAATCCTCACGTTCCGTCGTGGGCCGGGTCTCCGGAGCCGGGGCATGGGGGGCCGGGGGGTTGGGGGCCGGGGGGTTGGGGGCCGGGCCTTGGAGCTGGGGCTGCTCCGCCGCGTCGAGTCGAGGGTCTGCCGTCGCCGGTGCCGGGGCGGGCGGGGGGTAGAGTTCCGCGAGCTTGTTCAGCAGCCGCGCGTACGCTTCACGCTCAGGCCCGCGCGGCTCGACGGGCTTCTTGACCGACTCCCAGCCGGAGACGGTCGCCCGACGCACCTTCAGCGCGGCGGCCACCTCGTCCAGCGTCAGACCATGGGCCTGACGCAGACGCTTGCGCTCCTCCACCGGCGGCAGTGCGGCGCGGGATGCCACCAGCGCATCGACCGCCTCGAACAACTCGGACATGGCCACCTCCTGAGGCGATCACCCTATCGCAGCAACCGTACGAGGTGCGTACATAAGCCGTACGTGCGCAACGCGGGTGAGCACGGCGGTCACCCGTCGCGGGGTCGGTGCGCCGTCGGCGTGCCGTTGCGGGGTCGGTGCGCCGTCGGCGTGCCGTCGCACCGGCGGGCTGCGGCTGGCCTCCCCGTACGACACGGACGCGCGCTACGGCCTCACGCAGGGCTCCTGGTGGACCGCGACCGAAGCGGTCCACCACATGCTCGCCGCCCGCGAAGGATCCTCCAACCGGAACCCGCGCTCCGCTCAGGTCAGTGAGCGCACCTCCGCGACGTCGTATTCGGCAACCACGGCGGCGAGCATCGCCGCGCCCTGCTCGTCGCCCGGACCATCGCCTCGGAATGCCTCGACGGCCGCCTGCGATTCCCACCGCTCGAAGATGTTGATGCGCCCGGCATCCACCAGGTCCGCGGTGATGGCGAAGTCGAGGCAGCCCGACGTGCGGCGGGCCAGTTCGACAACGGTCACACAGCCTGCGAGATAGGACTCACGCTGTTGACGGTCGACAATGATGTGCCCTGCGATGATCACCATGTGCTGCTCCGTACTGGGTTCGGACCGGCTGTCGCCAACTATGACGGTCGACCGAGGCCGAACTCATCGACGCACGCGTCATGGAACCTGCGGCCCTGCCGCTGCGCTGGGGCCGGCTTCACCGCTCGCCACGGACTGTGGGAGCGCTGACTGGCCGCACCTGGGGAACTCACGACCTGTGCCTGTCCTGTCCGCCCCGGTCCCGGCTGCCGCCTGTCTGCGCGACCTCTCAGCCGGCAGGATCGGTGACACGGGTCCTACCGGCACCCCGACTCGCCCTGTCGTTCAGGGGCGTGGCGGGTGAGCCGGGCGGGCTGGGCGGCGGTCGATGCCGGTGGGGAAGCTCTGCGGGGCCGAGGGACCGTCCCGGCCGCTGTTGCGAAACCGGTCCACCCTGCGCCCGGACACCGCCGCAGTCCCGCCGCCGAACGGCGGGAGCGTTCACACAGCCGCAACCCAGATCAGGTCACAGATCCTGATCTGCTGTTGTTCCGGATAGACGCTGTAGTTGAAAAAGACGGGATCGTTGGGCACGGGGAGGCTGTACCAGGTGACACCGCGAATCATCATGGGCAGGCCGGGAGGCGGGTTGGCGGATTCCACCGCGCTGCCTACTTCCAGCGCCAGGGCCCGGAGGAACCGGACGATGTTGTCGTGGAGGTCGGCGTAGCCCGCGTCACGCATCTGTCTGAGTACCTTGGAGGCGGTGACCTGGGTGACGGCCGTCCAGCCTGCTGAAGCCGACTGCATCAGTCGTCCGCCTCCGGGAGTTCGACGAGCCCTACCGCGGCGACGGTGTCGTCGAGGCGTTGATCCCGGTCGGGCACGGCCTCGAACATGGCCTCAAGCCACCATGTGCTCAGCACCGTATCCAGGGCGTCGCCTTGCTCGGCGTGCGTCACGGCGGCGTGAAACTCTTCACGTCGCACGAGGGGCAGGGCGTCATTGATGGCGGCGATGGTGCGGGGAATCGCCGTCACGCAGGGATCGCCGTGCGAGGGAGCAGCTCCATTGGCGTTCACTCGAATTCCGCGTCCTTCCGGCTCGAATGGTCCGGTGACCACGCTACGCGGGCAGAACACGTCGGCGGGCCGAAACGGATGATGTTGCTCTCGGTTCCGTTCTGGCCAGAGTCCGTGTCCGGTGCTCGCTCTGTCGGCAGCATCGCGTGGTCATCGCGCCGCTTCGCGATCAGCGTGCGGTCCTCGTCGTCCAGGAAGAAGGACCCCTCCGGCTCCGGCCGGGTCGGCTCCTCGTTGAACGTGCCGTACGACGCCGCTTGTTCGCACCGATTGAGTCCGTCACCGCGGGTCACGCTGTCGGCGGGGGCGGGTGGTCACCAGAGGGGGTGGGCGGTCGGCGTACCGGCGCCGCAGGTGGTGGCCAGGTGGTGGGTGCGGCGCAGTAGTGCCTGGGCCGCCGAGGTGTCGCCGAGGGTGTGCAGGGTGGTGCCGAGGTCGGCCAGCGCGCGGGCCAGTTCGGGGCGGTCGCCGGCGGCGCGCAGTGCGTCGGCCGCGCGGGCCAGGGTGGCGGGGCGGCGGGCGGCCTCCTCGGTGGCGGCGCGCAGGCGCAGTGCGGTGCCGCGGTGGCGGGGGCCGAGGCCGGCGGGGGTGGTGAGCTGCTGGTCGAGCAGGGAGGCGGCGTCGTGCGGGCGCCCGAGGTGCAGCAGGGCTTCGGCGGCGTCGATGCGCCAGGGCAGCCGCGCGAAGAGGCCGGTGCGGGCCAGTTCGCCCGCGCGCAGGAAGTCGGCGAGTGCGGCCCGGGGGCGGTTCACGGCGAGGCGGTGGCGGCCCCGGGCCCTGAGGTAGCGGGGGAGGTCGGCGGTGCGGGTGGAGGGCTCGGGGGCGGCACGGTGCAGGTGCCGGCCGGCCTCGTCGTGGCGGCCCGTCTCGGTGAGGACCTCCGCGAGGGCCGCCGTGGGCCAGCGGCCCGGGAAGGTGGCGGGTGTGGTGGCGCGTGCGGCGGCCTCCGCCTGCTGTTCCGCCTCGGCGAGTTCGCCCAGGCAGAGCAGGGCTTCGGCGCGCAGTGCGCCGAACGCGGCCTGCCGGCCGCTGACTCCGGCCCGGGCGGCGCGGGCCCGTGACCGTGCGCAGCGGTCCGCCGCTGCGCGCGGGTCGCCGGCCAGGAGGAGTGCGTGGGCGTCCCGCAGTCCGGGCGCGCACGGGTCCGGACGCGGCGGGGAGTGCGCGTCACGGTCCGTTCGTTCAGTGAATCCCGCCGCCTGCGGGTTCGGCCACGCCTCTCCAGGGGAGTTCGAGCGGTGCTGTGGCCGGGCTGGACGGCGGCCTCGGGGCAGGCGGTGGTAGCGCCGGGGGGTGGGTGCGGGCTCGCGTGTACTCGGCGGAAGCCGGCGGCGGCACGGTCCCGGCCGGGACCGCTCCGTCGTCGCGTGCGGCACGGCGGCGCCCGCGTGGGGCCGCGGTCAGGGCCGGTCGGTGGCGGTGTCCGGGGCCGCGGTCCCGGGTTTGGTGTGGAGGACCTCGCGGGCCTGCTCCGCGGCGCGGATGGTGCTCTCCCGGACGAAGTCGAGGAAGCGGGCGATGTTCTCGAGGCGGGTGGCGGCCGGGGTGCCGGGGCCGAGGATGCCGACGCCCTCCTGGGAGGCCTTGACGACCTGGGCGAGGGACGCGGCGCTGGCGATCATCGCCTGGTACCAGACGTCGTCGCCCACGAGGTAGCGCTCACGGCGGCGTTCGTCGCGCTCCCGGCGGACGAGGCCCTGGCCCTCCAGGAACGCGATCGCCTTGGAGATGGACGCCGGACTGACCTGGAGGCGCTGGACGAGTTCGGACGCGGTGAGGCTGCCCTCGTCGGTGGTGTAGAGGCAGACCAGCACCCGGGACATCATCTTGGGCACGCCCGACTGCATGAAGACGCCGGTGAGGGTCTCCTCGTACGCGCGAACGGCCTCGGGATCGCGGCCGTAGGGCTGCTCGGGGGCCTGCTGTCCGCTCCGGGGCGCGGCCTGCCGGCGGCGGTGGGCACGGCGCTCGGCGGCGAGGTGGGCCAGGTCGGCGCGGTAGGAGGTGGGGCCACCGTTGCGCATCACCTCGCGCGTGATCGTCGAGGTCGGCCGGTCCAGGCGCCTGGCGATCTCCGCGTAGGGGAGGCCGTCGGCCAGCCCGAGCGCGATCTGCTGGCGTTCCTGCTGGGTGAGTCTGCCTCCCGGCATCGCGGCCTCCTTCGTGGTGCGTGGTGGGGCAGCATAGCGTTCACCTTCGATTCATTGCAACGGAAAGAGAGAGATCGTTGCGTTAGATGGAGGTCCATTGCAACGAATTCGAGGTCATGAGATGCAGGTCCCGGATTTCAGCGCAACATACTTGTTGCTCTTTTCATGAATGCAACGTAGCGTTTCTTTCATCGGAAAGATCGGCCGAGGAGCCCGCGATGCAGAAGACCCAGAGCACCACGCACACGTTCGCCACCACCGCCCCCATCACGGCCGTCCTCGACGTCCCCGCCGGGCACATCCGGTTCATCGCAGCCGACCGGGCCGACGCGACCGTCGAGGTGCTGCCCGCCGATCCCTCCCGGAGCCGGGACGTGAAGGCGGCCGAGGAGACCACGGTCGAGTACGGCGACGGCGTCCTGCGCGTCGTGACCCCGGGGGAGAACCGGTTCTTCGGCCCGTCCGGCGCGCTGGAGGTCACCGTCCAGCTGCCCGCAGGCTCGCGGGTGGAGGCGCGGTCGGCCGGTGGCGAACTGCGCGGCGTGGGGCGGCTCGGCGACGTCGTCTTCGAGGGCGCCCACGGCACGGTCAAGCTCGACGAGACCGCGGACGCCCGGCTGTCCCTCCAGGCCGGCGACGTCCTCGTCGGCCGCCTCGGCGGGTCCGCGGAGATCAGCACGCAGAAGGGCGACCTCACCGTCACCGAGGCCGTGCGCGGCACGCTCACCCTGCGCACCGAGCACGGCGCCATCACCGTCGGCGCCGCCCGCGGCACCTCCGCCACCCTCGACGCCGGCACCGGGTACGGCCGGATCAGCAACTCCTTCGGCAACACGGCCGGTTCCGCCGCCGAGCTGGTGGTCCACGCCACCACCTCCTACGGCGACATCACCGCCCGCAGCCTCTGAGGAGGGATCGCATCGCCCCGGGCGCGGTGCTCAGCGGCGCCGCAGGAGCAGGGCCGCCAGCAGGGCGCAGCCCGCGAAGGCCGCCCCGGTGGCGAAGCCGCCCGGCATCCCGCCGGTGTGGGAGGAGACCATGACGAGCGTGGCCAGGCCGATGGAGCCGCCCACGGACTGCAGGGAGTCGAGGACAGCGGCGGCCGTGCCCGCCTCGTCGCCGCGCAGCCCCGAGGTGGCGAGGACGGTCGGCGGCAGCACGCAGCACGCCATGCCCGCGCCGAGCAGCACCAGCGCCGGCAGCACCGTGGCCCGGTAGCCGCCGCCCGCCGGGAGCGTGGACAGCCACAGGTTCCCGGTCACCAGCAGCACGGCACCCGTGGCCCACAGCCGGCGGCTGCCGATGTGCCGTTCGAGCCTGCCCGCGGCCACCGCCGTCACGGCCATGGTCACCGGCAGCGGCAGCAGCGCCCAGGCGGTGGCCGGCGCCGACCAGCCGTGCTGCTGCTGGAAGTACTGGCTGAGGAAGAAGTACGTGCCGATCAGGGCGCCGGGCGCGGCGAGGGTTCCCAGGTAGGCGAGCAGCCGGTCCCGGTCGGCGAACAGCCGCGGCGCCACGACGGGCTGCCCTGCCCGCCGTTCGACGGCCGCGAAGACCGCCAGCGTCGCAACCCCGCCCAGCACGCAGCCGACGGCCACCGGGTCGCTCCAGCCCCGCTCGGCGGCCTGGGCCAGCCCGTAGACCAGCAGGGCGGCGCCCAGCATGGACAGCAGTGCGCCCGGCAGGTCGAAGCGGCCGCGGTGGCGGGGCGTCTCGTCGAGCACGAGCGGCGCGGCCAGCACGATCGCCACGCCGAGGGGAACGTCGAGGTACAGCACCCAGCGCCAGGAGGCCAGCGAGGTGAGCGCGCCCGCGAGGAGCAGCCCGCCGGCGCTGCTGACCGCGCCCACCATCGTGCACACGGCGATCGCCCGCCTGCGGGCGGCCGACTCCGTGAACGTGCTGAGCAGCAGGGCGAGTCCGCTAAGGGCGGCGAGCGCCGCGCCGGCGCCCTGCACCGCCCGTACGGCGATCAGGAACTCGGCGGAGTGGGCGAGGCCGCGCAGTGCCGCGGCCGCCGTGAACAGCGCGACCCCCGTCATGAACACCCTGCGGCGGCCCAGGATGTCGCCGGCCCGGCCGCCGAGCAGCAGCAGGCCGCCGAAGGCGAGGAGATAGGCGTGGACGACCCACGCCGCGCCCGTGGCGGACAGCCCGACGGCCTCGCGCAGGCCGGGCAGGGCGATGTTCACGATCGGGTCGTCGAGCTGGATCATCGCGTTGCATCCGGCGATCACGGCGAGGGCGGCGCCGCCCCGGGCCCGCCCGCGGCCGCGCGGTGCGGGCGCCTCGGGCACCACCGTCGGCTCCGACGCGTGCACGGTCGTGAACGGCCTCCTGACGACGGGCGGACGGCGGGTGGTCGCCGGCCGACGTCCCAAGAGCCGCCGGAGAATCGGTTCAGCCCCGCTCGAGGGACGGCCGTGGGAGGTGCCGCCCGCGCGCCCGCGGAGCGGGCCGGGAGACCGCCGGAGCGCCTGCGGGCAGCCGGCGAAGCGGACCGGCCGACAGCGTTCACTTCCATCCATTGCAACGGAGTCGAGCAAAGACCGTTGCGTTAGATTCCTAGTTGTTGCAACGATTTCACCGCTTTGAGCTGCTCGTTTTTCGATTTCATGCAACAAGTTGGTTGCCGAAATGACGAATGCAACGTAGCGTTTCTGTTGTCTGAAAAACCGAGCTAGGAGTCCGAGATGCAGACGTTCAAGACCCCCGCGCCCGTGTCCGTCGTCCTGGACGTCCCCGCCGGGAACATCAGGTTCACGGCAGGCGACCGGGCCGACACCACCGTCGAGGTCAGCCCTTGCGACCCCTCCAGGAACCGGGACGTGAAGGCGGCCGAGGAGACCGAGGTGACCTGCGCCGACGGCGTCCTGCGCATCGAGACCCGGCAGGAGACGAACCCGGTCGTCGGCGCCTCCGGCTCCCTGGAGGTCACCGTCGAGCTGCCCGCCGGCTCCCGCGTCGAGGCGAAGGCGGCCAGCGGTGAGCTCCGCGGCGTCGGACGCCTCGGCGACGTCGTCTTCGAGGGCGCGCAGGGCGCGGTCGACCTCGAGGAGACCGCGAACGCCCGGCTGTCCCTCCAGGCCGGCGACATCACCGTCGGCCGGCTGGACGGCACCGCCGACCTCACCACCCAGAAGGGCGACCTCACCGTCACCGAGGCCGTGCGCGGCACGCTCACCCTGCGCACCGAGCACGGCGCCATCACCGTCGGCGCCGCCCCCGGCACCTCCGCCACCCTCGACGCCGGCACCGGATACGGCCGGATCGACAACTCCTTCGGCAACACGGCCGGTTCCGCCGCCGAACTGGTGGTCCACGCCACCACCTCCTACGGCGACATCACCGCCCGCAGCCTGTAACAGCGCCCCAGCACACCCGCCCCGTGAGGAAGGACGCCGCCATGACGCCGCTCGCACACGAGCCCGCTGTGACGGCTCCGGCCGGTCCCGGCCCCGCCGCCTCCCTCCTCCGGTTCGCGGTCCTCGGCGGCGGCGTCGGAGTCCTCTCCAGCCTCGCGGTGCCGCTGCTGGCGGCGGCACTGCCGTGGGCGGTCGCGAACGCGGTCGTCATCGCCGTCTCGACCCTGCTGTGCACCGAACTCCACGCACGTTTCACCTTCGCCAAGGGGCGGCGCGCCCAATGGCGCGAGCACTGGCGGTCCGCCGGCTCGGCGACGGCCGCCTGCCTGGCCACCAGCGTCGCCGTGGGGGTCCTGCACCTGGTGCAGCCCTCCCCCGGCCTGCTCACCGAGCAACTCGTCTACCTCGGCGCCTCCGGCCTCGCCGGCACCGGCCGCTTCGTCGTCCTGCGCCGCTGCGTCTTCGCCGGCCCCCGCGGCCGGGCCGTACGGCCGCTGGTGCGGCGGGGCGCGGTGCGCGTGCCCGCCCTGACGACGGCCGCCTAGCTGTCGTCGCACTCCCGTCCGCCCCGCGAGACCTGGCACGCAGCAGACGTGGCGGGGCCGGGCCGGGCGGCGACGGGAGTTGCCGTCGCCCCCGTGCTCGGCCAGGGCGGCCGGCCGCAATCGGATTCGTCTCCTTCCCCCCTCCCCTCGACGGAAGTGCGGTTAACAGTGGCTACCTTCCTCTACACACTCGGCCGTTTCGCCTTCCGGCGGCGCGGCCTCGTGACCCTGCTGTGGGTGCTGATCGTCGTCGGCGTCGGTGCCGCGGCCTCCTCCGCCCCCACACCGCCGACCGAGCAGTTCTCGATGCCGGGTACCGAGTCGCAGAAGGCGTTCGACCTGCTGGAGGAGAAGTTCCCCGACGCGGGCGCCGACGGTGCCACCGCCCGTGTGGTGATCCGCGCACCCGAAGGCAAGGAGATCGCCGACGAGGAACCGGCGGTCAAGAAGCTCCTCGGCGAACTCGGCACAGCGCCCCAGGTGGCGGGCGTCGCCGACCCGTTCGCCGCCGGCACCGTCAGCCGGGACGGCCGTACCGCCTACGCGGTGGTGTCCTACGAGGTCACCGCGCCCGACCTCACCGACGAGGCGCACGAGGCGCTCACCAAGGCCACCGACCGGGCCCGGGCCGGCGGACTGACCGTCGAGGCCGGCGGTGACGCCGTCCCGATCGAGCAGACCGTCTCCGGCACCGGCGAGCAGGTCGGCGTCCTCATCTCGGCCGTCGTCCTGCTCCTCACCTTCGGTTCGGTGATCGCCGCCGGCATGCCGCTGCTCACCGCCCTGATCGGCGTGGGGGTCGGCGTCTCCGGCATCACCGCGCTGGGCTCCACCCTCGGCCTGTCGGCCACGACGTCGACGCTGGCGATGATGATCGGCCTCGCGGTCGGCATCGACTACGCCCTGTTCATCGTCTCCCGCTACCGCTCCGAGATCGCCGAGGGCCGCGCGCCGCGTGAGGCCGCGGGCATCGCGACCGGCACCGCCGGTTCGGCCGTCGTCTTCGCCGGGCTCACCGTCATCATCGCGCTGGGCGGCCTCGCGGTCGTCGGCATCCCGATCCTCACCAAGATGGCGCTCGCCGCGGCGGGCACGGTCGCCGTCGCCGTACTGATCGCGGTCACCTTCGTGCCCGCCCTGCTCGGCTTCGCGCCGCGCCGGGTGCTGGCAGTCGCCGACCGGCGCCTGGTGCAGGCCAAGAAGCCGCTGTCGGCGCGCAAGCTGCGCAAGTCCGAGGAGAAGGCCGCGAAGCTGGCCGCGCGGACCAAGCCGGCCCTGTCCACGCGCTGGGCGTCCTTCGTGGTGCGCCGCCCGCTCGGGGTGCTGCTCCTGGCGGTGGTCGGCCTCGGCGCGATCGCCCTGCCCGCCACCAAGCTGGAGCTGGGCCTGCCCGGCGAGGGCACGATGGCCACCGACACCACCCAGCGCAAGGCCTACGACCTGCTGTCCGACTCCTTCGGCCCCGGCTTCAACGGCCCGCTGACGGTCACCGTCGCGGGTGAGGACGCGGCCGCCGCCGGCGGCAAGGTCGGCGCGGAACTGAAGAAGGACGGGAACGTCGCCTCCGTCTCCCAGGCCACCGCCAACAAGGCCGGCGACACCGCCATCTTCAGCATCGTCCCGAAGACCGGCCCGACCGACACCGAGACCGAGGACCTGGTCAAGGACATCCGCGCGCGGGCGGCGGCGCTGGAGGCCTCCTCGGGCGCCACCGAGATCCTGGTGACCGGCCAGACCGCGCTGTTCATCGACTTCTCCCAGACCCTGTCCGACGCGCTGCTGCCCTACCTGGCCCTGGTGGTCGGCCTGGCCTTCCTGCTGCTGCTCCTGGTGTTCCGCTCGGTCCTGGTCCCGCTGAAGGCGGCGCTCGGCTTCCTGCTCTCGGTGAGCGCGGCGCTCGGCGCGCTGGTCGCGGTGTTCCAGCTCGGCTGGGCCTCCGGGTTCTTCGGCATCGAGCAGACCGGTCCGATCATGACGACGCTGCCGATCTTCATGATCGGTGTGGTCTTCGGCCTCGCCATGGACTACGAGGTCTTCCTGGTCACGCGGATGCGTGAGGCCTACGTCCACGGCACCTCGGCGAAGGAGGCCGTCGTCACCGGCTTCCGGCACAGCGGCCGGGTGGTCGCGGCCGCCGCGATCATCATGATCAGCGTCTTCTCGGGCTTCATCCTCGAGACCGACGACCTGGTCGCGATGATGGGATTCGGCCTCGCCGCGGCCGTCCTGTTCGACGCCTTCGTGGTCCGGATGGTCATCGTGCCCGCCGTGCACTCGCTGCTGGGCGACGCCGCCTGGTGGCTGCCGCGCTGGCTGGACCGGCTGCTGCCGAACGTCGACGTCGAGGGCGAGAAGCTCCAGCGGCGACTGCACTCCACCGCGCCGGAGGGCCGGCGGAGCAGCCCGGAGCCCGAGCCGGACCTCGTGCACTGACACACCGCACGGGCCCACGGGGGCGGCCCGGCACGACCGGACCAGGTCGTGC
>NZ_JBHYQH010000053.1:0-35084 GCF_042746715.1 Streptomyces sp. NPDC058741 | reverse complement strand
GTCGGGGCGAGACGGGGCGCCCGCACCCGCCCCCGGCGGCGAACCACGCCGGTCGGGGGCCGGGCCGCCCCCACCGGCACGCGCGGCCCGGCCCGTCAGTGGCGCAGCGCCACCGCCTCCGGGGGCAGGTCCTCCGCGATCAGCAGTCGCAGGTCGTCCAGGCCCGGCGCGGACATCGCGCCGATCCGTCCCGCCTGGCGGGTCATCATCCCCTCCAGGATCTGGCGAGCCGTACGCGCGTTGCCGAAGGAGTGGTCGCGCGGCAGGGCGTCCAGGTAGCCGCGCAGTGCGGTCATCGCCTCCGGGGAGCAGTCGTAGCCGTAGTCGGTGGCCTGCTTGGACAGGATCTCCAGCAGGTCGTCCGTCGAGTAGTTCTCGAACTTCACCGTCCGCGAGAACCGCGAGGCCAGGCCCGGGTTGGAATCGAGGAAGCGGCGCATCTCGCGGGTGTAGCCGGCGGCGATGACGACGACCTCGTCGCGGTGGTCCTCCATCAGTTTCAGCAGGGTGTCGACTGCCTCCCGGCCGAAGTCCGAGGTCGCGCCCTCCGGGGTGAGCGTGTACGCCTCGTCGACGAACAGCACGCCCCCCAGGGCCCGCTCGAACGCCTCCTTGGTGAGCTGGGCCGTGTGGCCCACGTAGCGGCCGACCAGGTCGGCGCGGGCGACCTCGACCAGCTGCCCCTTGGGCAGGACGCCGAGGGAGCGCAGCAGGTCCGCGTACAGGCGCGCGACGGTGGTCTTGCCCGTACCGGGTGGCCCGGAGAAGATCAGGTGGTTGCTGATCCTCGGGGTGGGCAGCCCGGCGGCCTTGCGCTGTTTCGTCGCCGTGAGCAGGTTGACCAGGGCGGACACCTCGTTCTTGACCGCCGTGAGGCCGATCATGGCGTGCAGCTCGGCGAGCAGTTCCTCCGAGCCGGGACCGTCGTCGGCCGGGCTGCTCTCCGCCGCCACGTCCTCGGGCAGCAGGAGGGTGAGGTCGCTCTCGGCCGGGTTCGTCATGGCGGCGAGGCGGGAGGCCTGCCGGTCCACCATCTCCTCGAACACCCGTCGTGCCGCACGGCCGTTGCCGAACGTCGCGTCGCGCGGCATGCGTGCGTAGTGCTGGGCGAGGGTGTCCAGGGTACGGGGGTCGAGTGCGTAGCGGTGCCCCGCGCACATGTTCTCGGTGATCGTCACCAGTTCGTCGACCGAGTAGTTGGCGAACTCGATGGTGCGGGTGAAGCGGGAGGCCAGGCCGGGGTTGGAGGAGAGGAAGGACTCCATCTCGCCGGTGTAGCCGGCGGCGATGACGGCCACGTCGTCGCGGTGGTCCTCCATCAGCTTCAGCAGCGTGTCGACCGCCTCCCGGCCGAAGTCGGCGCCGGAGCCCTTGCTGTCGGAGAGCAGCGTGTACGCCTCGTCGATGAACAGCACGCCCCCGAGAGCCTCGTTGAACGCCTCGGTCGTCTTGATGGCCGTACCGCCGATGACCTGCGCGACCAGGTCGGCCCGCGAGACCTCCACCAGGTGCCCGGACCGAAGGACGCCCAGATCCGCCAGGATGCCCCCGTACAGCCGGGCCACGGTGGTCTTACCGGTGCCGGGCGGGCCCGAGAAGACCAGGTGGCGGCTCATCTGGGGGACGGGCATGCCCAGTTGGGCGCGGCGCTGGTTGAGCTGGTTGAGGTTGACGAGGGTCCGGACCTGGCTCTTGACCTCGGTCAGGCCGACCAGCGACTCCAGCTCCTCCAGCGGACCCTCGGGCTTCTTGGCCGAGTCGCCGGACCCGCTGGTCGCCACGTCCGGCGGGAGGGTGTCGCCCCACGCGTCCGGGGCCACGTTGCCGTTGCTGTTGAGGTTCTCGACCGTGAGCCGTTCGTTCACCCTCGTCTGTCTGAGGCCCGCGCCGCGGTTGTCGCGGACGGCGCAGCCCGTGACGGTGACGGGCTCGGCGGTGTCGATCCGGACGCCGTCGCCGACGCTGCCGATGACCTGGGACGAGGTGAGGGTGGCGCGGGCGCCGTTGGCGAGGAGCACCCCGTGGGCGCCGCAGTCGGTGATGTGGGCGCGCAGCGCGGAGAGTTCGCCGCCGTTGTCCACCGTGACGCCGCCGGCCGCGGCGGACTCGATACGGCAGTCCCGGAGGGTGGCGCGGCCCTGGGGGCCGACGGAGACGGTGGCGTCGGTCGCCGCCCGCATGACCGTGTCGCGGATGTCGGGATTGCCGCCCGAGACGATGCGTACCGCCGAGCCGCCCGCCCGGTCGATCTCGCAGTGCTCCAGCCTGCCGCGCCCGTCCTCGGCGACCTCGACGCCGTGGCCGCCCGGCGAGGTGATCCGCGCGCGGCGCAGCAGCGGGTCGGCGCCGGTGCGTATCCGTATGCCGGTGCCGGCCGCGTCCGTGACCAGCAGGTCGTCGAACTCCGCCGTCGACTCCTCCTCCAGCAGCACGGCACCGCTCGCGTCCGCGCAGTCGCGTACCGCGCAGCCGGTCAGGAACGGCGCGCTGGAGTTGACCACCCGGATGGCGGGTGCGGCGGAGGTGTCGAACTCGCAGTCCTGGAAGGTGCCCCTGGAGCGCTCGGTGACGGTGAGACCACTGCCCTTGGTGCGTGACGTGCGGCAGTTCAGGAACTCGGGGTCGGCGCTCGCCGCCAGCATGATGCCGGGGCCCGTGGTGTCGCTGACCGTGACGTGCTCCAGCACCGGGCGGGCGGAACTGGTGATGTAGAGGCCGACCGACGTGTCGTGCACCGAGGTGCGCACGACCCGGGTGCCGCTGCGGCCCTCCAGGGCGATGGACGGCTTGTCCGTTCCGGAGATGTCGCAGTCCTCGACCAGGCCCTGCGCCTCGTCGGAGGTCAGCACGCCGTTGGCGCGGGCGTCGCGGATCCGGCAGTCCCGTACGGTCGCCCGGGCCTCCGCGCCGATGACGACGCCGGAGGTGCCGAGGTTCTCGATGAGGCAGCCCGCGATGATGCTGCCGGTGGGCGCGGAATCCACGACCCCGGCGCCCCTCGGGTTGCTGACCCGGCAGTCGCGCATGGCCACCGAACCCGACTCGCGGGCCAGCACGGCGGTCCAGCCGGAGCCGATGACCGTGCAGCCGTCCATCGCGACCTGGCCGCGCGGCGCGTCGACCACGGGCAGATCCTCGCTCCCGCCCCGCAGGGTCAGGTCGGTGAGCATGACGGCGTCGGCGACGAGGACCACGGCGGTGCCCCGGCGGGGGCATATGTCGACGCTGCCGGGCTCGCCGTCGGCGACGATGGTGACCCGGGTCCTGACCGTCAGGTTCTCCGGGTAGCGGCCGGGATGGACCCGGATCACCGCACCCGTGCGTGCCATGTCCAGGGCTTCACCGATCGTTCGGAAGCTGTCCGGTTGTCCCGATCCGACCCTGAGCAACTGCCGTGACACGCTCGTTCCTCCTCCTAGTGGTGCCGCCGCCGTGTGCCTCTGAGGGGGCCGACACGGGGACTGTTCCGCGTCGTGGGTACGTACGGCTGTGCGCACGCGACGAAGGCTACGGGACCGGCGAGGCGATGTTCCAGGAGAGACCGAAGAGTTGGGCCGGTACCGCGCCTACGTCCCGTTACGTCGTCCGCGTCCACGTCCCGGTCGACGCGCCGTCGGACGGGGCGCCTATCATGCGCGCCATGCCCCGTGTCCGAGTTGATCCCCGCCGCCGCCCCTGGGCCACGGCTGTGGCCGCCCCCCTGCTGATGACCGCGACAGCGACCGTGCTGGGCGTCGTCGGGGCCGTGCCCGCCGCGGCCGACTCCGTGGGACTGCCGGTCGTGCGCTCCGTCCTGGCGGAGGACGACACCTGCGCCTCGGTGTCGAGCGAGAAGGCCACGGCCGAGCCGTGGGCGCTGGGCGCTCTGGGCGCGGCCCGCACCCGGCCGCTCTCCCAGGGCGAGGGGACGACGGTGGCGGTCGTGGACACGGGAGTGGCCGAGGCGGCGCCCGCGCTGTCGGGGCGGGTGAGCGCGATCGGGCCGGCCGGCGAGGACTGCGTCGGGCACGGCACGTTCGCGGCCGGCCTGATCGCGGCGACGCCCGGCGAGGACGGGGGCCCGGCGGGGCTGGCGCCGAAGGCCCGGATCCTGGCCGTACGCGGCACCGGTGAGCGCGGCGGGAGCACGGCGGGCCAGGTCGCCGACGCGATACGCCGGGCGGCCGACGAGGGCGCCGGCGTCATCTACGTCGCCGCGGCCCTGGACAGCGGCAAGGCGCGGCTGACGGAGGCGGTCGCGTACGCGAGCGGCAAGGACGCGCTGGTGGTGGCTCCGCTGGCGCCGGACGCGCTGGAGCGGGACGCGGAGCCGGCGCCCTGGTACTGGCCGGCGGCGGCGCCCGGCGTGCTGGCCGTGACGGACTACGGCCCGGACGGCGGCCGGCCGGCCGACGCCCCGCTGGTGGACGGGGCGGACCTGGCCGCGCCCGGCGACGCGGTGGTGAGCATCGGACCGAAGGGGCCGGGCCACTTCATCGGCTCGGGCGCCTCGTTCGCCGCCGCGCACGTCGCGGGGGCGGCGGCGCTGGTCCGGGCGCGTTATCCGGACCTGAAGGCCGCGGAGGTCTCGCGCCGCCTGACCGAGGCGGCGTACCCGGCGGCCCCGCCACGGCTCGACCCGTACGGCGCGCTGACGGCCGTACTGACGGACGCCAGGGCCGCGGCGCCCCGGCCGGAACGGGCGGTGGTCCCGGCCCCGCCCGCCACACAGCCGCGCACCCGGGCTCTGATGGTGGCTGCCGTGGGCACCGGGCTGGTGCTCCTGGTGGCGGTGGGCGCCGTGGTCATCCCGCGGGGCCGGGCACGGAACTGGCGCGCGGCGGGCAGCTGACCGGCCGCGGGGCGCCGCCCGCCTGGCGGGGCCCGGGACCGCCGGAACCGGCCGTCGCACGGCGAAGCGCGGCCGTCCTGCCCGGACCGGCGCCGCCTGGGGGTCCTGACACACGAGCGCGGGAGGAGCAGCGGCGTCCGGTGCGGGTGATCAGCCCGTACCGGACGCCGCCACACCGCGCGCCTGTGTGGGAAACCCCTACGGCTCCTGGTCCTCCAGCACCGCCGTCTGCACCTGGATCTGCTTGCGGCGCGTCACCCGCGTACCCCGGCCCGGCGGCAGGTTCCGGCCCTTGACGCTGCCCAGGATGAAGCCCTCCGACGGCGGGCACGACAGCAGCAGCGTCGGGGTGTTGACCTCCTGCATACGGCGCAGCATCGGTTCGCCCAGTCCCCGGCCCGCGCCGGCGGCGGAGCGGGACACGACGATGTGCAGGCCGACCTCGTAGCCGAGTGCGAGGTGGTTCAGCAGCGGGTCGAAGGGCGCGTTCATCGCGCTCGTGCCCAGCATGTCGTAGTCGTCCACGAGGATGAACAGCCGCGGACCGTCCCACCAGTCGCACGTGCGCATCCGGGCCGGTGTGATCTCCGGGCCCGGCACCCGGGCCGTCACCGCGCGGGCGGCGCCCGCGATGAGCTCCTTCAGGGCGTCCATCGACACCGCGTGACCCAGGCGGTACTCGTCCGGGATCGCCTCCACCAGCTCGCGGCGGTAGTCCACGACCATGATGCGCGCCTCGGCCGGGGTGTACCGGTCCATGATGGCCTTGGCCGTCAGGCGCAGCATGTTGGTCTTTCCGCTCTCCGCGTCGCCGACCACGATCATGTGCGGGGTCTCGGAGAAGTCGTGCCACACGGTGGACAGACGCTCCTCCTCCAGGCCGACGGGCATCTTGAAGTCGCCCTTCGGGGCCGGGAGCGCCGAGAGGGGCAGCCGGGTCGGGAGCATCCGGACCGGCGGGGCCGGCGGGCCCTGCCAGCTCTCCCGCACCGCCGCCACCAGACCGGCCACACCGTCGGACAGGTCGTCCGCGGACTCCACGCCGTCGATCCGGGGGAGTGCGGTGAGATAGTGCAGCTTGGCGTCGCGTGTCAGGCCGCGGCCCGGCAGCCGGGGTACGGCCGCCGCGCGCCGCATGTCGATCTCGGAGTCCATGGGGTCACCCATCCGGAGCTCCAGGTGGGTGGCGGCCTGGTCCCGGATGGCGGAGGTCAGCTCCACCCAGCGGGCGGTGGTGACGATCAGGTGGATGCCGTAGTTGAGGCCGCGGGCGGCGATCGCCCCGAAGGTCTGGATGTAGCGGTCGAAGTCCTGACGCACCGTCGACCAGCCGTCGACCACCAGGAACACGTCCCCGTGCCGGTGCTCGGGGAAGTCCCCGGCGGCGAGGCGGCGCCGGAAGGTCGCCATGGAGTCGATGCCGTTGTCCAGGAAGAACCGCTCGCGCTCCGCCAGCAGCGTGGTGACCTCGGCGACCGTACGGCCGACCCGCTCGGTGTCCAGGCGTGCCGCGACCCCGCTGACGTGCGGCAGGCCGGCCAGCCCGGCGAGTGTGCCACCGCCGAAGTCGAGGCAGTAGAACTGCACCTCGCGGGGGGTGTGGGTGAGCGCCAGCGCGGTCATGATCGTGCGCACCATCGTGCTCTTGCCGCTCTGCGGTCCGCCCGCGATGGCGATGTGACCGCCCGCGGCGGAGAGGTCGACGGTGAGCAGGTCGCGGAGCTGGTCGAAGGGGCGGTCGATGATGCCGATGGGGATGGTGAGCCGCCCCCGGTGCCCCGATCCCACGGTGGTCAGGCCCAGTTCGGGGTCGGGGGTGAGCGGCGGCAGCACCTGGTCGAGGGTGGCGGGCAGGTCAAGCGGTGGCAGCCACACCTGGTGGGCCGGCGGCCCGGCGTTCAGCAGCCGCTCCACGGCCACCGAGAGCAGGGTGTCCCCGGTCTCCTCCTGCTCGGGGGCGGGTTCGGGGGCCGGGGTGTCCGGCAGCCGGCGCGGCACCACGTAGCCACTGGTCCACGGGACGGTCTGGCTGGCCACCCGTGCCTGGTTGGCGCTGCCACCCCTTCGCTGGTACGGGCCGGAGACGTACGCGGCCCGGAAGCGGGTCAGCGCCTCCACACCCGACTTGAGGAAGCCGCTGCCGGGCGCCGGCGGAAGCTGGTACGCGTCCGGCACGCCGAGGACCCCGCGGCTCTCCATGGCGGAGAACGTACGCAGACCGATCCGGTACGACAGGTGGCTCTCCAGTTGGTGCATCCGGCCCTCGTCCAGGCGCTGTGACGCGAGCAGGAGGTGCACACCGAGGGACCGGCCGAGGCGGCCGATCATCACGAAGAGCTCCATGAACTCCCGGTGAGCCGCCAGGAGTTCGCTGAACTCGTCGACGACGACGAAGAGGCTGGGCAGCGGTTCCAGCGGAACGCCGGAGGCGCGGGCCTTCTCGTAGTCCAGCGCGGAGGTGTAGTTGCCCGCCGAACGCAGCAGTTCCTGACGGCGCATCAGCTCACCGTGCAGGGCGTCCTGCATGCGGGACACCAGGGCGGCCTCACCCGCCAGGTTGGTGATGACGGCGGAGGTGTGGGGGAGTTCGTCCAGACCCAGGAAGGTGGCACCGCCCTTGAAGTCCACGAGGACGAAGTTCAGAGTTTCCGAGGAGTTCGTCAGGGCGAGCGCCAGGACGAGGGTGCGCAGCAGTTCGCTCTTGCCGGAGCCGGTGGCCCCGATCAGCATGCCGTGCGGACCGGTGCCGCCCTGGGCCGACTCCTTGATGTCCAGCTCGACCGGCTCGCCGTCGGCGCCGACCGCGATGGGCACCTTGAGCCGGGTGGGTCCGGTGTGCTGCCGCCACAGCGTCTCCGGATCGTGGCGGTGCAGGTCGGGAATGCCCAGCAGCGTGGTCAGCTCGACGTTCGCGGACAGCGGCTCGGACGAGTCCGAGGCCGTGCCCAGGCCCATGCGGTACGGGGCGAGCCGCCGCGCCAGGGACGTGGCGCCCATCAGGCCGAGGCGGTCGGGCCTGCCGAGCCGGGTGGTCTGCTCCTTGCGCTCGCGGTCGGTGCGCACCAGCCCGAGATCGTCCTCGCCGACCTCGAAACGCAGGGTGATCCGGCCGGGCCGCCAGGAGAGGGCGCCGCTCAGGTCCAGGACGACCGCGTTGCGGAAGCCGGAGCCGTCCAGGCGGTGGCCTGCCGGGACGGTGCCCCCGTCCACCACGATCACGGTGAAGGGTTCCTCGCGCCCGGGTACGGCGTCCGGGTCGAACGCAGGCCGCTCCATGAACTCGGCGCCGAGCAGGTTCTCCAGCTCACCCAGGGCGGAGACGGTCATGCGGGTGGGACCCGCACCGTCCATGTCGTGCGGGTGGAGGCTGTGCGGGAGCCACTTGGTCCACTCCCAGTGCGCGCGCCGCTCGTCGGACACGCACAGCGCGATCCACACGTCGTCGGGCGAGTGGAAGGTGGCCAGCTGGGCGAGCAGTGCCCGGGTCACCGACCGTATCCGCTCCTCGTCGCCCCGGAACAGCACCCGGGCCCAGGCCCGCAGGTAGATGGCGATGGGCTGTTCCGGCACCGTCGAGTAGGCGCGGATGAAGCTGCGCAGGGCGTGCGCGCTGAGCGGTTCCAGGTCCTCGACGGGGTTGGTCGTGTTCGGGGTCAGCTTCAGGCTCAGCTTCTGCTCACCGACGGCCATCCGCACCTCCCCGAAGTCCTCGTCGCGGGGCCGGCGTTCCCACAGCCGGGTGGTGCCCGTCATGGACCACAGGGCGGCGGGCTCGGGGTGCCGCCAGGCCAGGGCCAGCTGCTGGTCCACGACGGCGCCGCGGACCTTGCGCCGGATCTGGGTGAGGTAGCGCAGGTAGTCGCGGCGCTCGCCCTTCAGCTTCTGCTTGCGCTCGGCGGCTTTGCGCATGAACTGGCCGATGAACATCGCCGCGGCCCCGAGCACCATCAGACCCAGGGCGATGTAGATGAACCCGCCGGAGCCCCGGGTCATGCCGGGCCGCATGAACATGAACATCATCGAGACCGACATCAGGGCCATGGGGAGGTACGTCCACACGGCGGAGGTGTCGGGCACCGTCTCGGGGAGGATCGGCGGTTCCTGGAGATTCAGTTCCCCGTCGGGCATCTCCGGGCCCCGGCGTCGGGCCGGGCGGCGGAACAGGACCACACTCAAGGAACCGTCTCCTTACGGGTCAAGGGGGGAGAGCGGGCGGAACGACGTCGACGTCGCCGCCGGCGGCACCCGTCCCGGTCGGCACCGCGCCGGGACGCCGGACGGGCCTCGCTGTCGCACGCACCCTACGCCGCGCCTCCGGCCCACGACGACCGGGCTCCGACAGGCGTCGGCCGGCAGCCGTGCCAGGTGTCCCGCCGCGTCACCATCCCGCTGCACCACCGATCGCGGGCCGGCCTCACGGCGCCCGACGGAGCCCGCTGCGTACACCGACCGTTCACGACGTCTTCCGCGTCCGTACCCCGACGTCTTCCGCGCCGCGTCGGACGGTGAGCCCGCCGTCACTTGGGGTCTCATGTCCCGGGGCACGTCGCGCAGGGCAGGTAGTTGATACTACGATCATTGTGTCGACCGTCAACTACCGTTCCATCCCGGGGTTTCAGAGTCCCCTCAGTCACTGTCCGGCGGTGTGTCAGACGGCGTTCCCTGACCGTTCGCAGCAGTAACCGGAGAAGCGTGAGCCATCCCGATGACTGACACTCAGGTGGCAGAGCTGTGCCGTCTGACGGTACGAGCCCCCGCCAGGACCATCGATCTCGCCGTGCCCGCCGACGTCCCCGTGGCCGACCTGCTGCCCGCGGTGCTCGGATACGCGGGGGACGACCTCGAGGAAGCCGGTCTCGACCACGGCGGCTGGGTACTCCAGCGGCTCGGCGGCGAACCACTGGACGAGGAACGCACCCTCGACTCCTACGGTCTGCGCGACGGCGACACCCTCTACCTCCGACCACGCGCCGAAGCCCTGCCCGAGGTGCACCTCGACGATCTCGTCGACGGCATAGCCACCACGATGCGGGACCACCCCTTCGGCTGGACCCCCAAGGTCAGCCGGTGGGTGCTGCTCGGCGTGGCGGTGGCGGTCCTCGCCGCGGGCATGGTGGTGATCGCGTGGCCCGGCGGCTCCGCGCTGTCCCGGGCCGTGTTCGCGACCGCCGCCGGCCTGCTCCTGCTCGCGGGTGCGGGCGCGGCGAGCCGGGCGGTCGGGGACGCGGGCGCCGGAGCCGCGCTGGGCTTCATGGTCGGGCCCTACCTGGCCCTGGCCGGGTGGCTGCTGCCGGGCGGCGCGCTCAGCGGGCCGCACGCGCACGAGACGCTGGGTGCCCGGCTGCTCGCCGCCGGCGCCGCCGCGGCGGGAGGGGCGGTGCTCGCACTCGCCATCGTGGCGGCGTTCGCCGCACTCTTCCTGGGCATCGCCGTCGTCTCGGTCTTCGCCGCCCTGGCCGCCGTCCCGCTCATCACGACCGACCTGGCGCCCGTGCACACCGCCGCGATCACCGCCGTCCTGGCGGTGGTCCTGGGCGCCTTCGTTCCCTCGCTGGCGTTCCGGATGTCCGGGATGCGCATGCCGCCCCTGCCGACCAACGCGCAGCAGCTCCAGGAAGGCATCGAGCCGCACGCCCCCTCCGTGGTCTCGTCCCGCGCCATTCTCGCCGACGGCTGGATGACCTCGCTGTACGGGGCGGTGGGCGTGGTCGGCGCCGGATGCCTCGTCGGCCTCGCCCGGGAACGCGAACCGGCCGAGATCATCATGACGGTGGCGCTGTCCCTGCTGCTCATCCTGCACGCCCGCGGGCTGGGCAACATCTGGCAGCGCATGTCGCTGGTGGTTCCGGGCGTCGCGGGACTGGTCCTGCTGGTGCTGGTCGCCGCCCCGGCCGCCACGGCGGGTACCCGGCTGGCGACGGCCGCGGGCCTGCTCGCCGCCACGGCGGCGCTCGCGATCGCCGCCTGGACCGTCCCCGGCCGCCGGCTGGTTCCGTACTGGGGCCGCGTCGGCGAACTGCTGCACTCGGCCCTGGCGATCAGCATGCTGCCGCTCGCCCTGTGGGTGCTCGGCGTGTACAGCACCCTGCGGTCCATCAACGGCTGACCGGAAGGGAGACACGCTGTCATGCAGTCCAAACGCGATCAGGTGCACGCGCACATGTTCGTCATGGGTCGGCTGACCTCGGGCATGCTGCGCGCGGATCCGGACGCTCCGGAGAGCCCGCAGGGGCGGACCAACCGGGGGGTGGTGATCGGCATCGTGATCGCCGTCCTCCTGTCGGCCGGGTCCTTCGTCCTCGGCCTGCTCAAGCCCGGCACGAAGGACTCCTGGCGAGCGGCCGGGACCCTCGTCGTGAACAAGGACACCGGGTCCCGCTACCTCTACCTGGACGGGCGGCTGCGTCCGGTGCGCAACTACGCCTCGGCGCGGCTGCTCGGGGGCGCCGACATGAAGGTGGTGACGGTCGGCTCCGCCTCCCTGAAGGGGACGCCGCACGGGTCACCCGTCGGCATCACCGGCGCCCCGGACGCGCTGCCCGGGAGCGGGGACCTGGACACCGGTCCGTGGCGGGTCTGTTCGGGCAGCGTGACGGGCGCCACCGGCACCACCGTCGCAGTCGGCGCTCCGGCCGACGCCGCCGGCCTGCCCACCGGCAAGGGCATGCTGGTGACCGGGCCGGACAAGGCCGGCTATCTGGTGTGGCGGGGGAGCAAGCTCCGGCTCGACGAGGACAGCCGCGCGCGCGAGGCCCTCGGCTACGGCTCCACCCCGCGCCTCCCCGTCTCGGCGGCCTTCCTGAACGCCCTGCCGTCGGGCCCCGACCTGCGCCCGCCGGACGTACCCGGCAAGGGCCAGGAGGGGCCGTCGCTCGGTGGCCGGAAGTCCCGGATCGGTGAGGTGTTCCGGGTCACCGTGCCGGGCTCCGCCGACCGCTACTACCTGCTGCGCAAGGAGGGGCTGACCCCCCTCACGTCGACCGGTGCCGCGCTCGTGCTCGGAGACCCGGAGACCCGCGAGAAGGTCTACGGGGGCGGTGCGGCCAAGCTGACCGCCCTGGGCGCGGACGTGCTGAGCGGCCATCTGGCCCCGGGGGCGGGTGAGACCGCCGGGGAGCCGGACCTGCCCTCGGCGCCTCCGGAGGCGGTGGCCCTCGGCGAGGACCACACCGTCTGCGTACGGATCGAGACGGGCGAGCGCGGTCCGCGGATCAGTGTGGCCCTGACCGGGACGGGCTCCCTGGGCCCGGCCGCCCAGGCGCCGCCCGAGGGACTCACCCCGGCCTGCATGCCGGTCGGCACGATCACCGTACGGCCCGGCGGCGGCTCCCTGGTGCGCGTGCTCGGGGCGAGCGGGAGCAAGGTCGGGACCACCGTCTATCTGGTGACGGACACCGGGATGAAATACCGGGTGGGTACGGCGGAGGCGCTCGGGGCGCTCGGCTACACGCAGAACCAGGTGCGCGGTCTTCCGGCGCCACTGCTGGCGATGCTGCCGACGGGGCCGGACCTGACCAAGGAGGCCGCGGCCACGGGGCGGAGCCGGAACACCACTCCGCGCTGCGACCGGAAGTGAAAGCGCCGCCTGTCCGCCGCGTGGTGGGGCAGGAGAAGGCCTCGGGACCGGGAAGGAAGGTGAACATGACGTAGCACCAGAGGAATTGATCGTGCCCTCGCAACGTGACGGGAGCGTCGGACGTCCTGGAACGGGAAGGCACGAGGTCTCGGACGGCGGGCGGGGTGGAGTTCTTCGCCCTGGAACCCCGCCGTGGCGGGACTGAAGCATCCGGTCGGAGCCGAGAAGGTGACTCAGGCCATTGAATCGCCAACTCCTTTCTCCTTAGGCTCCATTAGTCCGAACCATCCGGACGTCGGTCCTCCGGCCGCGTCCGGGCACGCACCGCGCTGTCCGCGTCCGAGGACCGGTGGCGTGACACTCCAGGAGGAGCAGGCACATGGCAGGCACAGGCGGACAGCAGTCACTGGCATCAGCGACACAGAACGGTGTCACCGCGCTGGAGATGGCCTTCACCGGCGTGCAGAAGAGCCGCCAGGACGTGGAGAACATGAAGCACAACCTGTCCTCCGGCTACGCCGGTAGCGACGGTGGCGCGTTCCAGAAGCTGCTCGACCGGTGGGACGCGCAGGCGGAGATCATCTCCGGCAACCTCCGCGACATGATCACGACGCTTGAGGAGACGATGCGCGCGCAGGGCATCCAGCAGGCCACCGCGAACGAGTCCATCCAGCAGGCGTACAACCGCTCCGAGGAGATCTTCAACGCACTGGCGGGCTCCACCGCCGGTCGCTGATCACCGCTCCCGCTCCCGGATCCCTGACCGGCACCCGGGCGCCGCGACACCCTTCCCCTCTGCACTACCCGGCGCGAGACGAGGACCACCATGACCCCCCCGCTTGACTTCACCGACGGACAGATCTACGTCGACTACTCCCACATGGAGAACGCCGCCGACGACATGGTCCACCAGACCAAGGCGATCGACAGCATCCTCACCAACCTGGAGGCGGAGCTGCAGGAGCTCCAGAAGACCTGGGAAGGTGAGGACAAGGCGGTGTACGCCCAGAAGCAGGCGTCCTGGAACAACGCCGTCGAGGAGATGAAGCGCATCCTCGCCGAGAACTCGGCCCTGCTGACCGACGTCTCCGGCAGCTACCAGTACAGCGAGAGGTCCCTGACATCGCTGTGGGAGAGCGTGCGCATCGGCAGCTGACCGGAGGGCGACACGCCCCTGGTTCTCTTCGGGCGGCCGTCCGCGTGTGTCACGCGAGCGGCCGCCCGCTGTCGTGAGGCCGGCGTGCCGCCGTCCCCGCTCCGCGTGGATGGTCGGCGCCACCCGACCGCGCGGAACGCCCGGGAAGCCGACGGAACCCTATGGAGACAGGAGTAGTACGGCATGGCGGACAACCCCCCCGCAGTCAATCTCAACAAGGCCTGGCTGCAGGACTTCCTCGACGAAAAAGTCACCCCCTTCCTCGACGAGATCAAGAAGATGAGGGAGAACGGGAAATCACCGAAAGGGGACCTCGTACCCGGGATCCCGAATCTGCAGGGCGACGCGGGGGACGGAGCTGAAACGGCACCGGGCTTCTACGACGGCCAGAAGGTGCCGCTCGCGATCGGGATGATGGCGACTGAAGAGACGCCCCGGACCAACGGCAATTACGTGATCACGTCCCTGAACGGGCTGGTGGACCAGCTCGACGAGATCCTCAGACTCCAGGTCGCTCTCTTCGAGGAGATCGAGGAGAACCTCAAGGACACCATCGCGGAGATGTTCAAGACCCAGGACGACAACCTGGAGAAGATCGACGGGAAGAAGTTCATCGACTTCTTCGAGGGCGCGGACGAGGTGCTCTCCGAAAGCAGCGGCGGCTCGAACGTCGACAAGGAAGAGGACTGAGCCCCGCGCTCACTCAGCGCAGCCGTCCCTCCACGCGTCCGCCGACGCCCTGTCACCGCATTCACCCGACCGGTTCGCTTCCCCCCATCCGCCCTGACCGAAAAGGCAGCCTGGCATGGCGCTCAAAAAGGATAAGATCACCAAAGAACTCTCCAGCACCAGGGACAAGTGGTCCGAGGCGGTCAGCTTCTTCACGGGATACACGGCGCCGGACAGGAGCACGCTATTTGACACGCTTGTCGGTAACGAAGGTATTCCACTGATGAAGGTGGAGATATCCGACGTGGGCTATGTCGACTATGTCGACACCGAAGACCTGAACTGGTACCACGAGAACGCTGGTTCCGACATCCAGAACACCGACTTCGTCATCCCCTTCTATCACGCGTCGGGTGGTGCGGGTTCCGATGTCTCCATGTATAAGGCCCGTATCACCCTGCTCGGCAGCAAGGGTGACGGCAGGATGCCGAGTCATGGCCACTACGAGGGTGGGCAGTTCTCCAGCAATATCGAAGGCCACCTGGGAATGGACGGCAAGCCGACCTGGGACAGCACTTCCCTGACTCAGTACGCCTTCGGTACCGGGCTGGCTCTGGAGAAACTGCGCAACGAAGAGGATTTGGGTACCTACGGCTTCAGTTGGAACGGCAAGGACGTGGCGGACGCGGATTCCGTCACCCTCGCCAACTTCGACAGGGTGGCCGGTGCCTTCCACCGGGTCGCCCAGTTCTTCGACACGCAGCAGAAGGTCGTGGAGGAGTGGCAGAGCCTGCTCGGCAGGGAGAAGGACGACGCCTGGCGGGGGAAGGCGGCGGGCGTCTTCTGGGACCTCGTCAACAAGGTCAACCAGCAGTACTCGGACTATGCGGAGGCCATGCGTTCGAGTCGGGAGGGCTCCTCCAAGCAGGGTGAAGAGATCGAACAGGCCAAGAAGGCCCTCGCGGGGGCGGTGGCGGATCTCCACGACGTCTGGATGAAGTGGCAGTGGGAGTACGGTAACCCGCTGATCGTCCTGCATAAACTGCTGTCCGCGGTGATGGACTATGTCTGGGACAGGAACATCACCAAGATCACCTACGAGATCGAGTCCAACGGGGCGACCCGCGGGGAAGTCAACAAATACCGCACGAACTACATCGCGGAAGGGGATTTCAGCAACAAGGCCGCCATCCAGGAGATCAAGGGCAGCGGCGACATGCCCCTGAGCGTCGCGGCCGATGAGTTCGGCGACCTCAAGGAGCTCAGCACCTGGGAGAAAATCGGAAACAAGGCCCTCGAAATATGGCAGCAGACCGTGCAGGACAACCTCGACGTGGCGGCAGAAGCGGCCATGGAGACGGTGCGCAACAGTTGGAGCAAGAGTAATTTCGACCTGGGATCCGTGACGTCCCGGGGCACCAGCAGCACTCTCGCCTCGGATTACAAGGAGGAGAAGGCCGAAGTCGCGGAAGAGGAGGCGAAGAAGAAGGAGGACGAAGCGAAGGCCGAGGCCGAGGCCGCCGCCAAGAAGCAGGACGAGTTCATGCAGTGGCAGAAGGACCAGGCGGCCAAGGCGGAGGAGGAGCGGAAGAAGGAGAAGGAGGAGGCGGAGCGCAAGGAGAAGGAGGCCAAGGCCGAGCAGGAGGCCAAGGAGGCCGAGGCCAAGGCCGAGCAGGAGGCCAAGGAGAAGGAGGCCGAGGCGAAGGCGGCGGAGCAGGAGGCCAAGCAGGAGGCCAAGGAGAAGGAGGCCGAGGCCAAGGCGGCGGCCAAGGAGGCCGAGCAGGAGGCCGAGGCCGAGGAGGCCAAGAAGGAGCAGGAGGCGAAGGAGGCCGAGGCCAAGGCCGAGCAGGAGGCGAAGGAGGCCGAGGCCAAGGCCGAGCAGGAGGCCAAGGAGAAGGAGGCCGAACAGAAACAGGCCGAGCAGGAGGCCAAGCAGGACCGCATCCGTGCCGAGCAGGAGGCCAAGCAGGACCGCATCCGTGCCGAGCAGGAGGCCAAGCAGACGGAAGTCCAGGCCCGTGCGGAGAACTTCCAGATGATGCAGATGAACCAGGCGAAGGCTCAGCAGGAGGAGGCGAAGAGGGAGCGGGAGGAGGCCAAGGCCGAGCAGGAGGCGAAGGAAGCCGAGGCCAAGGCCGAGCAGGAGGCCAAGGAGAAGGAGGCCGAACAGAAACAGGCGGAGCAGGAGGCCAAGCAGGACCGCATCCGTGCCGAGCAGGAGGCCAAGCAGGACCGCATCCGTACCGAGCAGGAAGAGCGACAGGAGCAGCAGCAGGCCGAACAGGAGAAGAAGCAGGCCGAGGCCGAGGCCAGGGCGGAGGCCAGGCAGGCTGAACAGGAGGCGAAGCAGGAGGCCAAGGAGAAGGAAGCCGAGCAGAAGCAGGCCGAACTGCAGGCCAGGCAGGATCAGAAGCAGGCGGAGGCGGAGGCCAGGCAGGAGGAGATCCGCCAGGAGCAGGAGAAGAGGCAGGAGGAGGCGCGGACCGCGTTCGACGACTCCCGTCGGGACCTCTTCGGCGGCAACGATCTGCCCGACCTGTCGTCCACTCGCATCTCCGGACCCGTCAACGACGGCGTTCTGGACATTCCCGGCGCCGGCGAGTCGCGCATCGACTCCAGTGGCCGGGTGATCACGGACTACCCTGACGGCTCCACCGTCACGATCGACCCCGCCACCCAATCCTCCACCCTGACCCGGCCCGACGGAACGACCATCTCCGGCCCGCTCAACACCGGCGACCTGCTGCCCACCCCCGGCGGTGGCACCACACACCTGGACGCCGGCGGCAACGTGGTCACGGAGCTGCCGGACGGCTCCACCCAGACGATCAACCCGGACACCGGCAGCACGACCATCACGCGCCCGGACGGCTCGACCGTCTCCGGCTACCTGGACGACTCCGGCCCGTCCGTCATCGGCTCGGGCCATCTCGACAACGGCTCGCTCGACTACACGCCTCCGTCCTACGACTACTCCTACGAGGAGGAGTTGTTCGACGACAAGCCCTACGAGTCACCCCTGGCGGGCAGTGGCGCCTCCGGCGGAACGACCACCCCCAGTCACAACCGCCCGTTCCTCAACACCGGTGCGTTCCCCGGTCCCGGCGGTGGGGCCATGGGCGACCTGGGCGGCGGTGCAGGCGCGCCGATGGGTGGCGGCATGGGCGGCGGTATGGGTGCGCCGATGGGTGGCGGCATGGGCGGCGGTATGGGGGGCGGGGGCGGCCAGTCGGACTCCGGCGAGCGCGTCCGCAACGTCATCGACGGCGAGGTGGTCAAGAACCGCCGGCCCCGGCCCGGTGCGGGCGCGCCCGTCAGGAACGGTCGCTACGCGGACGACGAGGTGCGCGTCGCCACCGGCTCCCCGACCGCCGGTGGCATGCCGTTCCTCCCGCCGATGGCCGGCGGTGGTGGCGCCGGCGCGCCCGGCCGGCAGACACAGACCCAGAGCGGTGACCGCGCACGGGACTCGTGGGTGCCGGAGGACGAGGACGTGTGGGGTGCGGACGAGGGCGGTGCCCCCGCGGTGATCGGACGATGATCCGTACGGCGACGATCTCGGGCATGCCCCCAGTAGCCCTTAAACGGGGGGCAGTTCGCGTTACGCACACGCGTACGGCAGAATCGCGTACGAGCAGGTGGAGAGGGAACCGTTGAGCGAGTCGATGGAAAAGAAGCTGGCCGATGCCATGGCCGAGCTGACCGCCGTGCAGGAGGCGGTCGCACGTGCCGAGAGCGAACTCGCCGAGGCCTCGGCCACGATCCGGTCCCGGGACCGTGCCGTGGAGGTCACCGTGGGCCCTCAGGGCGAGCTGACGGCGCTCAAGTTCCCGGACAACAAGTACCGCGGCATGACGGGCCCTCAGCTCGCGGCCTCCGTGCTGGAGGCCGTGCAGGAGGGGCGTGCGCAGATGGCGCGCCGAGTGATGGACGTCTTCGAGCCGCTGACGCGCGCGAGCGGCGGCCCGACAGGCCTCAGGGGCGTGGACATCGACTGGGACCGGGCGTTCGGCTCGGCACTCGACGGCCCGGACGGCGGGAGGAGGCGCTCGGCGGCCCGCCTGCACGACGAGATCCACGAGGACTGACGTTCCGAAGAAGGCGACGAGGGAGGTAACCATGGCGGGCAAGTTCACCGCTGACCCCGGCCGTATACGCCGCGGCGGCGAGATGATGGAGGCGTTGCCGGACAGGACGAACGAGCTCGGTGACGGCTTCATCTCCCGCATAGGGGACTACGATGGCTGGGCGGGTAAGGACGACGACTTCGCCCGGGAGGTGCTGCCGAAGTACGAGGCGAACAACGAGGCGCTTCTGGAACTGATCAGGACCCTGGGCACCGCGTTCTCGGAGCTCCAGCGGGCGGTCTGGGCCAACGGCCAGCACATCGAGGGCGTTTCGGCGTACGCGAACGAGCAGATCGGGCGGCAGACGTCGAGCCTCGACGCGTTGGGCGGGGACTCCGACGGGGGCGGCAGGCACTAAGTGGAGGAGATCGACTTTCCGCCGGACGTCCGGACGATGCTCTGGATCCTGCTGGGCGAGATGCCCCTGCAGGCCAGGGAGAATCTGGCATGGGAAAGTCGTGAGCTCTACCTCGCGCTTCAGAAGGACCTGATCGACCTGCGCGCCGGCGCGCGGGAGACGATCCAGACGGTGGAGGAGGCGCTGCCGCCGGAGGTGGCCCAGCCGTACATCGACAGTGTGCGGATGCTCACCGACCTGCCCGGCGGCACCGACCCCATCCAGACGTTGCTGTACCAGCTGGACGAACTCGCCAACGGCCAGATCGATTACTCACGGAAGATCCAGGGGTCGAAGTGGGAGATCATCGCCGAGATCATCATGCTGCTCGCCGAACTGGCCCTGCTGGCGGCACTGATGGCGTTCACCGGTGGCGCTTCGGTGTCCCAGATGTTCCTGGCGCGAGCCCGGAGCAAGCTGGCGATCCTCATGATCATCGACCGGCTGCTGCGGATGACGCACCTCGCGCCGACGCTCGGGGGTGCGATCCAGGAGGCCATCGAGGCGCTCGGGGTCCAGCTGTTTCAGATCGGTCTGAACACCGGTGGCCGCAAGCCCAGCGGCGTCGACTGGAAGGACGTCGCAGCTGCCGCCGCGCAGGGCGGGCTCACCAGCGGTTTCATGGAGATCTTCGACAAGCTCCTGAAGCCGCTCCGGAACTACTTCAAGGACCTCCTCGGGGACGTCTTCGGCAAGTTCAACTTCGACCGGAACAGCCTGCTGTTCAAGGGGCTGACGAACGGTCCGCCGGAGGTCGTCACCACCTTCGCCGTCGGGGGCACCGCCGAGAGCGTCGCCGAGGTCATCGTCAACGGGGCCTTCTACGACAAGTGGGAGTTCAAGTGGGAGACCTTCGTCGGGTCCGGCACCAGCAACCTGTTCGAGGCGGGCGCGGGGCTGGCCATCGGCGCGGGGGCCTTCTCGATCTACAACTCCTACTTCGCCGACGGGAACCGGTTCACGGACCTCAACGATCTGCCCGGCCCGGGCAGCCGGCTGGGAGAGGGCGATCCGGGACCCTCGGGCTCCGAGGCCCCGGAGGCGGGCGCTTTTGACGGTCCGTACGCCAAGGGCCCGTCGACGGTGCAGAGCGGCCTCTTCACGCCCGGTCCGGCGACACCTCCCCCGAACACCGTGTCGACCGATCTCCCGGACGGGGTGGGCAGCGGCATAGATGCCCCGCCGCTGTCCCCGTACACACCGCCGCCGACGGCCACGTCTCCGTCGGCCCCGAACACACAGTCCACCGGCGGCTCCGACGCGCTGTCCGGGCCCGTCGACCTCACCCTGCGGGCACCGGGCACCACTGACGGCACGAACGGCTTCAACGGCACGAACGGACTCAGCGGTACGAGTGGGGCGCAGGTCCCCTACCTGCCCCCGCCCACACCGTCGCCTGCCTCTTCGCCGGACACCACACCGCTGACGTCCCCCATGGGTTCCGGGCGCACATCCGGGCCCTCGTCCGGCGTGGACGCCGATCTCACGACGCCGTACCCGGTGCCGGACCTGGAGCCGGACCTCAAGTCCGATCCGGCGACGGGCCCCGGTACGTCTTCGGACGGGCCGGGGGCGGCGATCGACCTCCCGCAGGGACTCACCGCGCCGAAGGGCTCCTCCACCACCCCCGAGCTGGGCACCGCAGGCGGTCCGAACGGCGCGGACGTGGGGACGGCCGATCCCGAGGAGGTGCCGGGCAGCCAGGACGGGCCACGGGACGCCCAGGACGACGCCACCGGGCAGGACCTGGCCGGACGCGGTACGGCGGGCCGGGCCACCGGCGGGCAGCCGGACCTGGAGGGCGATCCGCACTCGCGGGTGGGCGACGCCCCGCCGGTGACCGACGCCGAAACCGGCGCAGTCGGGCCGCCGGCACCCGTGGGAGCGTCGGCCGGCCCGACCACCACGGCGCCCGCGGGCCCCTCGGCACCGTCCGCGCCGCAGGGTGCGGCCGGTTCGGCGAACCAGTCGCAGCAGTCGTCCCAGAGCGGCCCGGACGACCGTGACCACGCGGCCGACCTGCCGGACCAGGGGATGGACCAGGACGGCCGGGAGGAGTCGTCCGACGGTACGGAGCGGCCACTCGCCCCGTCGTCCCGTGGTGGCGCGGCGGACGAGGCCGTGACGACCCCCGGCGCGTCCACAAACACGACCGCGCCCGACGGCGTGCCGGTGCCGGCGACGCCGCCGGCGGAACTGCGCACGTCCTCCGGCATCCCGCAGCCGGACGCACCGTCCGCGCCCGCTCAGCCCTCCCGCGCGGACCTGACGGGGGGACCGGCCCCGTCAGGGGACGCCGCGGCCGACCTCACGGCCCGCGCCACCGACGTGGACACCTCCACCGAGACGGACACGGTCACCTCCACCGGGCCGATGCCGGAGCACGCCGTCCCCGTCGCCGATCCGGTACGGCCCGAGCAGTGGCGGGCCGGGCGCCACGACGCACCGGCGGTGCCCGTCCGCGCCGGACAGGCCGACCCGGCGCTGGACCCCGAGGCGCCCGACGGCGTCCGGGAAACCCTCGTCCGCGCGTGGGTCCAGCGGATCCAGGCGGACGACGGCCGCTGGATCAGCAGCGTCTCGCTCCGCCTGCCGGTCCGGACCGGGGAGGGCTTCGCCCCCGACGAACTCGCGGCGTTCCAGGAGCGGATGCAGACGCTGCTCGACACCCGCCTGAACAACGGTCTGCTGCTGCCGCGGTCGGGCGACCAGCTTCACATCGACCTCACGCTCACGCCGGCACCCGCTCACTCCGAAGCCGTCGAACTGAGCCGGAGCCCTCAGCCGGACGACACCGACCAGGTGCACTGGCGGCTCCACTCCGTCGATCCCGCCGCCGCACCGGAGGAGACGGCGGCGCGGCAGGCACGGGACGACGCCGCGGTGCTCCACATGCTCCTGAACTACGCGGGCGTACCGGACCGTGGCCGGGCGGCCGAGGGGGTGCTGCGCCGGCTGGTGCTGTCCGTTGACGGCGGCACGGCCGGCCCCGGCCGGCGGTCCGACCCGGCACCAGCCGTGCCGCTGCGCTATCTGGAGACCATCGAGAACGCCATCGGTGCCCATGACGCCGTCCTCGACCACCCGCTCTCCGCACGGGGCACCCGGCCCCCGAGCGGTGTCGACGACCCGGCCCGTGCGCCGCAGATGCTGGCACCCGACCGGCCCGACCGGACCGACCGGGACGTACCGGTCGCACCGGCCACCCCGGTCCGGACCGCCTCGTCCCCGGCCTCCGCGTCCCCGGCCTCCGCGTCCCCGGCCTCCAGGTCCGCGGCGGACACCGACGAAGGGCAGCCGGCCACCGCCCCCTCCCCGTCCGTCGCGGTGCCCCCTGCGGACGCGACTTCGTCCGTCCCCGAGGACAGCCCCGGACCCGGCAAGGGCAAGGGCAGGAGCACGGGCCCCGGCACGGGCTCCCTCGCCGTGTCGGTCCCGTTCGACGGCACCACCACCTTCACCGACGACACCCTCGATCACACGCTCGGCGACGACGCCCCCATCGACGACGCCATCGCAGCCGAGCTCGCCGTCGAGGAGGCACGCCGGGAGTACGGCGACGCCCTCAGTGCCTTCGACCGGGCCGCGCGGACCGCTGACACGCTCACCGCAAGCGTGGAGAGCGGCCGGGGAGGCACCGACGACGCCGCCAGGCTCCAGGACGCGTGGCAGGACGTCGAAAGGACGCAGTGGCGGCTCGACGAGGCCCGGGACCGCCTGCGTGACCTCGGTGCGGACGCGGCCGACGACGCCGCCGCGGCCTCGGTCGTTCCGCGGGTCCGCCGCACGGAGGACGAACAGCGGCGCACCGCCGCCCTGGTCACCGCCGACGACCTGCCCGCCGACCCGCCCCGGCTGGCTCCCGACGACCGCCTCACCCCGGCCGCTCTGACCGCCGCGGGCATCACACTGGGCGAGGGCCCCGCGCTCCAGGCCGCCCTCAACGGCTCCGTACAGGTCGGCGAGAGCGGGATCAGCCCCGTCGACCACGTCCGGCTGCTGATGACCCGGCCCGGCCCCTGGACCGACGCGCTCGACGCCATCGCGGCACATGCCGCCCGCCGGACGTGGAGCGCCGCGTACGAGGACTTCGCGCGCGCCGCGGACCGGGCCTCCGGGGTTCCCACCGGCACGGACCCCGCCGAAGCCTGGCAGCGGGCGGTCTCCCTGGTGCTGCCGCTGGAGCTGCACCCCGTGCTCGCCGACTCGCGGCACGCACGCGGCGACTTCCGTGACGCCGTGCGCCGGGTGGCCGAGCACCTCGCCGTACACGGGGCGGACGCCGTCTCGGGCACGGAGCTGGCGAGCCGGCTGCGGCGCGAGCTGGGTCTGCCCCCGCGTCTGCCGGGTGGATCGCCCGCGGTGCCGCCCGGTGACGCCCTTGCCGCGCCCCGGCCCAACGGAACCGGTGAGACCGACCGAACCGGCGGAACCGCCGGCCGCGGCGGGATGGCCGGCCGCGGCGGGATCGCCGGCAGGTCCGGCTCCTCGCCCGTCGTCCCGCTCTCAGACGACGCCAAGCTGGGCGTCGGCCGCCGGTTCAGCGCGCAGATGAATGATCTCCGCCGCCCCGTGGTCCTGGCCGGAGCGGCCAGGGGCAGGGTGCTGTTCGACAACCCACGCCCCATCGGCCCCCTGGAGTTCGAGTCCCCCGCCGATGTCGCCCGGTACGCCGATGTCATCGACGAGGCCGTCCGGCGGTTGAGATGGCCCAGGAAGGCCCTCCGCCTGAGCGCGGACGGACGCACGGTCTCCGGTAAGGTGCGCGGCGCGGAGATCGTCGTCGGCTCCGCCCCGCAGGTTCGCACCGGCCCCGCCATTCCCACCTGGGCCGACGGTTTCTGGGTCCCCAGCGTCACCGAGGCGCTGGCGGACGCCGCGTACACGCTGGCCCTGGCCACCGACGATCAGCAGCGTGACTCGCGCCTTTTCGACCTGCTGTGGGCGCTGTCCCACGCTCCGGACGATGACGCGCCCACGCCCCGCGGGCTGGAGGCCCTGCGGGGCGACGCCTACCTTGCGGCGCGCCCGCGAGGGTCCGCACCCGGCCTGACCCTCCAGCTCTACCGACTGCTGGACGGGTTGGCCCGCGATCCCGAGGCCGTCGCGGCGATCGGGCACACCTGGCTGTCGCTCGGCGCGGTACCGGCCGACGTGAGCCGGATGAACGCCGAACTCCACTTGCTCGTCAACGCGTTGCGTCCCGCCAACCCGGTGGTCTCGGACCGGGTCCGGTGGCTGGTGTCGCAGATGGCCGGCATGGCGAAGGACGTTCGGGAGCAGGAGCTGGCCGCGCTGTCGCCCCGTGACCGGGAGCTCCTGGCCTCCCACCCGGCCCTGGTGGACGTGCTGCGCAGGACCCTGTCCGTCCCGGACTTCGTGGAGACCGCGGCGCACCTGATGGTGCAGGTGCCGCCCGGCGTGGAACAGCCCGTCTCGGCACGACGGGAGGCGCGCCGACTGATCGTGCTCATGATGCGCGATCCGGACGTCACGGCGAAACTGCTCACGAACGGCGGGCGCGTGGTGGTGGTGCCCCGCAGCAAGGCGATCACCTCACTGGACCCGTTCCAGGGTCTCGTGGGGCGGGCCACCCAGGACGGCCGGGCGCGGGACACGCTGCGCGGCGTCGCCGTGCTGCATACCGCGGGGGTGCCCGAGGAGAACCTCCTCGGCGAGTCCACCTCCGTGCCCGGCGCCGGTTCCTACGAGGACGGCTTTTCCGTCACCATCCACGAGTTCGCTCACGTCATCCATATGGCCGGGCTGAGCAAGGAGCAGCGGAGGCTCATCCGGGACGAGTTCGACAAGACCAAGAACGAGGACGGCGCGCTGTGGCCCGACGGATTGCTGCACGGCATGGACGGCGCGGGGCGCCGTACGGAGGCCAACTACTCGAGCCGGGACGAGTACGAGTTCTTCGCCCAGCTCACCAACGTCTACTTCCGGGCGAACGCGGGAAAGGACGCGCACACCAGGCTGAGGCGCTCCAACGGCGGCCCCGACTGGGTCCGCAGGCACTTCCCGGCACTGTTCCCGCTGATGCGGCAGCTGTACGGCGACGTCCCGGACGGCGCCGGGCCGGTCAACCCGGTCGCGGCCGTGCAGGAGCAGAACGAGGTCTACGCGGGCTCCCGGGCGCTGTGGGACGAGGCGGAGGGCGTCCACGTGCCGCAGCCCCACACCCCGGCACCCGTGTCCGCGCCCCCGGCACCCGTGTCCGCGCCCCCGGCCCCTGCGGCTGCCCGTGCGGCCGACGGGATCACGGACGCCCCGGCCGCCCCGCCGGCGGCCCCGCCGGCCGTGCCCGGCGAGCTGTCGGAGTACGTGCGCACCCACGGCACCCTGCACGACGGGCACGTCGGTCTCGTCTTCCACGAGCCGACCCCGGACCCCGTCCTGGACGGCCTGCACGGGCAGATCATCCGTGCTCTCGGGGTGGACCCGGCCGGTACGGAGGGCCAGGAGCTGCGGGCGCGGCTCCGCGACGAGCTGGGCGCGGTGGAGATCGAGTCGAACCGGCCGTACCTGCTCAGCCGGCAGGGACACCGGATCACCCTCCGCCAGGGTGGCCGTGACCGGTCGGTGGACGTACGGCTCGCCTACGCCGATGCCGCGAAGTCCGCGAAGTACGGCCGGAACACCGGTCAGCGTCCTGTGACCCTGCCCGACGTGCAGACGGAGGTCCAGGCCGCGGGCGGGCAGACGTCCTCGCACCGGGAGAGCTCGGGGACCGTCCGCACCGCGTCGACGCCGTCGATCGGGATCTTCCGCAACGAGGGCACCGGCCCGCTGCGCTTGTCGGACGTCACTGCCAGCGTGTCCGCGACGCACAACCAGGTGGCCCAGTCCGTCTCCGTCGACGAGACGTTCGAGGTCACGAGCAAGCAGCAGGCCGAGGAACCCGCGCATCCGACGGATGTCGACGGGCGATGGCAGGTCCAGGTCGACACCCCCCGCGACGATCAGACCGGCAACTGGCAGCCCGAACAGTCGCACGGCACGCTCACGATCTGGGTCCACGAGCATCTCGCCTTCGACGGTGCCGACTCCGGCGACCTGCCGGAGCCCGGGGACGTGGACGACCTGCCGCTGTGGGGAGCCGCCAGCGTCGCCGAACCGCGCCGGCTGCTGACCGAGCTCCTCCAGCACCAGGACTTCAGCGCTCTGCTGAGCCTCGACGAGGACTCGGAGAAGGCGCTGGAGACCTTCCTGTCCCAGCGCATGCTGCAGGGCACCCCGCATCTCCAGCGCACCGGCGGGGTGTTCTCGCCGACACTGCTGGACGAGGACGGCAACGCGGTCGGCGTGCTCGAGCTCACCGCGGTGATCGAACCGGGGCAGCCGATGCGCCAGAGCGCCGAGGGCGCGTCCAACCTGGAGACGTTGCTCTCGCACTCCTCCAGCGTGGAGCGGTCGGCGAAGTGGACCAGCGGCCTGGGAGTCGAGATCGCGGGCGGCCCGTCGTTGACCGCCGACCACACCGCCGGGCACCCGCGCGCCCTGAAATCGTTCGGCGGCAACGTCATGAGCAAGGCAGGCGTCAACTGGCAGCTGAACGACCAGCTGAACAGCGTCAGCAGCGCGAAGCTGACGCACGGCATCCGCACCACGACCGGTCATCTGCTCACCCCCGCCAGGGTCACCTACACCGTGACGCTGCACCGGGCCGGTGGCGGTCAGGCCAGCGGCACGTTCGGCCCGTGGGAGGACGGTCTGCGGCTGCGCATCGCCCGGCGGGAGGTGATGACGGGCCACCGGCCGGGTCCGGACGACGTGCGCGAGCTCCCCGAGCACCTGGAGCACCTGACCGGCATCGGGTACACGGAGACGCCCCTCAAGATCGAGGGAGCGGATCCGCTGTTCGCGAGGGCGGAGGCGTGGCTGCGGCAGGAGGGCTTCCTGCCGCCCGCCGAACCCCGGCGGCGGTGGCTGCCGTTCCGGCTGGACGAGCCGTTGGTCATCGCCCAGTTGGAGAACCTGCGGCGGCTGCGGCAGATGCGTTCGAGGTTCGGCCTCGCGGCGTCGGCGGCCGACAGCGTGGACGGCGGGCAGCCGGCGTGGTTCGACCGGCCGCACGCCGTCTCGGGCACCCGGCGGGTGCAGTTGCGGTTCTCCGTGGCGCGGGACTACGCGCGGCCTTCGGACCACGTGCGCCGACTGCCCGACGTCCTCCAGGGCGGCTCCAGTTCGTACGAGGCCGGCGGCGGGCGGCAGCGTGGCGCGGCGCTGAGCGGTTCCGCGGGCGGTGGCGCCGGCTTCCAAGCGCCCCTGTACGACGGTGCCTGGGGGCTGAACGCGGCTTCGGACTACCTGGCCACCGGGCAGATCACGGACACCGGGAACACCGGCGACTCGGTCGGCTACGACCAGGTCGCCGCGGCGACCGAGAACGGCAGCGAGCTCTTCGAGGTGCCCGCCAGGCTCGGTCTGGACCTGTACGAGGGCCCGGGGGACGACCCGCGCATCCGCTTCGCCGACGGTGCCGGAACGGACGACGGCGCCGGTGCCACGGACGGCACGGCGCTGCTGGCTCCGGGCGCCACACCGCACACCGTGCCCGGCGAGGTCACGCTGCTGGTGCCGCACTACCGCACCCAGGCGCCCGCCGCGAGTCCCGTACCCGCCGCGCCCCGGCCGGGACACGTGATCCGGGAACTCGTCACCGACGGCGGGCCGGCGGACGACCGGCGGCGCCTGAACCTGGTCGACGCCCAGGGCCGCCCGCTGCCCGGCGTGACCCGGCTGCCGGAAGGCGCGGTCGTGGACACCTTCCGCGGCACGGCCGCTCTGCGGGAGGCCCTGGGGCAGATCGTCGCGGGGACCTATCCGGGCCACCCGGAGCAGGGGCCGGTGGGCCGGGCGGTGCGGCGCGCCTCCGTGCAGTTGAGCGGACTGGCCACCGAGACCGCCAGGCGGGGTTCGGCGGTGAAGGAGGCGCTGCCCGAAAGCCTGACCGGCGCGGTCAACCGGGCCGCCTCGGCCGTCAGCTGGGCCGCCGCTCCGGTGACCTGGACGGCCAGGACGTCCGCGGACGGAGTGGCGGCGACCTACAAGTGGATGTCCGTCGCCCTGGCCGGCGCGTCACTGAACGACCAGGGCACCCTCGCGACCGAGACCCGGCACGATGCGATCCGGCCCGCCCAGCTCATGTCCCGTGCCCGGCAGATCCTGGACGGGGCGTACCTCGTCGAGGGGCTGATGCTGCCGGGCATGGCGGCCGACCGGGTCATGACGCTGGAGATCAGTGGCTACCTGACCAATCCCCGCAACCTGGGTTCCGAGTCGCTCTATACGGAACAGGACCTCCTGGCCGGCGAAACCGCGGGCCGGGAGCGCGGCATCGGCGTGACCCACCAGGGCAACGCCCAGCTCTCGGGGTTGCAGTCGCCGCCCGCCCCGCCCGGCGTGCTGGTCCGGCAGGCCAACCCCGCCGGCCGGTACTCCCAGTCCCGCCGCACCGACGACATCAGCACGGTGAACTCCGTGGCCAAGGCCACCCACACCACGCACCATACGGGCAGCAAGCTGTGGATCGGCAGTGACCTGACGCTGCTGCTCACCGTCCGGTGGGGCGTGCGCAACGTGGCAGGGAACGCCGTCGGCCTGGGCACGTACACTCCCGTGACGGTCGCCGTGTACCTGCCCCGCGCCGTGACGTATCTGGCCTCCGCCCAGTCCGTGGCCCGCATGGCCGCGTGGCTCGGCGGAATGCAGGGGCTCCCCGGCCTGACGCAGCCCCAGCCCGGCGTTCCCCTTCCCGGCCGGTTCGTGCGGACGCGCCAGCTCGGCAAGGCGACCGTCCTGGCGGTCACGCAGCTCGACGACACCACGAACCGCAGGGAACGCCGGGACCGGCTGCGCCAGGAGCTCATCGCCCTGGTCGAGAGCGAGGCACCGGGCGTCACCCGGCCCGGCCACGCCTCGTACGTCTCCGGTGTGGCGACCGAGATCGCCCGCACCACCGAGCCGGCGGCGCTGCGCGCCCTGCCCCGGCGCGGCCCCGCTGGCCATGTGCGCTTCCACTTCGTCCATGTGGCATACGGCGGGGCACGACTGGTCGAGGTGACCCTGAGCGCCGAGCCGATCATGCAGACGCCCGCCCTGCGCGGCGTACACGGCCGTCCGGCCGACGAGGGAACCGGACTGGAGCTGGGCGACACGCTCATTGCGCAGGGGAGGGCGACGTCCTCCGGCGTCACGACGACACGCCAGGCAATGGTCAGCGTCGTCTCCCGCTATCCGCGAAACGGCGGAGTCGGGCTCCCGGACCGCTCAGGCCCGTCCGCCACGCTGGCCATCACCCGGGCCCGCATCGCGCGGTCCGAGGTGGCGACGGAGGACCGCTTCTGGACGCGCTCGGGGAGCGCGGCCGACTTCGACCTCGACTACCTCTTCACCGCGTCGGTCCGCTCCCAGGCCGTGTGGCAGTGGCCGCCCAACATCCCCGGCGCGGTCTTCCAGGACGGGCTGCTGAACCTGTCCGGCCTGGACGGCGACGTGGCGCGGCGAGTGCGCGGCTGGATGGGACGTCTGCTGCGGGGCCGGCCGGTCGGCCGTGTCTCCGTACCGGCCGCGACGGCACTGCGGTTCATCGGCTCCGAGGCCGTCGAGCCGCGCCTTCTCCCGGCGCCGCGGCCGCCCGCGCTGCTCACGGTCGACCCGCTGCTGCTCTCGCCGGGCGAGGCCGCGGCCCGAGGCACCCTGCCCTTCCCGGACGGCGCGCGCCTGGAGCCGACCGGCCCGACCCCCCTGTACGACTTCAACGCCGCCCCGCAGCTCGCGCAGGCGCTGCGCGAGGTCGATCCACGGATGGCCAGGTCCTGGCAGCTGCCCGCGAACGCCTCGTCGGAGGCCATGGCCGTCCGGCTGGGCGAGATGATCCAGGCCGGTGAGATCAGCCTCGACCCGAGCGGCACGGCGGCGGGCCTGACCACCACGATGCCCGGAAGCTGGCCGATGGAGACGCCCGATACCCCGCCGTCCCTGCGCGTCGCCCTGCACCGTCCGCGGCCGGTCACGGACACGGGCGACGTCGCCGTGGACCGGGGCCGCCGGCAGGTCCGCACCTCCTCGACCGTGTCCTCGACCGCGGGTTCCTTCGTCCTGAACCAGCAGGGCCTCTACCGAGTGGGGCCCAGCAACTCCCTGATGCTGGGCCAGACGTTCCCCCTGCTCGCGCAGCAGCCGCACGCCATGTCCTCGGGCGGCAAAGTGTCCGCCTCCGAGTTCAGCCGCCTGCGGACCGGCACCGTCAGTGAGTCCACGGACCGGCGTGGCACGCGCAGTTACGAGACCCTGGTCGACCTCGTCATCACGGTCGACGGCCCCGGGGGGGTCCGGTACGTCACCGGAAGCTCCACCACACGGCTGTGGGAACGCGACGTGCTGGGCTTCGGTGTCACCCCGCCGCGCCCCGGCCCCGGGATCTACGACCTGCCCGCGATGCTCGTCGACCTGGACGCGGACGACCTGCGGGACTGGGCACGGCACCCGGTCACCGACCTGCCGCGCGTGCTGGCGGGGGGTATCGACGAGCAGGACGCGTCGGCGGAGATGTGGCTCGCGCTCGGCCCCGACCCGGACGGCACCCGCCTGGCCCGTGCCCTGTTCGTCGGCTCCCGTACGGCCGCGCTGGCCGGGAAGCCGGTCGAACTCGTGGTCCGCACCGACCAGGGGCTGCGCTACTGGCCGTTCGACGCCGACGGCTCCCTCGCCGACGTGACCGACGCGACCCATGACGCCTGGGCAGGCGTACGCGACGCCATCGGCACCTACGTCCGCGCGGTGCGGGCCGAGGCGACGGCCCGTCACCGGGAGGACGTACTGGCACGGCGCAGGCCCGGTGCGCTGCGGGCGCTGGAGGAGGCCGGCCGCGCGGTGGACACCGCCACCGCCGCGCACCGGACGGCCGACCTGGCCCACGCGGACGCCGTGCGGACCGCCGGGACCGTACGGTCGGAGCTCACCGGGACACGGGACCGGATCGGTGCGGCGCGGGAGGAGATCGCGCGGCTGGACGCGACCGCCCGCGACGCGCAGACCCGCTACGAGGCCGCTGCGGACGAGGAGCTGCGGCTGCGGGAGCAGGGGCAGCAGGCTCGGGCCGAGGTGGACCGCCTCGGGCGCCTCGTCGCCGACGCGGAGACCACCCCGGCCGCCGCCTCCCGGAACGACCTGGCCGCGGCCGAGGAGTACGCCGAGGATGTCCGGGAGCGGGAGGCGGCCGCGGTCCGGCAGCGTCAGCTGGACCTCGCGGAGATGACCACGGCTCGCGCGGCGGCCGACGAGCTCCGGACCACCCTGGACGAGGACGTCGTGCGGGAGGCGGCCCTCGCCGGGGACCTCGCGCGCGCCGAGGCGGACGTGTCCCGCGCTGAGAGTACGGAGCGGCAGGCGGACGCCGAACTGAGGCGCCGGACCGGGGCCCGTGACGCGATCCGGTCCCAGCTCGGCGAGATCGAGGGAGACCTCGCCACCGTCCGGCAGGAACTGGCCGAGCACGCGCGCCGCCACAGCCAGGCGTGGGAGGAACTGCCGGGCCTCACAAGCGCCCTGGAGTCCGGCCGCCGGGCGGAGAGCATCGGCGCGGGGCCGTCCCTGCGCGGCTCCGGTTCCTCGGCGCCCGCCCGTCCCACCCGTTCCGGCCGGTTCGGCGGACAGCCCCTCCCCGCGCCGCCCCCCGAGGAACCGGGGACGGCCGGAGCCCCGGTCACCGCGGCCGTACCTGCTCCCGTCGCGGCGCCGCGGCCCGACCTGCCACCGGCCGAACGGGCGGACCTCACCACGCGGCTGCCCCGCATGACCGAGGAGGAACGGACCTCCCGGCTGCTGTCCCTGTCGTCGCCGGACCGCGAGGCCCTGGCCTCCGACCGGGCGCTGGCGGCGGCGCTGCGACAGGCCCTGCCCGCCGACGCGTTCGCACGGACCGCCGCGCTGCTGATGGTGGACGTCCCCGCGGGTGTGGACCTGCCCGTCTCGTCCGGCATCGAGGCGCGGGCACAGGTGGCCCGCATGCTGCGGTCCCCCGCCGTGGCGGAGCGGATGCTGACCGGGGGCGCGCGCATGATCGTGGTCCCGAAGGACGCCGCCCTGACGTCGCTGGACGCGTTCGGCTTCCTCCGGGGGGAATCGGCGCAGGACGCGCGCCCCTTCGAGACCGTGCGCGGGCTCCAGGCCGGCGGGCGGACCGCGGTCGGCGAGGAGAACCTGCTGGGGGACGCCACCGCCGTGCCGGGCGCGGGGCCTTACGCCGACGGCTACTCCGCCGCCACGCACGACTTCGCCCACGCCGTGCACCGCCACGGGCTCACCGACGAGCAGCGGCGGCTGATCACGGAGGCGTTCCACGACAAGGTGCTGGCGGGCGGTTCCGCCGCGTGGCCCGACGGGCCGCTGTACGACGCCTCCGGCACGCACCGCAACTACTCCTCCCGGAACGAGTACGAGTTCTTCGCCCAGCTCACCAACGCCTACCTGGGGACGAACACCGGGACCGACCCGTACACCGGCCGGCCCCGCAACAACGGGTCGAGCTGGGTCCGGCGGCACGAGCCGACACTGCTGCCGCTGCTGCGGGAGCTGTACGGCACCGAACCGCGGGGCATCCACCCCTGGCGGGCCAACCCCCGGGCTCAGGCCGACGTCTGGGCGGCCTTCCGTGCGATGTGGGACCCCGCGGAGAACACCTACCGGGCGCAGCCCCACGCCCCCGGACCTGCGGTCGCCCCGGAGCCCGCGTCCAGGCCCCGTTCGCCGCTCTCCCTCGCCCAACTGGAGCAGATGGCGGCCCGTGTGGCGGGCGGCGACGCGGTGGGGAGCATGTCGGTCCAGCGCTGTCTCGTGCTGCTGCGGGCGATGCGGGACGCGCTGTACCCGCGGGGGGTGCGTCCGGCGATCGCGGTGGACGATTCGGTCCTCGGTGACCCGTCGGCGGCGTCGTCACTGGTGCCGGGCCCCGGGTGGCATGCGGTGCGGTCGTGGGATGCGGTGGCGGCGGCGGTCGCGGCTCAGGGGCCGAGCGCGGTGGCGTTCGTCCTGGCGCGGCGTCAGGGCGGGGTCCTGGGGCACGCGTGGGCGGCCTACCACCTGGGTGGTTTCGACGGTGTGGTGTGGGTCGACGTGTCGGCGGGACCCGGCCGTCAGGTGTCACCGCGACCGCCGGCGGTCGCGGCGTCCGAGGCCCGGGCTCTCGTCCTCGACCCGTCCGGGCAGGTTGTGGAGCATGCGCTGCCGGAGTTCGCGCAGTCGTCGTCCACGGCGCACGCGGTGCTGGACGCGGCGACGGAGCGCGGGTACGGCGCACTCGGCCTGGAGGTCGAGAAGCGTCAGTGGTTCACCATCAGCGGCATCGGCGACCTACCGCCCAAACAGGTACTGGCCCACGCACCCGGTCTCAAGATCGTCACCGATCACGCTCCGCTCTGGCGGACCGCCGACGGTCGCGTACACCTCACCACACCCACACTCGCACCCGGAGAGCCGCAGCCCCGCTTGATCTCCTACCTCATCGGCGAGGTCGTTCTCGAGCCGATGGCGGTACTCCCCGGCGAGCAGCGTCAGTCCCAGGATCTGGCGCTGGCTCGGCTGGACCGGGTGGAGCGAGCCCTGGAAACCGGGGACGAGCCGGGCTCAGCCCAGCTCACACGCCTCTCCGATCTTCTCCCCGCCCAGGACGGCTGGGAGACCACCGAGCTGGGCGACAAGGCCCTGGTCGCCCGGTCTCTGATCCAGACCACCGCCGCCTATGTGCAGCCCACCACGGGTCTGCCCGCCCTGGGGCTGAGCGCGCTCCAGGACGCCGTGGTCGACCTGCTGCCGCACGATGCTCTCAGGCAGCTGGACATGTCGGGCAGGGAGTTCGGGATGAAGGCCACCGCGGACTTCGTGCGCGCCTTCACCGGCCGGAGCAAGGTGCCCGACCATGTCGTTCCCTTCCTGTCGCCCATTCCGGACATCGACGAGCTGTGGGGCTACCTGCGGCTGGGATACGCCCACACCGTGGCCAGGCCGGCCGGCGCCGTCCTCAACCACGACCCGAGCGGGTTCGTGGTCAAGAACGGTCTGGCGGTGGCGTCCCGTCACGCGCTGGACCGCATCCGGCGGGCGCTGCGGCCCCGCACCCGGGAGTACCTCGACGAACACCACGACGGCATCAACGCGAGTCTCGCCGTCGTGCTCGGGAGGCTGCTGGAGGCCTACCGGAAGAACCTCATACCGGACAAGCCGTTCTTCCCGGGGTACTTCGACGCCACCATCGGCGATGTGCCGTCGCCCCGAGAGCACATGACGTCCGTACTGACGGGGCGCACCTCCCGGGGCAAGGTCGTCACCCAGAAGCAGATGGTCGACATGGACGACGACCAGTACCCGACCCTGGACACCGACGACGGCAGGCTGGAGGTCCCGCTGGTCCTCACGGAGCTGCGGCACTTCGGATACACGGGCCAGTTGATGACGCCCGAGGAGATCCGGCGGGCCGTGGCCGAGCTGTCGAAGCTCAGCCGCGATGCCTATCAGCGGGCACTCACGCACCGGGCCCCGTTGCCGGAGGACGTCCTGCGCGATGCCGTCACCCGGGTCCTGGACAACGACGTCGTCCGTGGCCTCGCCGACTTCGTGTTCATGGTGCTGTTGCAGGGTCTGCCGCAGCCGAGCAGCCGCAGCTACCGCCGGCTGATGTCGGTGGGGGAGAGCCAGAGGATCACCCGCGCCCTGGGCGAGTACGCCCTGGGGACCCCGCTGCCGGACGACGGCTCCGTGCAGCGAGCGCTGCGCACGGCTGTCGACGAGGCGTCCGAAGCCATAGACACCGTTGCCCCGCAGCACCGGTCGAAGCTGCAGGACATGGTCGGCCGGGCGCGGACCGCCCTGGAGATCCTCGATGATCCCGAGCGGACGCCGCCGGCGCTGGTGTGGGCTTCCGAGTTGGTGGCGGTGGACGGGGCGCGGGTTCCTCTGGACCGGGTGCTGGTGGTCGGGCACCGTGATGCCGAGGGCAGGCCGGTGGGGACGTCCTCGCGTCCGCTGGAGGACTGGCAGGAGGCCGGCCGGCACAACTACGGCCTGTTGCCCGGGGTGGTCGGGTTCACCTTCGTGCGGCCGGGTCCGGTGCCGTTGGAGAGTCCGGCGCTGGCTCTGCCGTTCGCTGAGGCGTACCTGGTCGGGCTTCGCGGGGGCCCGGCGGCGGCGATGCTGGCGTTGTCGGACGGCTCTCATGGGGTGTTCGACTACGCGCGGGTGGTGGATTTCCTCTTCGCGGTGGACGGTCATCTGAGCGCGTTGGCGCCGGAGCGTCCGGTGCTGGTGGTGGGGGCGGATCTGGCGGG
>NZ_JBHYQH010000052.1:0-36349 GCF_042746715.1 Streptomyces sp. NPDC058741 | reverse complement strand
GTGTGGGCCCCCCCGGGTGCCTCGCCCCCCGCGGGGGCGTCGCCCCCCGTCGCGCGAGGGGGGCAGACGCACGCGCGTCACGAGGCCGAGCCGTCAGAGCGACTCGCGCCAGCCGTTGGTGATGGGCAGGCGGCGGTCCTTGCCGAAGCCCTTCGCCGAGATCTTCGTGCCCGGCGGGTACTGGCGCCGCTTGTACTCGGCCGTGTCGACCATGCGCAGCGTCCTCGCGACCAGCTCCGGGTCGTAGCCCGCCGCCACGATCTCGTCGGCGCCGCGGTCGCGGTCGACGTACAGCTCCAGGATCGCGTCCAGCACCGGGTAGTCCGGCAGCGAGTCCGTGTCGACCTGACCCGGGCGGAGCTCGGCGCTCGGGGGCTTGGTCAGGGAGTTCTCCGGGATCGGCGGGGTCTGCCCGCGCTCCCGGGCGGCGCGGTTGCGCCACTCCGCCAGGCGGAAGACCGACGTCTTGTAGACGTCCTTGATCGGGCCGTACGCCCCCACCGAGTCGCCGTAGAGGGTCGAGTAACCGACCGCCAGCTCCGACTTGTTGCCCGGGGCCAGGACGATGTGGCCCTCCTGGTTGGAGAGCGCCATCAGCAGCGTGCCGCGCAGACGGGACTGGAGGTTCTCCTCCGCCAGGCCCGTCAGGCCCAACGCGCCCATGTACGCGTCGAACATCGGCTCGATCGGGACCGTGCGGTAGTTCAGTCCCGTGCGGCGGGCCATCTCCGCGGCGTCGTCCTTGGAGTGGTCCGAGGAGTACTTCGACGGCATCGACACGCCGTACACGTTCTCCGCGCCGACCGCGTCGCACGCGATCGCCGCGACCAGCGAGGAGTCGATGCCGCCCGACAGGCCGATCAGCACCGACCGGAAGCCGTTCTTCGCGACGTACGCCCGCAGGCCCACGACCAGCGCCGAGTAGACCTCCTCGTCGTCGTCGAGGCGCTCCGCGTAGCCGCCCGTGTGCTCCGGCTCGTACGGGGCGAGCGGCTCCTCCGACAGCACCACCCGGTCGATGCGCAGACCGTCGTCCACCACACCCGCCGGGGCGTCGGGCGAGGCCGCCGGCAGGTCGAGGTCCAGGACCACGCAGCTCTCGGAGAACTGCGGCGCCCGCGCCACGACCTCGCCCTCCTTGTCGACCACGATCGAGTCGCCGTCGAAGACCAGTTCGTCCTGGCCGCCCGTCATGGCGAGGTACGCGGTCGTGCAGCCGGCCTCCTGGGCCCGCTTGCTCACCAGCTCCAGGCGGGTGTCGTCCTTGTCGCGCTCGTAGGGGGAGGCGTTGATCGACAGCAGCAGGCCCGCGCGTGCCGAACGGGCGGCGGGCACCCGGCCGCCGTCCTGCCAGAGGTCCTCGCAGATGGCCAGGGCGACGTCCACGCCGTGCACGCGCAGCACCGGCATGCTGTCGCCGGGCACGAAGTAGCGGAACTCGTCGAAGACGCCGTAGTTCGGCAGATGGTGCTTGGCGTAGCGCAGGACCACCTCGCCGCCGTACAGCACCGCCCCCGCGTTCTGCGGCGCGCCGGCCGGCTGGCCGTACTTCGGCTGGGCGGTCTCGCTGCGGTCGAGATAGCCGACGACCACCGGCAGCTCACCGAAGCCCTCGTCGGCCAGGCGGGCGGCGAGAGAGCGCAACGCCGCCCGGGAGGCCTCCACGAAGGACGACCTGAGGGCCAGGTCCTCGACGGGATACCCGGTCAGCACCATCTCCGGGAACGCCACGAGATGGGCTCCCTGGTCGGCGCAGTGCCGGGTCCGGCGGACGATCGACTCCGCGTTCCCGGCGAGGTCACCGACGCGGGCGTCGATCTGGTTCAGGGCGAGACGTAGTTGAGGCACGCCGGCCAGTGTAATCGTCAGAGCGACACAATGGGGTGGTGTGGGTCACGCGGGCCCCATCCTAGGAGCGCGGCGCGGCTCCCCGCTGCTCCAGCAGGTCCGCCATCAGCCCGATCTCCGACTGCTGTGCCTCCACCATGCCCCGGGCGAGCCGCTTCTCCACCTCGACCGTGCACCGCTGCGCGCAGCCCTCGGCCATGTGGACGCCGCCCTTGTGGTGGTCCGTCATCAGCTGGAGGTAGTAGATCTCCGCCCGCTTGCCGTTCAGCTCGCCGAGCTTCCTCATCTCCGCGTCGGTGGCCATGCCCGGCATCAGGGCGCCGTCCTCGCCGGAGGCCATGCCGCCCATGTCCATCCAGGTCATCGGCGGTTCGGACGACACCTTCGGCAGACCCCACAGGTCGAGCCAGCCCAGCATCATGCCGCGCTGGTTGGCCTGCGTCTGCGCGATGTCGTACGCGAGACGCCGCACCTCCTCGTCCTCGGTGCGGTCGCGCACGAGGTACGACATCTCCACGGCCTGCTGGTGGTGCACCGCCATGTCCCGGGCGAAACCGGCGTCCGCGGACCCGGCGGAGGGGTTCGCCGTGCCGCCGTCGTCCCCCGCGACGGCGTAGGTGATCGCGCCGGCCGCGACGAGCGCCGCCGCCGCGGCCCCGGCGACCAGGCCGGCCTGCCTCACTGCGAGAGCCCGTTCGTGCAGGCGGCGCCCGGCTCCGGGGTCTGCTCGCCCTGGACGAACTTCTCGAAGAACGAGTCCACGTCCGGGTCGCTCGCGCCCGTCACCGTGCGCTGGTGCCCCCAGGCCGAGAGCATGATCGGGTCCTTCTGGTCGTCCACCGGGCTCATCAGCGTGTACGGCGTCTTCTTCACCTTCGCCGCGAGCGCGTCGACGTCGGCCTTCTCCGCGTCGGCGTTGTACGTCACCCACACAGCGCCGTGCTCCAGCGAGTGCACGGCGTTGGTGTTGTTCAGCTCCTTGGTGTAGACGTCGCCGTTGCAGTTCATCCAGACCTGGTTGTGGTCTCCGCCGACCGGCGGCTGGGAGGCGTACTTCACGGCCTTGGCGACGTGATTGCGGGACAGCTTGCCCTGCCAGGTCTTCACGCCGTCCTTGCCGGTGACGAACCTGCCCTTGCCCGAGGAGTCGCTCGCCGCGGTGTCGCCGCCGTCGGACTGGGACCGCAAGAGCACCACACCACCGGCGACGAGGCCCCCCGCGACCACCGCACCGGCCAGGACGACGAGGATCCGGTTGCGGCGCTCACGGGCCTGCTCGGCGCGCCGCATCTCCTCTATGCGCGCCTTGCGTCCGGTGCTGCTCTGGTTGGCGGAGCCCATGAGGTGTCCTTCGGGGGAAAGTGACGGTCGGGTGGCCTGATCGTAGTGGGGGAGACGAGGCGCCTCGCAGGGTGTCCCCGGAACGGGCCGAATCGATACGGCACCGGTGGCTCCACGACAGCTTCACCGGATTCGCCGCCGTCCGCCCGCCGGATAATTTGAACAGCAGATTCCCCTTATCTACGCTGCGTGTATGCGGCTGCTGCGCTCCACCGACCTGGCCCTGCGCGTCCTGATGCGGCTCGCCGTCGCGGACGGGCCGAGTCCGACCACGCGCGGCGTCGCCGAGGACATGGACGTGCCGTACACGCATCTGGCGAAGGTCGTCGCCGAGCTGCAGCACCTGGGCCTGCTGGAGGCCCGCCGGGGCCGTGGCGGCGGTCTCGCCCTCACCGAGCGGGGCCGGACGGCGTCCGTGGGCCACGTGGTCCGCGCCTTCGAGGGCACGGGCGACGTCGTCGACTGCGAGGGCCCCACCCCCTGCCCCCTGAAGTCCGCCTGCCGCCTGCGCGGTGCCCTGCGGCAGGCCCAGGAGGCGTTCTTCGCCTCCCTGGACCCGATCACGGTCGCCGACATCGTCGCGGAGCCGACGGGGGCGCTGCTGCTGGGGATCTCGCGCGGCCCCTGATGCCCCCGTCGCCGGGAAGGCTTACGCCGCCGGCCCTGGAAGGCCATACGCCGCCGTCGCCGGAAGGCATACGCGGACGCGGCCGGCCCGGGTGTGATCCCGGGCCGGCCGCGCGCGGCGGGCGAAGCGCCGTCAGGCCGTCCTCCTACTCCTGGCCCGCCAGCCACAGGTCCGGCCCGAACACCTCGTAGTGGATGTCGGCGGGGGCCACGCCCCGGGCGATCAGCTGGGTCCGGACCGCCCGCATGAAGGGCAGCGGCCCGCACAGGTACGCGCGCGTGCCCGAGGCGACCGGGACGCGGGTGAGGTCGACCAGGCCGGAGCGGGTCCCGGCGGGGGCGTCCTGCTCGTACCAGAGGTGCAGGGCGGAGTCGGGCAGCTTGGCCGCGTAGGTCTCGTGGTCGGTGCGCAGCGCGTGGTGGGCCGGTGAGCGGTCGCCGTGGACGACGGTGACGGGGGCCCGCTGCCCCGAGTCGGCGAGGTGGGCCAGCATCGCCACGATCGGCGTGACGCCGATGCCCGCCGAGGCCAGCAGCAGGGGCGTGTCGGGCCCGGCGTCCAGGACCAGGTCGCCGTGCGGCGCGGACAGCTCCAGGACGTCGCCCACGTGCACGCGCGCGTGCAGGAGGTTCGAGACCTCGCCGTCCGGCTCGCCGCCGCCGTGCACCCGCTTGACACTGATCTGCCTCAGGGCCGGGGCCGGCGCGCCGGAGAGGCTGTACTGGCGTATCTGCCGGGCGCCGTCCGCCAGGGCGACGCGGACGGAGACGTACTGGCCGGGGAGGAAGCCGCGCACCGGGCCGCCGTCGACGGGCCGCAGCCGGAACGTGGCCACGTCCACGGTCTCGGTGACGCGCTCGACGACCTCCCAGCGCCGCCAGGCGTGCCCGCCGCGCTCCTCGTACAGTCGCTTCTCCACCGCGATCAGGGCGTTCGCCATCAGCCAGTAGACCTCGTCCCAGGCCGCGGCGACCTCGGGCGTGACCGCGTCGCCGAGCACCTCGGCGATCGCGGCGAACAGGTGCTCGTGGACGACGGCGTACTGCTCCGGGGTGACGCCGAGAGAGGCGTGCTTGTGGGCGATGCGCTGCAGCATCGCGTCCGGCCGCTGTCCCGGGTGCTCCAGCAGGTGCGTCGCGAACGCGGCGACGGAACCGGCGAGCGCCTGCCGCTGTGTGCCGGCGGCCTGGTTGCCCCGGTTGAACAGGTCGCGCAGCAACTCCGGACGGGCCTCGAAGAGACCGGCGTAGAAGCGCTCGGTGATCGTGCCGAGGGCCGCGCCGACGGCGGGGAGAGTGGCGCGGACGGTGGCGGCGGACTGCTCGGACAGCATCAGGGCTCCTTCAGGGCTCGGCTGTGCGTACGGTAATTAAAATGGCATCTGAGATGCAAATTAAGGCGGTGGGGCAGCGCGCGGGTCCGGCCGTTACGGATGCAGGGGCGAGCAGGCACTATGGGCGCAGGAGCAGTCCACCCGCCGTGCGCGAGTCGTCCTACCCCCGCCGGACGGGCGATCATGGTCCGCAACGCGTACGAAATGGTGGTGTGGTGGGATGCTCAGGTGCCCGACCGCCTCCCGTGGTGCGGAAGACAGGCGGCCTGACCAGCAAGGATGGGGAAGCGGAAGATGGACAAGCAGCAGGAGTTCGTGCTCCGGACGTTGGAGGAGCGCGACATCCGGTTCGTACGCCTGTGGTTCACGGACGTGCTGGGCTTCCTCAAGTCCGTCGCCGTGGCCCCGGCCGAGCTGGAACAGGCCTTCGACGAGGGCATCGGCTTCGACGGTTCCGCCATCGAGGGCTTCGCCCGCGTGTACGAGTCCGACATGATCGCCAAGCCGGACCCGTCGACCTTCCAGATCCTGCCCTGGCGTGCGGAGGCCCCGGGCACGGCCCGCATGTTCTGCGACATCCTCATGCCGGACGGCTCCCCGTCCTTCGCCGACCCGCGCTACGTCCTCAAGCGCGCCCTGGCCCGCGCCTCCGACCTCGGCTTCACCTTCTACACGCACCCGGAGATCGAGTTCTTCCTGCTGAAGGACCGCCCGCTGGACGGCTCCCGCCCCACCCCGGCCGACAACTCCGGCTACTTCGACCACACCCCGACCAACGTCGGCATGGACTTCCGACGCCAGGCCATCACGATGCTGGAGTCGATGGGCATCTCGGTGGAGTTCTCCCACCACGAGGGCGCGCCGGGCCAGCAGGAGATCGACCTCAGGTACGCCGACGCGCTGTCCACGGCCGACAACGTCATGACCTTCCGCCTCGTCATGAAGCAGGTGGCGCTCGAGCAGGGCGTGCACGCCACGTTCATGCCGAAGCCCTTCTCCGAGCACCCCGGCTCCGGCATGCACACCCACCTCTCCCTCTTCGAGGGCGACCGCAACGCGTTCTACGAGTCCGGCTCGGAGTACCAGCTGTCCAAGGTCGGCCGCTCCTTCATCGCCGGCCTGCTGCGGCACGCCGCGGACATCTCCGCGGTCACCAACCAGTGGGTCAACTCCTACAAGCGCATCTGGGGCGGCGCGGAGCGCACGGCGGGCGCGGGCGGCGAGGCCCCCTCCTACATCTGCTGGGGCCACAACAACCGCTCGGCACTGGTCCGCGTCCCGATGTACAAGCCCGGCAAGACGGGCTCCGCCCGCGTCGAGGTCCGCTCCCTCGACTCCGGCGCCAACCCCTACCTGGCCTACGCGGTCCTGCTCGCCGCGGGCCTGAAGGGCATCGAGGAGGGCTACGAACTCCCGCCCGGCGCCGAGGACGACGTCTGGGCCCTGTCCGACGCCGAGCGCCGCGCGATGGGCATCGAGCCCCTCCCGCAGAACCTCGGCGAGGCCCTGACCCTCATGGAACGCAGCGACCTGGTCGCCGAGACCCTCGGCGAGCACGTCTTCGACTTCTTCCTGCGCAACAAGCGGCAGGAGTGGGAGGAGTACCGGAGCGAGGTCACGGCGTTCGAGCTGCGGAAGAACCTTCCGGCGTTGTAGGGGCAGGTCGGGGCGGGTTCTCCGCTGTCTCGGCGGACGGGGCCGACGGTCGTGGACCGGCGGCCCCGTGGCGTCTCGTTGGCCCTGGGGCGTGTGCGGGCCGTCCGGCGACGTGTCGGCGCCGCCGGGAGCTCCTTCGGCAGGCCGCGATGCCGTCCAGTTCTCATGAGCTCCTCGGATCCGGCCCTGGATGTCGCCCGGTCGCCTTCTACACCGACGCCGTCGTCGACGCCGGCGTCCACACGAATCCGTCCGGGTCCGTGAAGGTGCCTGTGTCGCTGCCGATGACGAGCCGGTGGGAGCCCGTGCCCTCGGGCGAGACGCCGGCGACCTTCGCCAGGCCGCGGCGCTTGTATAGGGCCAGCTTGACCGGAGCGGAGCCGGTGGCGAACTCGACGTACTTGCCGCCGAAGCTCTTGCCCACGGTCAGGCCGTGCCCGACGTAGAACTGCTTGCTGGCCTTCACGTCCTCGACGCCGAGCAGCAGCACCATCTCGTCGAACCGCCGGGTCGCGGGGCCGGTGCTCTTCTTCGACGACGACGCGATCTGCCAGATCGTCCCGTCCGGGGCCTGGACGACGCCGCCGTAGCCCCAGAGCGACTTGGCGGCGGGCTTCAGCGTCGTGGCACCGGCCTGGACGGCGGCCTCGACGAGCGCGTCGACGTCGGCGGGCTGGGCGGTCACGAGGGACAGCGTGAAGCCGCGGAAGCCGGTGGTCGGTGCCTGCGAGGTCCGCAGGCGCAGCTCTTCGCCCAGGCCGAAGGCGGTGGCGTAGAAGCGTTCGGCGGCGGTGAGGTCGGTCACCTCGAGGGTGACGCAAGCGAGGGAAGTCATGGCAACGACGCTAGCCGCGGCACGCGGAACCGGCTTCTCGATTCCTGACCGGCGGGGCCCACGGGGTGAGAGCTCAGTCCTGCCGCTGCCGCCTCAGGCCGGCCAGCAGCGCGTGCAGCGGTTCCGTCGCGCGGCGGCGGTACTCCTGCACCGCCCAGCCGTTTCCGTCCGGGTCCTGGAAGTGCATGAACGTGGCACCGTCGTCCGGGGCGTACCGCACCGGTTCCGAGACGTCGAGGCCGCGGGCGACGAACTCCGCACGGGCCGCCTCGATGTCGGCGACGCACAGTTGCAGCCCCTGGTAGGTGCCGGGGGCCGGGGTGGGGCCCGGGGTCATCTCCCAGATCGACCCGCCGAGGGCGATGGAGCAGCCGGAGCCGGGCGGGGTCAGCTGGACGATCCGCACCCCGGGCATGACCTCCTGGTCGATGTCCAGGTGGAAGCCGACCTTGTCCCGGTAGAAGTCCCGGGCCCGGTCGACGTCGGTCACGGGCAGCGGGATGACTTCCAGGGTGACGTCCATGGCGTGACTCCTTCGTCGGGCATCGCGGCAGGCGGCTTCGTCGGGCATCGCGTCGGGCTGGCCGCAGCCCCGTGCGACCGACGGCTCTCCCACACCGAAACCGAAAACGGTGCCCGGCGCCACCGCGCGCTTCCCGGCTGCCCCGGCCCGCCCGGCGTCCGCCTGGCGAACTCGCGGCGCTCGCCGCCGGCTCTGCGGCTAGGCTCAAAGCCGTACGACCTTGATCCGAGGGAAGTCCGAGGACACGTTCGAGGGAGGCCCGGATGACGGCGGCGCCGGGGCGCAGGAGCAGTACCTTCACACGGCTGCTGCGGCACGGTTTCACCGACGCCTCCGCCGCCGAGCGGCTGCTGGACAGCCCCGAGCTCGCGCCCCTGCGCGACGACCCCGTGCTGCTGGACGCGCTCGGCGCCACCGCCGACCCCGACCTCGCCCTGCTGGGCCTCGTGCGGCTGCTGGAGGCCCAGCAGGGCTCCGGCGCCCGCCAGGAGCTGCTCGACACGCTGATCTCCGCCAAGCCGCTGCGCGACCGGCTCCTCGGCGTGCTCGGCGCCTCCACCGCCCTCACCGACCACCTCACCCGGCACCCGGAGGACTGGCAGGCGCTCGTCATGTACGAGGCGCACGACCTGCACCCCGGCGTGGAGGAGTTCGAGGCCGGTCTCGCCCACGCCACCGACCCGGTCTCCCTGCGGGTCGCCTACCGGCGCTGCCTGCTGTCCATCGCGGCCCGGGACGTCTGCGGCACCACGGACGTCGCCCAGTGCGCCGCCGAGCTGGCCGACCTCGCCACCGCCACCCTGCGCGCCGCCCTCCGGCTCGCCGAGGCGGCGGCGCCCGAGGACGCGGGGATGTGCCGGCTCGCCGTGATCGCCATGGGCAAGTGCGGCGGCCACGAGCTGAACTACGTCTCCGACGTGGACGTCATCTTCGTCGGCGAGGCCGTCGACGGGGCCGACGAGACGAAGGCGATCCGGGCCGCGACCCGGCTCGCCTCGCACATGATGCGGATCTGCTCGGAGACCACCGTCGAGGGATCCATCTGGCCCGTGGACGCCAACCTCCGCCCCGAAGGCAGGAACGGCCCCCTGGTGCGGACCCTCTCCAGCCACCTCGCCTACTACCAGCGCTGGGCCAAGACCTGGGAGTTCCAGGCCCTGCTCAAGGCCCGCCCGGTGGCCGGCGACCCCGTCCTCGGCTCCGAGTACGTCACCGCCCTCCAGCCCCTGGTGTGGAAGGCCGCCGAACGCGAGAACTTCGTGCCCGACGTGCAGAAGATGCGCCGCCGGGTCGTGGAGAACATCCCCGTCTCCGAGGTCGACCGCCAGCTGAAGCTGGGCCCGGGCGGCCTCAGGGACGTCGAGTTCGCCGTGCAGCTGCTCCAGCTGGTGCACGGCCGGGCCGACACCTCCCTGCGCAGCGGCACGACCCTCGACGCACTGGGCGCCCTCGCCGCGGGCGGGTACGTGGGCCGCGCCGACGCCGCCCAGCTCGACGCGGCCTACCGTTTCCTGCGGTCCCTGGAGCACCGGATCCAGCTGTTCCGGCTGCGCCGCACCCATCTCGTCCCCGAGGACGAGGCCGACCTGCGCCGCATCGGCCGCTCCCTCGGGCTGCGCGCCGACCCGGTGGCCGAACTGCTCCGCGAGTGGAAGCGGCACGCCGGCGTCGTCCGCCGGCTCCACGAGAAGCTGTTCTACCGGCCGCTGCTCGACGCGGTCGCCCAGCTCGCCACCGGCGAGGCCCGGCTCAGTGCCGAGGCGGCCCGGGAGCGCATGGTCGCCCTCGGGTACGCCGACCCGGCCTCCGCCCTGCGCCACCTGGAGGCACTGGCCTCCGGCGTCACCCGCAAGGCCGCCATCCAGCGCACGCTGCTGCCCGTCCTGCTGGGCTGGTTCGCCGACTCGGCCGAACCGGACGCGGGCCTGCTGAACTTCCGCAAGGTCTCGGACGCGCTCGGCAAGACCCCCTGGTACCTGCGGCTGCTGCGCGACGAGGGCGCCGCGGCGGAGAACCTCGCCCGGGTGCTGTCCGCCGGGCGCCTCGCGCCCGACCTGCTGATGCGGGCGCCCGAGGCGGTGGCGCTGCTCGGCGACGGGGACGGCGGCGGCCTCGAACCGCGCTCCCGCGCCCATCTGGAGCAGGAGATACTCGCCGCCGTGAGGCGGGCCGACAACGCGGCCCAGGCGGTCACGGCCGCCCGCGGGGTGCGCCGCCGCGAGCTGTTCCGCACGGCCGCCGCCGACATCGTCGGTTCCTACGGCACCGAGGAGCAGCCCGCCGAGGCCGACCAGGGCGCCCTCGTGGACCGGGTCGGGGAGGCGGTGTCGGACCTGACGGCGGCGACCCTCGCCGGCACGCTGCGCGCGGTCGTCCGGGACGGCTGGGGCGACGACCTGCCCACCCGGTTCGCGATCATCGGCATGGGCCGGTTCGGCGGCCATGAGCTGGGCTACGGCTCCGACGCGGACGTCCTGTTCGTGCACGAGCCCCAGGACGGCGTCGACGAGCGGGAGGCCTCCGAGGCGGCCGGCAAGGTCGTATCCGAGATGCGCCGCCTGCTGCAGATCCCCAGCTCCGACCCGCCCCTGCTCATCGACGCCGACCTGCGCCCGGAGGGCAAGTCCGGACCCCTCGTGCGCACCCTCACCTCCTACGCCGCCTACTACCGTCGCTGGTCGCTGACCTGGGAGTCGCACGCGCTGCTGCGGGCCGAGCCGGTCGCCGGCGACGCGGACCTCGGGCGCCGGTTCATCGAGCTGATCGACCCGCTGCGCTATCCGGCCGACGGGCTCGGGGACGACGCCGTGCGCGAGATCCGGCGGCTGAAGGCCCGGATGGAGTCCGAGCGGCTGCCGCGCGGCGCCGACCCCAAGCTGCACGCCAAGCTGGGGCCGGGCGGTCTGTCCGACGTGGAGTGGACCGTGCAGCTGACGCAGCTGCGGCACGCCGCGCGGGAGCCGGGCCTACGCACCACCCGCACCCGCGAGGCCCTCGACGCCGCCCGCACGGCCGGGCTGATCACCGACGAGGACGCCGCCACCCTCGACGAGGCCTGGGTCCTCGCGACCCGCGTCCGCAACGCGGTGATGCTGGTTCGCGGCCGGGCCGGCGACACGTTCCCGACGGAGCCCAGGGAGCTGTCCGCCGTCGGGCGGTACCTGGGCTACGGACCCGGCCACGCGGGCGACATGCTCGACGCGTACCGGCGCACGGCGCGCCGGGCGCGGGGCGTGGTGGAGGAACTGTTCTACGGGGTCACCGGGCGGTGACCCCGAGAGGGAGCCCGGCCCGTTCAGGAACTCGTCCGCGCCGCCGCTTCGTCCTCGCCGCATGCCCTGCTCCGGGGTACGGGCTCGCCGTCGCCCCGGAGCCCGGCCCGGGCCACCTGCCGGTCACCGCCTGAGGCCGCGGCATGCCGGTCCTCGTCGGAAGCCGCGGCATGCCCGTCTTCGCCGAGGACCGCGGCCCGACCCGCCTGCCCGTCCTCGCCGAGGACTCCCCGCCGCTCCACGTGGACCCGCGTCCGCGGCACCGGCGAGTGCCCGCCCCCGGGTCCACCCGGTGCGCCCGGTCCACCCGGTGCGGCCGGAGCGGCCGGTACGTCCGGTGCACCCGGTGCCTCCGGTGCACCCTGAGCGGCCGGTGCGCCCGGTGAGTCCGGCCGTTCGGTCGCGGTCGGTACCGCCGTCGGCACCGCCCCTGGTCCCGCCCCTGGTACCGCCGTCGGTGCCGCCCCTGGTCCCGCCGCCGGCGGCGCCCCTGGTACCGCCGCCGGTACCGCCCCTGGTACCGCCGTCGGTGCCGCCCCTGGTACCGCCGCCGGCGGCGCCCCTGGTACCGCCGTCGGCACCGCCCCCCGCACGGCCCTGGGCAGTGCGTACGGCCACCTCCCGTACCAGAGCCCGGCCACCGCGAACCCGAACGCCAGGCACAGCAAGCCGCCCACCGCGTCCAGCCAGAAGTGGTTGGCCGTGGCCACGATGACCACCAGGGTCAGCGCCGGGTACAGCAGGCCCAGCACGCGCACCCAGGGGACCGTCGCCAGGGCGAAGACCGTCAGGCCGCACCACACCGACCAGCCGATGTGCATCGACGGCATCGCGGCGTACTGGTTGGACACGTGCTTCAGGTCGCCGGAGGCCATCGACCCCCAGGTCTGGTGGACGAGGACGGTGTCGACGAAGTCGCCGCCCCTCATCAGCCGCGGGGGCGCCAGCGGATACAGGTAGTAGCCGAGCAGGGCGACGGCGGTCGTCGCGAACAGCACCAGGCGCGTCGCCGCGTAACGGCCGGGATGGCGGCGGTAGAGCCACACGAGCACACCCAGCGTCACCACGAAGTGGAGCGTGGCGTAGTAGTAGTTCATCGCGATGATGAGCCAAGTCACCGAGTTGACCGCGTGGTTGACCGACTCCTCGACAGCGATGCCGAGATGATGCTCGACCCGCCAGATCCAGTCGGCGTTGTTCAGCGCCTCGGCTCTCTGCTCGGGCACGGCGTTGCGCACGAGCGAGTACGCCCAGTAACTCACCGCGATCAGCAGGATCTCGAACCAGAAACGGGGCCGGCGGGGAGTGCGCAGCCGACGCAGCGGACCCGGCCCCGTCTCGGCCGCAACGGGGTGCGGAAGGGCGGCTTCCAGACCCTCCGGCTTCGTCACGGTCGTTTCACCCATAGGCGCAGAGTCTGCCAGAAAAGGACTTCTCCACCGATCATCCCGCGACCCGCCCCGCACCGCGAGTTCTGGGACGGGTCGCCCGGCGGGATCAGGCCGCGCGCGTCAGGGGAGCGACGGTGCGCGTCAGGAGTGATCGCGCGCCTCAGGAGCGACCGCGCTCCCCGGGAGCCGATGCGGTCGAACCGCGCACCACCAGTTCCGGCATGAACACGAACTCGCTGTGCGGCGCGGGCGTCCCGCCGATCTCCTCCAGCAGCGTGCGCACCGCGGCCTGGCCCATCGCCGGCACCGGCTTGCGGATCGTGGTCAGCGGCGGGTCGGTGAACGCGATCAGCGGGGAGTCGTCGAAGCCGACCACGGAGATGTCCTTCGGCACGTCCAGACCGTGCTGCCGGGCCGCCCGGATCGCGCCCAGCGCCATCATGTCGCTGGCGCACACCACCGCGGTGCAGCCCCGCTCCATCAGGGCCGTGGCGGCGGCCTGACCGCCCTCCAGGGTGTACAGGGAGTGCTGGACCAGCTCCGTCCCCACTGTCTCGGCGTTCAGGCCCAGCTGCTCGTGCATGGCCCGCACGAAGCCCTCGATCTTGCGCTGCACGGGCACGAACCGCTTCGGCCCCAGGGCCAGTCCGATCCGTGTGTGCCCGAGGGACGCCAGGTGCGTGACCGCCAGGGACATCGCGGCGCGGTCGTCGGGGGAGATGAACGGCGCCTGCACCTTCGGCGAGAAACCGTCCACCAGCACGTACGGCACGCCCTGCGCGCGCAGCCGGTCGTAGCGTTGCATGTCGGCGGTGGTGTCCGCGTGCAGCCCGGAGACGTAGATGATGCCCGCGACCCCGCGGTCGACGAGCATCTCGGTGAGTTCGTCCTCGGTCGAGCCGCCCGGGGTCTGGGTGGCCAGCACCGGCGTGTAGCCCTGGCGGGTCAGCGCCTGGCCGATGACCTGGGCCAGGGCCGGGAAGATCGGGTTCTCCAGCTCCGGGGTGATCAGGCCCACCAGGCCCTCGCTGCGCTGCCGCAGCCGCACGGGGCGCTCGTAGCCCAGGACGTCGAGGGCGGCCAGCACGGAGTGGCGGGTGGTGGAGGCGACGCCCGGCTTGCCGTTGAGGACTCGGCTGACCGTCGCTTCACTCACTCCCGCCTGCGCTGCGATGTCGGCGAGCCGTGTGGTCACAGCACTGGACTGTAGCGGCCGTGGATCTCCTTGCACACCGACGCGACGCCTGGTGCGCGCCGGCGCGCGGCCCGTAGCGGGTGGCTTGGTCATCGCGGTCCCTCAACTCGTGGTCGGTGTCCGCTCCGCAACGGATGATTCCCCTCGGCGAAGGCGGATGGCAAGTGCTTGCAGAGTCTTGCACAACTGTCCCAGTCCCCGCCGATCAGGCGGGAATCCCGGCTTCGGGACGGTCGAGAGGAGGTCACGGCGGGATAACCTTCCGTATCCCTTGCATCTTTTTGCTGCAAGGTCTTTCGCCAGCCGACCGAGCGCGGCTAATGTCACCGACGCCCGGCGGCCAACGGCGCAGTCGGCAGCACGAAACGGGCTTCACCCTCAAGGAGAACTCATGCGGCGTGGCATAGCGGCCACCGCGCTGGTGGCGTCCCTCGCCCTGGCAGCGACGGCGTGCGGCGGAAGTGACAGCGGCGACAAGGCCGACGGTCCGGTCACCATCACCTGGTGGGACACCTCCAACGCCACCAACGAGGCGCCGACCTACAAGGCCCTCGTCAAGGAGTTCGAGGCTGCCAACAAGGACATCAAGGTCAAGTACGTCAACGTCCCCTTCGACCAGGCGCAGAACAAGTTCGACACCGCCGCCGGTTCCAAGGGCGCCCCCGACGTGCTGCGCTCCGAGGTCGGCTGGACCCCGGCCTTCGCCAAGAAGGGCTTCTTCCTGCCGCTGGACGGCACCGAGGCCATGGCCGAGCAGGACGAGTTCAAGTCCAACCTGATCAAGCAGGCCCAGTACGAGGGCAAGACCTACGGCGCGCCGTTCACCACGGACACCCTCGCCCTGGTCTACAACAAGGAACTGTTCGAGAAGGCCGGCGTCGAGGCCCCCAAGACCTGGGACGAGCTGAAGAAGGCCGCCGCCACCATCAAGGACAAGACCGGCGTCGACGGCTACTGGGGCTCCACCCAGTCCTACTACGCCCACTCGTTCCTCTACGGCGAGGGCGCCGACACCGTCGACGTCGACGCCAAGAAGATCACGGTCACCTCGCCCGCGGCCAAGAAGGCCTACGGCACCTGGCAGAGCCTGTTCAAGGGCAAGGGCCTGCACAAGGCCGACACCACCGCCGACGCCTACGCCCACATCCAGGAGGCGTTCGTCAGCGGCAAGGTCGCCTCGATCATCCAGGGCCCGTGGGAGATCACGAACTTCTACAAGGGCTCGGCGTTCAAGGACAAGGCCAACCTGGGCATCGCCACCGTCCCGGCCGGTTCCTCCGGCAAGGCGGGCGCCCCGACCGGCGGCCACAACCTCTCGGTCTACGCCGGCTCGGACAAGGCCCACCAGGAGGCCTCGCTGACGTTCGTGAAGTTCATGACCTCGGCGAAGGCGCAGGAGACCATCGCGCTGAAGAACAACACCCTGCCGACGCGCGACGACGCCTACACCGACCAGGTCAAGGCCGACCCCGGCATCGCCGGCTATCAGAGCGTGCTCGCCGCCGCCCAGCCGCGTCCCGAGCTGCCCGAGTACAGCTCGCTGTGGACGCCGCTGGACGACGAGCTGCTCGCCATCGCCGGTGGCAAGAAGTCCCTGGACCAGGGGCTCAGCAGCGCCGAGACCGCGATCGCCAAGCTGCTCCCGGACTACAGCAAGTAAGTCCGTGTGGCCGCCGGATCCCCCGCTTCCCCAGGGGAGGGTCCGGCGGCCGTCGGCCTGTGTGCCGTACCCCCTGATCTTCAGCTGATCTCCAGTTCGCGAAGAAGGTTGTCGAACATGACAGTCGCCATCGACCGAGCGACCGGCAAGCGGAGCGGTGACCGCGGTCCCCGGTCCGGGCTGGGCCGGCGCCTCAAGCACAGCTACCAGAAGCACTGGTACGCCTACGCGATGATCGCGCCCGTGGCCGTCGTGCTCGGCGTCCTCGTGCTGTACCCCCTGGCCTACGGCTTCTACCTGACGCTCACCGACGCCACCAGCCTCAACACGGCCCGGACGATCGGCCTCAACGAGATCGAGGCCACCTACAAGTTCATCGGGTTCGACAACTACGCCGACATCCTGTGGGGGGAGACCGCCTACGAGCGCTTCTGGTCCCACTTCATCTGGACGATCGTGTGGACGGCCGTGTGCGTCGCCCTGCACTACTCCATCGGCCTGGGCCTCGCCCTGCTGCTCAACCAGAAGCTGCGCGGACGCACCTTCTACCGGCTGATCCTCATCCTGCCGTGGGCCGTGCCGACCTTCACCACCGTCTTCGGCTGGCGGTTCATGCTCGCCGACACCGGCCTGATCAACTCGGCTCTGGACGCGCTGCACCTGCCGAACCCGGCGTGGCTGGAGGACACCTTCTGGCAGCGCTTCGCCGCGATCATGGTCAACACCTGGTGCGGTGTGCCGTTCATGATGCTCTCGCTCCTGGGCGGCCTGCAGTCCATCGACTCCTCCCTCTACGAGGCCGCGGAGATGGACGGCGCCAGCCGCTGGCAGCAGTTCCGCTACGTCACCCTGCCGGGCCTGCGGTCGGTCAGCTCCACCGTGGTGCTGCTCGGTGTGATCTGGACGTTCAACCAGTTCGCCATCATCTTCCTGCTGTTCGGCAACACCGCCCCGGACGCGCAGATCCTCGTCACCTGGGCCTACCAGCTCGGCTTCGGACAGCAGCCGCGCGACTTCGCGCAGTCGGCCGCCTACGGCATCCTGCTGCTGGGCATCCTGATCGTCTTCACCTCCTTCTACCGCCGCTGGCTGAACCGCGATGAGCAGCAGCTCGCGATCTGAGGCAGGAGTCCCCATGAGCACCACGACCGTCCAGCAGTCCGCCGGTGAGGCCCCGGCCCCCGCCGTCGCCCCCGCGTCCGCCCCCGTGCGCCGGCGCGGCGACCGCGGTCTCGCCGGGAGCCTCCTCTCCCACGGCCTGCTGATCTTCGCGAGCCTGATCGCGCTCTTCCCGATCGCCTGGCTGGTCTTCCTGTCCCTCGGCCCGGACAAGGACGACTACCTGCACCCCGGGCGCATCTGGTCGAAGATGACCCTGGACAACTACACCTTCGTGGTCCGGGAGACCAACTTCTTCCACTGGCTCCAGAGCACGCTCATCGTGTCGCTCGGAACCACGGTCATCGGAGTGGTCATCGCCGCCACGACCGGTTACGCGGTGTCGCGCATGCGCTTCCCGGGCTACAAGAAGTTCATGTGGGTGCTCCTGTGCACGCAGATGTTCCCGATCGCCGTCCTGATCGTGCCGATGTACCAGATCCTGTCGGGCCTCCAGCTCGTCGACACCTACCTGGGTCTGATCCTGGTCTACTGCTCGACCGCGGTGCCCTACTGCGCCTGGCTGCTGAAGGGCTACTTCGACACCATCCCGTTCGAGATCGACGAGGCGGGGCGCGTCGACGGGCTGTCGCCCTTCGGCACGTTCTTCCGGCTGATCCTGCCGCTCGCCCGGCCGGGTCTCGCGGTGGCCGCGTTCTACAGCTTCATCACCGCCTTCGGTGAGGTCGCCTTCGCCACCGTGTTCATGCTGGACGACGAGAAGTACACCTTCGCCGTCGGTCTGCAGAGCTTCGTCAGCGAGCACGACGCCCAGCGCAACCTGATGGCCGCCACCGCGGTCCTCATCGCGATACCCGTCTCCGCGTTCTTCTACCTCGTGCAGAGGAACCTGGTCACCGGCCTCACCGCCGGCGGCACGAAGGGCTGACCGCCCTTCGCCCGAGGCTCCCGCGCGGCGCTGCCGCGCGGGTGGCGGCCGCGGTGCCCATCCGACCCCGCTGTCACCGCGGCCGCCTCGTCCCTCGCCCCCACGCTTCCACGACCCGATCGCCTCCTGCGCCCCGACCGGGCGGGGGGCCCTCATCGCATCAAGGACGTCATGAGTCAGCAGCACTCCGCCGCCCCCACCCTGAAGGAATCGGCCGTCGCCACCGTCACCAAGCGCCGCGACTGGTGGCGGGACGCGGTGATCTACCAGGTGTACCCGCGCAGCTTCGCCGACAGCAACGGTGACGGCATGGGTGACCTGGAGGGTGTCCGCACCCGTCTGCCGCACCTGCGTGACCTCGGCGTGGACGCCGTGTGGCTCAGCCCCTTCTACGCCTCGCCGCAGGCCGACGCCGGCTACGACGTCGCCGACTACCGTGCCGTCGACCCCATGTTCGGCAACCTCCTGGACGCCGACGCGCTGATCCGCGACGCCCACGAGCTCGGCCTGCGGATCATCGTCGACCTCGTGCCCAACCACTCCTCGGACCAGCACGAGTGGTTCAAGCGGGCCGTCGCCGACGGTCCGGGCTCGCCGCTGCGCGAGCGCTACCACTTCCGCCCCGGCAAGGGCGAGAAGGGCGAACTGCCGCCCAACGACTGGGAGTCGATCTTCGGCGGCCCGGCCTGGACCCGGGTCACCGAGCCCGACGGCACGCCCGGCGAGTGGTACCTGCACCTCTTCGCCCCCGAGCAGCCCGACTTCAACTGGGAGCACCCGGCGGTCGGCGACGAGTTCCGCTCCATCCTGCGCTTCTGGCTGGACATGGGCGTCGACGGCTTCCGGATCGACGTCGCCCACGGCCTGGTGAAGGCCGACGGGCTGCCCGACCTCGGGTCCCACGACCAGGTGAAGCTGCTGGGCAACGATGTCATGCCGTTCTTCGACCAGGAGGGCGTGCACGCGATCTACCGGCAGTGGCGCCTCATCCTCGACGAGTACGCCGAAAAGAAGGGGCCCGAAGGGCCTTCGTCGGAGGGGCGGTGGTGGGAGACGGGCGGGCGCATCTTCGTCGCCGAGGCGTGGACGCCCACCATCGAGCGCACCGCCCACTACGTCCGCCCGGACGAGCTGCACCAGGCGTTCAACTTCCAGTACCTCAGCACCCACTGGGACGCCGCCGAGATGCGCGAGGTCATCGACCGCACCCTGGAGGCGATGCGCCCGGTCGGCGCCCCCGCCACCTGGGTGCTGTCCAACCACGACGTGACCCGGCACGCCACCCGGTTCGCCAACCCGCCCGGCCTCGGCACCCAGATCCGCCTGGCCGGCGACCGCGAGCTGGGGCTGCGCCGGGCGCGCGCCGCGAGCCTGCTGATGCTGGCCCTGCCCGGCTCGGCGTACATCTACCAGGGCGAGGAGCTCGGCCTGCCCGACGTCGTCGACCTGCCGGACGAGGTGCGCCAGGACCCGGCGTACTTCCGGGGCGCGGGCCAGGACGGCTTCCGCGACGGGTGCCGGGTGCCGATCCCGTGGACCCGGACGGGGACGTCGTACGGCTTCGGTGACGGCGGCAGCTGGCTGCCGCAGCCGGAGGGCTGGGGCGAGCTGAGCGTCGAGGCGCAGACCGGCGTGGCCGGTTCGACGCTGGAGCTGTACCGGGCCGCGCTCGCGGTGCGCCGGGAGCAGCCTGACCTCGGTGCCGGCTCGTCGGTGGAGTGGCTGCGCGCGCCGGAGGGCGTACTCGCCTTCCGGCGCGGGGAGTTCGTGTGTGTGGCGAACACCACCCGGGAGTCGGTGGCGACGCCGTCGTACGGCCGGGTGCTGGTCGCGAGCGGGGAGATCGTCGAGGTGGACGACGAGGCGAAGCTGCCCGCCGACACCACCGTGTGGTGGACCACCGCGGTCACCGGCTGAATTTTCCTGTGAATTTTGTACGGCCCGCTGCCCTTTCGGGTGGCGGGCCTTTAATATCTCGTCACTGCAAGGGTTTCTGAACCTTGCAGCAAGTGCCTTCAACGAAGAAGGAAACCCCACATGGCACGCAGATACCTCTCCGCCGCCGTCGCTCTCGCCGCGGCTGCGGTTGTCATGACCCCGACTGGCGCCCAGGCCTCCCCTCCTGGCACCAAGGACGTCACGGCCGTCCTCTTCGAGTGGAAGTACGCCTCCGTCGCCAAGGAGTGCACCAGCACCCTCGGCCCGGCGGGCTACGGCTACGTCCAGGTCTCCCCGCCCGCCGAGCACATACAGGGCTCGCAGTGGTGGACCTCGTACCAGCCGGTCAGCTACAAGATCGCCGGCCGGCTCGGTGACCGCAGCGCCTTCCAGAACATGGTGAACACCTGCCACGCGGCCGGTGTGAAGGTCGTCGTCGACACCGTGATCAACCACATGTCGGCGGGCAGCGGCACCGGCACCGGCGGCTCGTCGTACACGAAGTACAACTACCCCCGCCTGTACTCCTCCTACGACTTCGACAACTGCACCTCGCAGATCAACAACTACCAGGACCGCGGGAACGTCCAGAACTGCGAACTGGTCGGCCTGGCCGACCTCGACACCGGCGAGAACTACGTGCGCGGAGCCATCGCCACGTACATGAACGACCTGCTCTCGCTCGGCGTCGACGGCTTCCGCATCGACGCGGCCAAGCACATCCCGGCCGCCGACCTCGCCAACATCAAGTCCCGCCTGACCAACCCGTCCGCCTACTGGAAGCAGGAGGCCATCTACGGCGCCGGCGAGGCCGTCCAGCCCAGCGAGTACACGGGCAACGGCGACGTCCAGGAGTTCCGCTACGCCTACGACCTCAAGCGGGTCTTCAACAACGAGAACCTCGCCTACCTGAAGAACTACGGCGAAGGCTGGGGCTACATGAGCAGCCGCGTCTCCGGCGTCTTCGTGGACAACCACGACACCGAGCGCAACGGCTCCACGCTCAGCTACAAGGACGGCGCCACCTACACGCTGGCCAACGTCTTCATGCTGGCCTGGCCCTACGGCGCCCCGGACATCAACTCCGGCTACGAGTTCAGCAACGCCGACGCCGGACCGCCCAACGGCGGTCAGGTCAACGCCTGCTGGCAGGACGGCTGGAAGTGCCAGCACAAGTGGCGTGAGATCAAGTCGATGGTCGGCTTCCGCAACGCCACGCGGGGCCAGGCCGTCACCAACTGGTGGGACAACGGGGGCGACGCGATCGCCTTCGGCCGGGGCAGCAAGGGCTTCGTGGCCATCAACCACGAGTCGGGCTCGCTGAACCGGACGTACCAGACCTCGCTGCCCGCCGGGACGTACTGCAACGTGCAGAACAACACGACGGTGACGGTGAACTCCAGCGGCCAGCTCACGGCCACCCTGGGCGCCAACACGGCCCTCGCGGTCTACGCGGGCAAGTCCAGCTGCTAGACGGGCGTTCGCACCGCCGGCGGCCCCCATGGCGACGTCCCCGCGGCCGTGGGGGCCGCTCCTCCGGACCGACTCCGGTTGTTGAAAGTTCTTTCCAATGCTTTCAGGACTCTTGCTGTAAGCGTTTCGGCGGCGATACGGTCGCGCGGGGTCGGACCCGAGAGAGCCGCAATCGCAAGGAGTCCACGTCAGTGATACCGAGATGGCCGGCGCCGCACCGGCGCCGAACCGCCCGTGCCGGACGGGTCGCCGCGGTCACCGCCACCGCGCTGGCCGCAGCACTCGTCCAGCCGCTCGCCGCCGGGGCGGCCACGCTCCCGCCGCCTCCGTCGGACGCCAGGCTGGCCGCCGAGCCGGCCCGGCACGACGCCACCCGTGAGCAGTTCTACTTCGTCCTGCCGGACCGTTTCGCCAACGGCGACCCGCGCAACGACAAGGGCGGCCTGACCGGCTCACGCCTCGCCACCGGCTACGACCCGACCGACAAGGGCTTCTACCAGGGCGGCGACCTCAAGGGCCTGACGAAGAAGCTCGACTACATCAAGGGCCTCGGCACCACCGCCCTGTGGATGGCGCCGATCTTCAAGAACCGGCCCGTGCAGGGCACCGGCAAGGACGCCTCGGCCGGCTACCACGGTTACTGGATCACCGACTTCACGCAGGTCGACCCGCACTTCGGCACCAACGAGGACCTCGAGACCCTCATCGACAAGGCCCACGACAAGGGCATGAAGGTCTTCTTCGACGTCATCACCAACCACACGGCCGACGTCGTCGACTACGAGGAGAAGTCCTACGGCTACCTCTCCAAGGGCGCCTTCCCGTACCTGACGAAGGACGGCGTGCCCTTCGACGACGCCGACTACGCCGACGGGCGGCGGGACTTCCCCGAGGTCGACCGCGACTCGTTCCCGCGCACGCCGGTGGCCGCGCAGAGGAACAAGGTCCCGTCGTGGCTCAACGACCCGACCATGTACCACAACAGGGGCGACTCCACCTTCGCCGGTGAGAGCTCCACCCACGGTGACTTCTCCGGTCTCGACGACCTGTGGACCGAGCGTCCCGAGGTCGTCAGCGGCATGGAGAAGATCTACCGGCGCTGGGTGCGGGACTTCGACATCGACGGCTTCCGGATCGACACCGTGAAGCACGTCAACATGGAGTTCTGGACGCAGTGGGCGACCGCCCTGGACGCCTACGCGGCGAAGAAGGGCCGGGACGACTTCTTCATGTTCGGCGAGGTCTACTCCGCCGACACGAACGTCACCGCCCCCTACGTCACCCAGGGCCGGCTCGACGCCACCCTCGACTTCCCCTTCCAGGAGGCGGCCCGCCAGTACGCCTCCCAGGGCGGCAGCGCCCAGAAGCTCGCGGGCGTCTTCGGCGACGACTACAAGTACACGACCGGCAAGTCCAACGCGTACGAGCAGGTCACCTTCCTCGGCAACCACGACATGGGCCGCATCGGGTCGTTCCTCAGGCAGGACAACCCGAAGGCCACCGACGCCGAGCTCCTCGCCAAGGACAAGCTCGCCAACGAGCTGATGTTCCTCAGCCGCGGCAACCCCGTCGTCTACTACGGCGACGAGCAGGGCTTCGCCGGCCCGGGCGGCGACAAGGACGCCCGGCAGACCATGTTCGCCTCGCGCACCGCCGACTACCTCGACGACGACCGCATCGGCACCGACGCCACCCACGCCGAGGACGCCTACGACACCAGGGCGCCCCTGTACCGGCAGATCAGCGCGCTCGCCAAGCTCCGCAAGGCGAACCCGGCGCTCACCGACGGCGTCCAGCAGCAGCGCCACGCGGCCGACGGGCCCGGCGTCTACGCCTTCTCCCGCACGGACGCGAAGACCGGCACCGAGTACGTCGTCGCCTTCAACAACGCCGCCGAGAAGAAGACCGCGACCTTCGCGACCGGCTCGGCCGGCATGACCTTCAAGGGCATCCACGGCACCGGCGCCTCCGTGAAGAGCGACGGGGACAAGAAGGTCACCGTCACCGTCCCGGCCGGCTCGGCGATCGTCCTCAGGGCGGCCGGAAAGCCCGCCAGGCCGGCCACCGCGCCCACGCTCGCTCTCAAGGCCCCGGCGGCCGGCGCCACCGGCACCGCCGAGGTCACCGCGGACGTCGACGGGGGACAGCGCAACCGCGTCGTCTTCGCCGCCCAGACCGGCAACGGCAAGTGGCAGGTCCTCGGCTCCGCCGACCACGCCCCCTACAAGGTCACCCACACCATCGGCAAGGACGTGCCGCCCGGCACCGCCCTGCGCTACAAGGCCGTCGTGATCGACGCGGCCGGCCGCACCGCGAGCGCCCTGGCCGCCTCCACCACCGGCACCCCGCCGGTGGAGGAGCCGCCCACGGCCTCCTCCCGCGACTACGCGATCGTCCACTACAAGCGCACCGACGGCGACTACGCCGACTGGGGGCTGTACGCCTGGGGCGACCTCGCCGAGGGCGAGGCCACCGAGTGGCCGAAGAGCCACCCCTTCGTCGGCCGCGACGCCTACGGTGCCTTCGCCTACGTCAAGCTCAAGCCCGGAGCCTCCAGCGTCGGCTTCCTCGTCATCGACAAGGACGGCAACAAGGACGTCTCCACCGACCGCACGATCGACGTCACCAAGACCGGCGAGGTCTGGATCGAGCAGGGCAAGGACACCGTCACCAGCGAGCGCCCCGACTACCCGGCGCCCGACAAGAGCAAGGCCGTCCTGCACTACCACCGCGCCGACGGGGCCTACGGCGGCTGGGGCCTGCACGTGTGGACGGGCGCCGCGAACCCCACCGACTGGTCGAACCCCCTGAAGCCGGTCAAGACTGACTCCTATGGCGCGGTCTTCGAGGTGCCGCTCACCGAGGGTGCCACCAGTCTCAGCTACATCCTGCACAAGGGCGACGAGAAGGACCTGCCCACCGACCAGTCGCTCGACCTCAAGGCGAGCGGCCACGAGGTGTGGCTGGTGAGCGGCCAGGAGAAGTACCTGCTCCCGCAGCCCGCGGGCTCGGCCGCCGCACTCGACCTGACCACCTCCAAGGCGGTCTGGATCGACCGGAACACCCTCGCCTGGAACGGGGCCGAGGCCGCCGCCTCCACCCAGCTGCTGTACTCCCGCGACGGCTCGATCGCGGTGAAGGACGGCGCCCTCACCGGTGACGCGAAGTGGCTGCGGCTGTCCAGGGCGGAGCTCAGCGACGCCCAGAAGGCCGCCTTCCCGCACCTGAAGGAGTACGACGCCTTCAGCGTCGACCCGCGCGACCGCGACCGGGTCCGCGCCGCCCTGCGCGGCCAGGTCGTCGCCACCCAGCACGCCGCCAACGGGGCCGTCCTCGCGGCCACCGGCGTCCAGATCGCCGGGGTCCTCGACGACCTCTACGACGCCACGAAGGCCGACCTCGGGCCGACCTTCACCCGGGGCCGCCCCACGCTGTCCGTGTGGGCCCCGACCGCGCAGTCGGTGGCCCTGGAGATCGGCGGCTCCACCGTCGCCATGAAGCGTGACGTTGCCACCGGCGTCTGGTCCGTCACCGGCCCCGCGTCCTGGAAGGGCAAGCCCTACCGCTACGTCGTGAAGGTCTGGGCGCCCAGCGTCCGCAAGGTCGTCACCAACAAGGTCACCGACCCCTACGCCGTCGCCCTCACCGCCGACTCCGAGCGCAGTCTCGTCGTCGACCTGCGCGACAAGGCCCTCAGGCCCGCCGGCTGGTCGACGTACACCAAGCCCAGGGCCGTTCCGCTGCGGGACGCCCAGATCCAGGAGCTGCACATCCGGGACTTCTCCGTCGAGGACCGCACGGCGAAGCACCCCGGCACCTACCTCGCCTTCACCGCCAAGGACAGCGACGGCTCCAAGCACCTGCGCGAGCTGGCGAAGGCCGGCACCTCGTACGTGCACCTGCTGCCCGCCTTCGACATCGCCACCATCCCCGAGCGCAAGGCCGACCAGGCGAGGACCGACTGCGACCTGGCCTCCTACCCGGCCGACTCCGACAAGCAGCAGGAGTGCGTGGGGAAGATCGCCGCGAAGGACGCCTACAACTGGGGCTACGACCCCTACCACTACACGGTCCCCGAGGGCTCCTACGCCACCGACCCCGACGGCACGGCCCGCACGGTCGAGTTCCGCAAGATGGTCAAGGCGCTCAACGACGACGGCCTCAGGGTCGTCATGGACGTGGTCTACAACCACACCGCCGCCAGCGGCCAGGCGGACACCTCCGTCCTGGACCGGATCGTGCCCGGCTACTACCAGCGGCTCCTGGCCGACGGCTCGGTCGCCAACAGCACCTGCTGCGCCAACACGGCCACCGAGAACGCCATGATGGGCAAGCTGGTCGTCGACTCGATCGTCACCTGGGCCAAGGAGTACAAGGTCGACGGCTTCCGCTTCGACCTCATGGGCCACCACCCGAAGGCCAACATCCTCGCGGTCAGGAAGGCCCTCGACGCGCTGACGCCCGCGAAGGACGGTGTCGACGGCAAGAAGATCATCCTGTACGGCGAGGGCTGGAACTTCGGCGAGGTCGCCGACGACGCCCGCTTCGAGCAGGCCACGCAGAAGAACATGGCGGGCACCGGTGTCGCCACCTTCTCCGACCGGGCCCGTGACGCCGTGCGCGGCGGCGGCCCCTTCGACGAGGACCCCGGCGTCCAGGGCTTCGCCTCCGGCCTGTACACCGAGCCCAACGCCTCCGAGAACAACGGCACTGCGGCCGAGCAGAAGGCCCGGCTGCTGCACTACCAGGACCTGATCAAGGTGGGGCTCTCCGGCAACCTCGCCGCGTACCGGTTCACCGACACCGACGGCAAGGAGGTCAAGGGCTCCGAGGTCGACTACAACGGCGCCCCCGCCGGATACGCCGACGCCCCGGGCGACGCCCTCGCCTACGCCGACGCGCACGACAACGAGTCCCTCTTCGACGCCCTCGCCTTCAAGCTGCCGGCGTCGGTGGACGCCTCCGACCGGGCCCGCATGCAGGTCCTCGCGATGGCGACGGCCACCCTCTCCCAGGGCCCGGCCCTCTCCCAGGCGGGCACCGACCTGCTGCGCTCCAAGTCCCTGGACCGCAACTCCTACGACAGCGGCGACTGGTTCAACGCCGTCCACTGGAACTGCGAGGACGGCAACGGCTTCGGCCGAGGACTGCCCATGGCGGACGACAACGCCGACAAGTGGCCGTACGCCAAGCCGCTGCTGACCAAGGTGAAGGTGGGCTGCGAGCAGATCGAGGGGGCCTCGGCCGCCTACCGCGACCTGCTGAAGATCCGCGGCACCGAGAAGGACTTCTCCCTCGGCACGGCCGAGCAGGTGCAGTCCCGGCTGTCCTTCCCGCTGTCCGGCAAGGACGAGACGCCCGGCGTGATCACCATGCGGCTCGGTGACCTCGTCGTCGTCTTCAACGCCACGCCCGAGCAGCAGGAGCAGACCGTGCCCGCACTCGCGGGGACGGGCTACCGGCTGCACCCGGTGCAGGCGGCGGGGGCGGACGCCACCGTCAAGTCCTCCTCGTACGCCGAGGGGTCGGGCACCTTCGCCGTCCCCGGCCGCACGGTCGCGGTCTTCACCCGGACCGCCGGATAACGCACGGCACCCGTGGGGCGGACCGCTGCCGGCGGTCCGCCCCACCTCCGTCTCGGTGGCCGTACCGGCCCTGCGGCCAGGGTGAGGCTCCTCGACCGAGGACAGGAGTGCTGATGCCGCAGATCACCGTCGACTATTCCGCCGACCTCGCCGCCCGCTTCGACCGGCCCGGATTCGCCCAGGCGCTGCACGAGGCGACGGTCGAGATCGCGTCCGCCAAGCCGCCGGCCTGCAAGAGCCGGTTCCGCCCGACCGAGGACATCGTGGTCGGCCCCGAGACCGCGGGGCACGCCCATGTGCACATCCACATCGCCCTGCTCGCCGGCCGCACCGACGAGACCAAGGCCCGGCTCACCCAGGCCGCGCTGGACCTGCTGCGCAAGCACCTGAGCCCCGCCGAGGGCGTCGCGCTGCACGCCTCCGCCGAGGTCCGGGACCTCGACCCCTCGTACGCCGGGTTCGAGAGCTGAGCGGCCCGCCGGCCCTCGGGCCTCAGGTCGCCAGGGAGACGAGCCGGCCGGCCAGCCGCGCGAACGGGCCGTCGGCCGGCTCGTCCCCGACGACGCGGCGCAGCAGGGCCGCCGTCTCCTCGTCGTAGGACGCGGCCACCGCGGCGAGCGCGGCGAAGTCGTCGACGAGCTGCGTCTCCAGTTCCTCGCGCGGGATGCGCCGGCCGTCCAGCCAGATCAGCGCCGTCGACTCGGCGAGCGAGATCCAGGACCGCACGACCAGTTCCAGACGCGCGGGCGGGTCGGTCACGCCCAGGTGCGAAAGGATCTGGACATACGCGGCCTGCCGTACGGAGTCGATCAGCGCGTTGGTCGTCGAGGAGCCGACCGTCGGCCCGCCGCGCATCAGGGCGGAGAACCCGGGCCCGTGGTCGTCCACGAAGTCGAAGTAGCGGCGCATCACGCGCAGCAGCCGCGCCCCCAGCGGGCCCTCGTGCGGCTCCGCGAACCGGGCTGCCAGATCGTCCGAAGCGCGCTTCAACGCGGCCTCGTACAGGCTGAGTTTGCCGGGGAAGTAGTGGTAGACCAGCGGGCGTGAGATGCCCGCGGCGGACGCTATCTCGTCGATCGAGACCTCGTCGGGCGAGCGGCGGCTGAACAGTTCGAGGGCGACGCCGATCAACTGCTGCCGACGCTCCTCGACTCCCATTCTGCGGCGTACCCCGGTAGTCATACGAACACCTTACCGATCGATTCCGGCCTCGAACGGGCCGGATCGATGGCCGATGTTCACCTGAGATCTTCGAACACCCGTCGGAGTCGGCCCGTCAGTGCAGCCCGCCGAGCGAACGCCCGTCCCGCAGCCTCCCCTTGAGCTCCGCCTGCGCCCCCTGCTCGGCCCGTACGGTCAGCAGACTGCCGTCCGCCGCTCCCTCGACGCCGCCCGTCGCCCGGATCGACGCCGTCTGCCGGCTACCGGCCGCCAGCAGGTACCAGCCATCCGCCTTTGACTTCCACAGCACCCCGGCCAGCACGTGCGGATCGCGCACCCCGCACGCCGGGACGTTCTCGGCCTTCGCCGCCACCGCCCCGTACCTGCCGCCCGGGGTGTGGAACTGCGCCAGCACCCGCGCCCCGCCGCCCCGCCAGGTCTCCGCCCGGGTGCACACCCAGACCGCCGAGCCGCTCGCGTCGGGCAGCGGCTGCTCGTTGAACGCCCAGGCGTTGACGCTGCGCACGCCCGCCGAGCGTACCGTGCCCAGCGAGCAGGCGAACGGCTGCCAGGTGTGCACCGCCCGCGTGCCCGCCACGTCCTTCGCGGCTCCGGGCGCGCCGGAGGTGAGCCGGGCCGGGACCAGTTCGCCGAGGTCGGTCAGCAGCCTGCTCCCGTCCCCGTCGGTCAGCTGCAGCACGTTCCACGAGGTGCACGGGCCCGACCGCAGGGCCGGGCTGGCCAGCGGCGCGGTCACCCCGTCGGTGAGCGTGAGGTCCATCGCGCCCGAGCCCGGCTTCATCAGATCGCGCTCACGCGCCTCGGTCACCCAGGGCGCGGTCAGATAGCGCACGTTGCCGTCGGCCCGGCCCAGGACCACCGCCCCCGCCTCGGCCCGGGAGGCCCCGTCGACCCGGGCGAAGTCGAGGGCGGCACCCTCGGCGCCGTCCTTCGGCTCCGCGTAGCGGGCGATGCGCAGCCCGTCGTGGAGGAGCACCACCCGCGCGGCGTCGACCGTCCCCGCGTACAGCAGCTGCGGCGGGCCGGCCGGGCCGCCCGAGGGGGTGCCGGGCGTCGCGGAGACCTGCACCGTCCCGCCGGGGCGTGCCCAGACGGCCAGGGCGCGGCGCAGCAGGGCGTCGTCGCCGGTGAGATCGCCGCGCGCCGGCCACACGGAGAAGTCGGTGCGCGCCGAGCTGCGCCACGCCGCGGGGGGAACGCGGGTCAGCTTCGCCGGGTCCAGGGCGGCCTGTGCTGCCGGGTTGCGCGCGTACGGGGGAGCGGCGGCACCGTCCGGGCCCCAGCCCTCACCGGGCAGACCGAGCAGCGCCCCGCACACCAGCAGCGCCGCTCCGGCGGCCAGCGCCGCCGTCAGGTGCCGGCGGCGGCGCATCAGGTCGGTGGGGCGCGCCTGCAGCGAGCAGGGGTCGAACTCGGCGGAGTCGAGCAGCCCGTACTGCGCGGGGATCCCGCCGGCCTCCAGCAGCGCGCCCTCCGGGTCGGCGACGCCCACGGCCGTGAGGACCTCCCGCGCGGCCTCCTGTGACAGCCGCTCCACACCCCGCAGCGCGTACGCGGCCCGGGCCGGTCCGGACAGGGTGGACAGCCGCTGGTCCAGCGCGAGCTCGTCGGCGCCGCCGGAGCGCGGGAACAGCTTCAGGCCCCACACCTGCGGCAGCACCGGCGGCAGCTGGGAGCGCCTCGGCCACGCCCTCCGCCGCAGCGGCAGCCCCGCCTCCAGCGCCGTACGCAGCACCTGCAGGCGGACCACGGCGTAGCCCGGGTCGCCGTCCCGGCCGCCCGACTGGGACGGGATCACCGGGGCGGGTGTGCGGTTGCGGGGGAGGGCCCGCTGGGTGAGCGCGTGTGCCGTCAGGACGCGCCTGCTGCGGCCCAGCCCGGGCGGCAGCACCAGATAGGCCAGCCGGACCAGCCGCGGATAGTGCTCGACGAGGGCGGCCTCGGCCTGCTCGACGCCGACGAGGGGGCCGGCGGAGGAACGGGGTGCGGGGCGCTGGGCGACTTCCTGTGGCTGCACGTTCAGCAGAACGAGCGAACCGGTGGATGGTCACCCGGCGCGCGGTGTCACGCCTCCGGCGGCTCCCCGGGCGCCACGAGCAGCCGGGCGTAGTTCGCCATCGACCGCTGGTAGCGCGGCAGGTGCGGGGCCAGGGCGCCCAGCGCCAGCGACAGGCCCTCGCGGTCACGGCCCAGGCTGGACAGGCACAGCGCGAGACAGGCCCGCACGGCGTCGTCCAGTTCGTCGCCGGGGGCGTCCAGCTCAGGGGTCAGCAGCGCGGCACCCTCGGCGGCCCGGCCGGTGTTGCGCAGTGAACTGGCGAGCTGGATCCTCGTCCGGCGGGCCTTGTAGGGGCTCACGTCGGCGAGGCCCAGCTCCAGCGCCTCCTGGTAGAGGGGCACCGCCTTGTCCGAGCGGCCCGTGGAGTCCCAGGCGCAGGCCCGCTCGAACGGGCCCAGCGGACTGTCCCCGGGCAGCTCGGCGACGAGGGCGTCCACCTCGGCGCGGAAGCGGGCCTCGCCCTCCTCGGTTCCGGCGAGGTCGTCGAAGCGGTCCCACAGGGCGGTCACACGGTCTTCCCAGTCCTGATCCACCCGCCCACCCTTCCACACGTGCGCCCGGACGGGCAGGCGGTATTTGAGCACCGCGGGCTCCGCGGCCGTATCGAAGGCGAGAGCCTCGTGTCAGGGCTCCGTGCGGCATGCGTCCGGACCGTGCCGTGACCAGGACCGGAGGAACAGATGAGGGTGACCCGACCGATGCTCGCGCTCAGCGGTGCGGTGGCCGTACTGGCGCTGGCCGGCTGCGGAGCCGGCGGCGAGGACGAGGCGGCCGTGCCGGAGGCGGTGACGGGCAGTCTGGAGCACATCGCGGCCGAGGCCGAGTGCAAGCCGAACATGCAGACCGACGCCGACACCATCCGTCAGGCCATCTGCGAGAAGGGCGCGGAGAAGTACGTCCTCGCGACCTTCGCCACGGACCGCGGCCAGCGCGAGTGGCTCAACACCGCCAAGGACTACGGCGGTTTCTACCTGGTCGGCCGCAAGTGGGTGGCCGTAGGCCACCAGGACGTGGTGCAGGAGCTGCGCGGCACACTGGGCGGCACCGTGGAGAGGGGGACCGACCACTCGCGGCACTCCTCCCCCGGCGGTGACGCGGGCGGACCGGCGCACACCGGTGACCACCACGGCAGCTGACCGCGCCGGTCCGCGGACACGGGAAAGCCGGCGGTGGGATCTCCCACCGCCGGCTTCTCAGCGGTCTGCTAGGTGCAGTCCTGGCCGCTGTTGATGCACTGAACCACCTGGTCCATCAGGTTCTCGTCCATGACGTTGATGAAGTCGTTGTGGTCGGTGATCGGCTTGTGCAGCTGCTCCGGGAAGCCGTCCACGGCGTACGGGGCCTGTACCTGACCGTTCTGGACGGTCGGGGCCGGCACGTCGTACACCAGGCGGACCTGGAGCTGTGGGATGGCCTGGAAGCCGTTCGGGCAGCTGCCGTCCTGCTGGACGAAGGCCACGTGGTCACGGTGGTTGGCGCTGTCGATGTTCTGTCCGTCCCAGCAGCTCTGGAAGTTGGACGTCCGCACCACCGAGCTGCCCTCGGGGCAGATCACGTACTTGTCGGTCACCTGCCGGTCCTCGAAGCCCGTACAGCTGAACGAGGTGTTGGCGTTCTTGAGGCCGTTGGTGAACGCCTTGGCGTCACCGGTGATGATGCGCAGGAACTTCGGCATCGCCACCACGTCGCTCTTCTTGTTGCCGACGAACTTCATCTCGGCCTGGCTGGCCTTGAGGATCTTGCCGACGTTGCCCTCGGCGCCACCGCCCAGGTCGTTCGCGTCGAACTCCTGCGTTCCGTCCTGCAGACGCAGCACCGGCCAGTAGTACGTGGACTTGTCGCCCTGGTTCTGGCACGAGGTGCCGGCCCCGGCCAGGTCCTCGTCGCTGGAGAACGCGTCGTTGTCCTGGTTGCCGACGTAGTCGTGCGTGTGGTGAGCGCCGTTGTCGACACCCGGGGCGACGATCAGGTTGTCGCTGTTGAACAGGTTGTTCTCGTTGACACCGCATTCCGTGGTGAACGAGCCGGTGGAACCGGAGTCGCCGTTGGCGGCCAGACCGTTCTCCAGGCCGCGGCTGTTCGGCTGGACCTGGTTGATGTCGACGAAGTCGTCGGCCACGGGGCCCACGGCTCCGTTGCCGTTGTCACCGGCCTGGCCGCCGCCCTGGTCCTGACCGTTGTCCTGACCCTGATCCTGACCGTCGTTGTCCTGGCCGTCGTTCTGGTCGCCACCGCCGTCGCCGTCGTTGGGGTTCGCCTGTTCGGCGCCCATGCCCTTGCACTCGGCGAACCGGTCGAGGTTCGACGGCGCCTTGCCGCCCACCCGGCGGATGTCGATGCCGATGCGGTCGATGACGGCGGTCCGCTTGGACTTCAGCGGGCCGAGGATGGCGTTGTCGACGAAGTTGACGTCCCCGGCCTGCGCCTGACGTGTCGAGGCCAGGCGGGAGTACGCCTCGGTGATCTGCTTGTCGAGGTTCGCCAGCTCCTTGTCCACCTCCCGGCGGGCGCGTTGCGGTACGTCGGTCAGTTCCTGTCCGACGTCCGGGCACTGGATCGTGGCGATCTGCACGCCCGCGGACTTCGTCTGGTTCGCCGAGTTCTCCTCATGCGCCGAGGCGTAGAAGTTTGCCCAGATCAGCCCGCCCCCACCGAGCGCTAGGGCCGCCGATGCGGCTATGGCCCTGGTGGCCAGCGGCGTACGGCGTTTTCTTGTGTTGCGTCCCATGGAACTCCTCTGACTTCCTTTTTCGGGGGCATCGAGGCGCCCGACAGGAGTGAAGCGGCTCCCTTCCATACGGAGTGCGCCCCACGGGTGTTCAGAGGTCCCGGGAACCGATGCGAGATTCGTGAGGACCATCTGCGCTCAACAGCCTCTTTCGCAGCGGAAGTTGTTGGTCTCACACCGAGGGTGAACGGGCCGGTCCGGTTCGGTCGGCCGCGGTCCCGGAAGGCCGGGGCCAACCGCACCCGCGGCGGGTGTTCACGTGCCGGTACCGGCCGCGAGCACCTTCGCCTCCACCTCCGGGTCCAGTCCGGAACGCGGGCGGTCCGGGCGCTGGGGCGCGACGCCGCCGGCGTCCTGGAGCCACCGCCAGGTGTCCGCCACGGTCTCCTCCACCGGCCGGCAGCGCAGGCCCGCCCCGACCGCCCGGGAGACGTCCGCGCTGTGCAGGGCGTCGTGCAGGTCGCTGTCCGGTGGGGTCCACACCGGCAGCTCCGTCCACGGCCGGACACCGGCCCGCAGGATCACCTCGGGCGCGGTCCAGCGCAGCTCGGCGTGGGCGCCGGTGACCCGGACGCAGGCGTCCAGCAACGCGCCCATGGTGGCGTGCCCCTGGGGACCGACCAGGTTGTACGGCCCGCTCAAGCCCCGCTCGGCCGCGTGCAGGATCCACGCGGCCAGGTCGCGGACGTCCACGTACTGCAGGGGCAGCTCGCGCGGCCCCGGGGCCAGTACCGGACCGCCGCGCGCCATCCGCCCCAGCCACCAGGGCAGCCGGCCGACGTTCTCGTACGGGCCGAGGATCAGCCCGGACCGGACGAGCACCGACCGGTCCGCGCCGAAGGCCGCCAGGACGGCCAGTTCGCCACCGCGCTTGTCCCGCGCGTAGTCGGTCTGGTCCGCGTCGGCCGAGGCCCCCTCGACCAGCGGCGCGTCCTCGTCGTACCCGGGGGCAGGGGACCAGGCGTACACCGAGCAGCTCGACACGTACACGTACCGGCGGGCGCGGTCCCGCAGCAGCCGCGCCGCGTCCCGGACCGCGCCGGGCGCCGCCGACCAGGTGTCGACCACGACGTCCCACTCGCCGGCGGCCCCGGCGAGGGCGGCGAGCCCTTCCTGCGCGGTGCGGTCGCCGGTCAGCGACCGCGCGCCCGGCGGCGCCGGGTGCCGACCCCGGTGCAGGACGGTCACGTCCCAGCCCCTCTCCAGCGCCGCCTCCACGACGGCCCGCCCGACGAACTCCGTACCACCCAGCATCAGCAGCCTCATGCCGAGGACTCTGCCCGGTGGCGCGGCGGGACGGAACGGGATCTGCTCTCGGCAGACGGTCGCGGTGCCTCCGGAGTGGCAGGCGGTCGGGGCCCGCGCGACCGCGCCTCATCCCACCAGGCGCTTGCGCCACCGGAGGGGTGTCACCTCGATCGCCCTGTCCGGGGAACCGTTCCACTGCGTGGACAGCCCGGCCGCGGTCAGCGCGGCCACGACCTCGTGTCCGACGGCGGCCGTGGTCTCCTCGGAGCCGTCGAACCCGCCGTAGTACAGCGACAGCCCGCCTCCCTCCGCCGCGCGGCGGGTGCCCTGGTGGTGGAAGAAGACGAACCCGCGCACCCGCGACACGTCGTCCACCTCCGCGCCGATCTCCATCAGGCCGCACCTGCGACAGCAGGTGAAGTCCTCCCGGGCGACGACGCCCGCGCGGTCCAGTGCCGCGAAGGCCCGCTCCAGCCGGTCCGGATCCGTCGGGCCGGTCCAGGCCTCCTGCTCCTGCACGCGCTCAAGCCACAGCCGCTCGACGATCTCGCGGGCCTGCGCGGGGGAGACGGGGGGCGGCTCCTCGCCCTCCCCCATCAGGTACACCGTCTCGCGGATCAGCGTCCCGACGTCCCGGTAGCCGTCCCGGAGCATCTCGCGGACGTGTCCCTCGGCCCGTGCCGCGACGTCCGGGGCGAGCTCCGGGGCACGCTCCGGCAGCCCGAACTCCTCGCGCTCCCAGGTGACCCCGGCGTCCCAGCCGTCCTCCTGCCGCGCCCAGCGCACCATCACCTCGGCGACCAGGCCGGGATCGCTCACCCGGGTCACCCACAGGTGGGGGACGTGCCCCGTGCGGTGCTGGAGGTCGTAGGCCCCGTCCCCGTCGCGCGCCGTCTGGATGAAGACCAGCGGCCGGTCCGGTATGCGCCGCACCACGAGGAAGTGGTCGTCGTCCCCGCCGATCCGCTCCACCAGCGCGCGCAACTCCCGCGCCGCGACCCGCGCGTGCGTCCGCCCGCTCTCCGTCGTCACCTTGATGGGCAGGCCCCCGTCGATCTCCATGCCCCCACCATGGCACGCCCCACCGACAACGCGAGGGGGCGCCCACCGTGAACGGCGGGCGCCCCCTCGGGAGCCGTGCGGGGCCGGATCAGACCTGGCCGGCCTTCTCCAGCGCCGTGCAGCAGGTGTCGACGAGCAGCCGGGTCACCACGTACGGGTCGACGTTGGCGTTCGGACGGCGGTCCTCGATGTAGCCCTTGCCGTCCTGCTCGACCTGCCAGGGGATGCGGACCGAGGCGCCGCGGTCGGACACGCCGTAGGAGAACGTGTCCCAGGGGGCGGTCTCGTGCAGGCCGGTCAGGCGGTCGTCGATGCCGGCGCCGTAGTTCTTGACGTGGTCGAGCGGCTTGGAGCCTTCGCCGAGGGACTCGCAGGCGGTGATGATCGCGTCGTAGGACTCGCGCATCGCCTTGGTGGAGAAGTTGGTGTGCGCGCCGGCGCCGTTCCAGTCGCCCTTGACCGGCTTGGGATCGAGGGTGGCGGCGATGTCGTGGTCCTCGGCGGTGCGATAGAGCAGCCAGCGGGCCACCCACAGCTGGTCCGAGACCTCCAGCGGGGCCAGCGGGCCGACCTGGAACTCCCACTGGCCGGGCATGACCTCGGCGTTGATGCCGGACAGGCCCAGACCGGCCTTCAGGCAGTTGTCCAGGTGCGCCTCGACGACGTCGCGGCCGAAGATCTCGTCGGCGCCGACACCGCAGTAGTAGCCGCCCTGCGGGGCCGGGAAGCCGCCCTTGGGGAAGCCGAGCGGGTAGCCGTCCTTGAAGAAGGTGTACTCCTGCTCGATGCCGAAGATCGGCTCCTGCGCCGCGAACTTCTCCGCGACCTCGGCCAGCGCGACACGGGTGTTGGTGGCGTGCGGGGTGAGGTCGGTGTTCAGGACCTCGCAGAGCACGAGCACGTCGTCGCCGCCGCGGATCGGGTCAGGGCAGGTGAAGACCGGCTTGAGGACGCAGTCCGAGGAGCGGCCCTCGGCCTGGTTGGTGGAGGACCCGTCGAAGCCCCAGACCGGCAGCGCGTCGAGACCGGCGGGGGAACCCGCGATGATCTTGGTCTTGGAACGCAGTTTGGCCGTCGGCTCGGTGCCGTCGATCCAGATGTACTCAGCCTTGAAGGTCACGGGCCACATCCTTCGGGGTGTGTCTGGGCGCGTATCGCGGGTGCTGCGGCGCTGCGGCACCGGGGCGCCGCGTGATGCTGCCCGGCAGCCTCGCAACGAGCGGTTTCCCGGCCATTGCCCGTGTGTGAAGCCCGTGTTACCCGGTGGCGCTGTGCCCCACCTCACGGGGAAGACCCGAGGCGGCACCGGCCACCGGCTTCCCTCCGTCAAGCCGGTGGCCGGTGC
>NZ_JBHYQH010000051.1:0-41231 GCF_042746715.1 Streptomyces sp. NPDC058741 | reverse complement strand
GCGGCCGACGGGACGACCACGACGGCCGTGTCCTCGGGCGCGGTGGGCGCGGTGGCCTTGCGCACGGCACGGCGCCGCGGACGGGCCGGGGCCGCGCTCTCGGCGGGCACCTCGGCCTGCGCGGCCGGCGCCTGCGCGGCCGGCGCCTGCGCGGCCGGCGCCTGCGCGGTCACCGCTGGGGCGGTCTCCGCGACCGTCACCACGGCCGCCTCGGCCCCGGCGGGAGAGCCGGCCGGCGCGGACACCTTGCGGGTCGCCCGGCGGCGGCCGCGGCCCTTGGGCGCGGCCTCCTCGGCGGTCGGGGCCTCGGCGGCGGCCTCGACGACCTGGTCCTCCACGGCCATCGGCTCGGCGTGCGCCTCGGCGGCCGGCTCCGGCTGGACCGGACGGGCGGCCCCCTCTGCGGCGGTCACCTCCTGCGCCGTCGGCGCCTCGGCCTGCTCGGTCTGCCCGATCTGCTCCGCCCTGTCCTTGCCGCGCCTGGACCCGTCCGTGCCGCGCTCGGCCCTCGGCTCGGCCGTCTCACCACGCGGCGAACCCGCGGGAGCCGACGCCCGCCGGCTCGACCGGCGCCGCGTCCGCCCGCGCGTGGCCGCGGCCTCCGCCTCGGCGGCGCTGCTGTACAGCTCCTCGTCGGGCTCGAAGGCCGGCTCGGGCAGGGCGATCGGCTCGGCGGCCTCGGCCCCCAGCTCGGCCTCGGTCTCCGCCTCCTGCTCGACGGTCTCGGCGGTCTCCACGGCCGCCTCGTGGAGGTGCGGCTGCTCGGCGGCACCGGCACGGGCCCGCTTCTTGCGCTTGCCGCCGCCCCCGGCCGAGGTCGGCTGCTCCATGTGCACGATGACACCGCGGCCGTTGCAGTGGACGCAGGTCTCCGAGAAGGACTCCAGCAGGCCCTGGCCCACCCGCTTGCGGGTCATCTGCACGAGCCCCAGCGAGGTCACCTCGGCGACCTGGTGCTTCGTACGGTCCCGGCCCAGGCACTCCAGCAGGCGCCGCAGCACCAGGTCCCGGTTGGACTCCAGCACCATGTCGATGAAGTCGATGACGATGATGCCGCCGAGGTCGCGCAGCCGCAGCTGACGCACGATCTCCTCGGCCGCCTCCAGGTTGTTCCTGGTGACCGTCTCCTCGAGGTTGCCGCCCTGACCGGTGAACTTGCCGGTGTTGACGTCGACCACGACCATCGCCTCGGTCCGGTCGATCACCAGCGAGCCGCCGCTGGGCAGCCAGACCTTGCGGTCCAGGGCCTTGGCGAGCTGCTCGTCGATCCGGTACGTGGCGAAGACGTCGACCTCGGAGGTCCACCTCTGCAACCGCTCGGCGAGGTCGGGCGCCACGTGCGAGACGTACCCGTGGATGGTCGACCAGGCCTCGTCACCGCTGACGACGACCTTGGAGAAGTCCTCGTTGAAGATGTCGCGGACGACCCGGACGGTCATGTCCGGCTCGCCGTACAGCAGCGTCGGAGCGTTGCCGTTCTTGGCCTTCTTCTGGATGTCCTCCCACTGCTGCTGCAGCCGCTCGACGTCCCGGCGCAGCTCGTCCTCGCTCGCGCCCTCGGCGGCGGTGCGCACGATGACGCCCGCGTCCTCGGGGACGATCTTCTTGAGGATGGTCTTCAGCCGGGCCCGCTCGGTGTCGGGCAGTTTGCGGCTGATGCCGGTCATGGAGCCCTCGGGCACGTACACGAGGTAGCGGCCCGGCAGGGAGACCTGGCTGGTGAGGCGGGCGCCCTTGTGCCCGATGGGGTCCTTCGTCACCTGGACGAGCACGGACTGGCCGGACTTCAGGGCGGACTCGATGCGCCGCGGCCCGTTGGACATGCCCAGCGCCTCGAAGTTGACCTCACCGGCGTACAGCACGGCGTTGCGGCCCTTGCCGATGTCGATGAAGGCGGCCTCCATCGACGGCAGCACGTTCTGCACCTTGCCGAGGTAGACGTTGCCGACGTACGAGGTCGACTGCTCCTTGTTGACGTAGTGCTCGACGAGCACGTTGTCCTCGAGCACGCCGATCTGCGTGCGGTCGCCGTGCTGGCGGACGACCATCACGCGCTCGACGGCCTCGCGCCGGGCGAGGAACTCGGCCTCGGTGATGATCGGCACGCGCCGGCGGCCCTGCTCGCGGCCTTCGCGGCGGCGCTGCTTCTTGGCCTCCAGACGGGTGGAGCCCTTGATGGACTGCACCTCGTCGGACGGCTCCGACTTCGGGCGGGGCTCGCGGACCTTGACGACCGTGCGCTCCGGGTCGTCCTCGGAGGGCTCGGCGTCCGTGCCGCTGTCACCGGCACGGCGACGGCGACGACGGCGCCGGCGGCTGCTGCTGGAGCCACCCCCGCCCGACTCGTCCCGGTCGGCGGACGCGGACTCCTCGGACTCCTCCTCGTCCTCCTCGGCGGTGTCCTCGGCGTCCTGCGCGGCGGCGACCTGCTCGGTGTCCGTGAACTCGCCCTCGCCCTCGGCGGACTCGCCCCGACGGCGGCGGCGACCACCCCGGCGGCGGCGCCGGCGCGAGCCCGTGCCGTCGGAGTCGTCCTGGTCGTCGCCGTCGGCGTGGTCCTCGGCGGACTCCTCGGCCTCGTCCGTCTCGTCCGTCTCGTCGGCGGCGGGCTCGGCGGCCCGGGCCTCGGGCTCCTCGCCGCCGCGGCGGCGACGCCGGCGGCGCGACCCGGAGGCCTGCTCGTCCCGGTCGTCCCGGTCGTCACGGGAGTCGTGGGTGGGCTGGGCGGCCCGGGTGTCCTGCGCGGACTCCTCCGGTTCCTCGGTCCCGGCGGCCTCGGCGGCGGCCGCCGCGGCGGCGGCGCGCTCCGGGGTCTGGAACTGGGGCTCGGTGAACACGGGCGCCTGGAACAGCGCGACGGCGGGGCGTGCGGGCCGTGCGGTCGTGTCGGCCTCGGAGTCACCGGCTGCCGCGGCCGCACGGGCGGCGGACTGCCTGGGCTGGGCGGGCTCGGCGAATCCGGCGGCGGCCCGGCGGACGACCCGGCGGCGGCGCCGCGGAGCGGCGTCCTCGGCGGGCTCGTCGGCGGCCCGGGCGGCGGGCGCGGCGTCGGCGGGCGCCTCGGACGCGGCGGGGGTCCCGGACGCGGCGGGGGCCTCGTCGGACGCTGCGGCGGCGGGAGCGGCCGCCTCGTCGGTGGTGGGCTCGGCGGCGGCCTCGGTCTTGGCCTTGGACCCGGCCTTCGACGTGCGGCGCGACGTGGAGCGGGTGTTCTCGGTCACTGGGGCCTTCGCCTCCTCGGGCGAGCCGACGCCGGCCTCGGCGGACGTGTCGGCGGAGACGGACGGACCGGCGTCGGCGCCGTCGTCCATCGCGGTGGCGGCGGCGTCCTGGGCCGCGGGCGCACCGGCGGGCGCGGAGGCAGGCCGCGAGGCGCGCCTGCGCACCCGGCGCGGGGCCTCGTCCTCGGTGGCGGCAGCGGCCTCGGTGGGTTCGCCGGTGGCGGCGGGCTCGGCGCCGCCCGGCGCGGTCTGCGCGGCGGCCGCCCCCGTCTCGGTGGCCTCGGCCGGAGCGGCGGCGGGCGTGCTGGCGCCGCGCGTCGCGCGACGCCGGGTGCGGCGGGGAGCGGCGTCCTCGGACACCTCGGCGGCGGGCGCGGCGGCCTCGGCCTGCTCCGCCGCCTCGGAGGCGGCGGGCGCGGCGGCACCGGCCGGCACCACGGTCTCGGCTGCGTCGGCGGACTGCGGGGACCCGGTCGGTGCGGAGGCCCGGCGCACCACTCGACGGCGCTTGCGAGCCGCGGGCGCGGCCTCATCGGAGACCTCGGCGGCGAGGGCCCCGGCGGCCTCCTGCTCCGCGGCGCTCACCGCGGTCTGCTCTTCGGCGCTCACCGCGGTCTGCTGCGCGGCGGCCCCCTCGACCTCGTCGGCCTCGGGATCGGCCTCGGCCAGGACCTCGGGATCAGCGGCCGGTATGGCCGGCGCGACGGTCTCGGCCGGCGTGTCGGAGGAGGCACCGGCGGGCGGTCCGGCCGGGCGGGAGGCGGCACGGCGCCGCCGGCGGGGCGGCAGGGTGTCGCTCGGTGTGTTCTGTTCGGAGCCCGTGGAGGACTCTGTGGGTTCGGTCGGTTCGAGCATGCGGGCTTTTCTCCCGTCAGGCTCCCGGGCGCCGCGCCTGGTCCGGCGATGCCGGTGACGTCCGCGGCTCGCGCTGTGCGCGTCGCCGCCGTCCGGGGCGCGGGCGCCGCACGGGAGCTCTCCGTGTCCTGTCTCGCCGGTTCCGTACGCCGAATGCGTACGGCCTGGCGAAAGTCTTCTGGTGGGTGCGCTGCCCGACCCAGGTGGCTCCCGAGTCCGAGGGCGGCGCTACGACGTCCGTCCCTACGCGGAACCTTCTTACGCCGGCGCCGTCGCGGCGGCAGGCGGTTCGGCCGTTGAGTGGGCCGTCGCTGCCTCGCGGTCGGGCGCGAGCGGGTCGGTCACCGTGCCGGTCTCTTCATCGAACAGCCCCTGCGCCAGCCTGGTCACCGCTGCGGGGACCGGCGGCGCCAGGTCGGCCACGGCGCGGAGACCGGACAGGACGTCGTCGGGTCGTACGGCAGGCGTCACGTGCCGAACAACCAGCCGCAGTATCGCACAGGGCTGGTCGGTCGGCCTATCAGCCTGCGGGCGGTGCGTTTCCGCGAGGTCGCGGACTTCCAGGGTCACGACGGCCGAGCGGGCGTCGAACGTACGGACGCCGTTCTTGGCGAGGCGCTTCACCTCGACGGTCTCGGCCGCGATGAAGGCGTCCGCCGCGCGGCGGGCCTCCTCCTGCGGCACCCCGTCCAGGCGCAGCTCCCACTCGGAGGCCGTCAGCCGGTCGGCGAGCCCCGAGGTGCGGGCCTCGACCGCCTCGACGATGTCGAGCCCGGAGGGCATCGACGCGTCGAGAAGGACCCTGAGCTGCTCCGGGTCGCGGGGCGCGGTGAGCGCGATCTCCAGGTACTCCGCCTCACTGCCCGTGCCGGTGGGTGCGGCATTGGCGTACGACACCTTCGGGTGCGGCGTGAAGCCGGCCGAGTAGGCCATCGGCACCTCGGCACGGCGCAACGCCCGCTCGAAGGCGCGCTGGAAGTCACGGTGGCTGGTGAACCGGAGGCGGCCGCGCTTGGTGTAGCGCAGTCGGATGCGCTGCACCGCGGGTGCGGGCGGCGGGCCTTCGGGCTGTCGCTTGCCCAGTGTCGTTCAGTCCTTCGTGAGAGCGGTCGTACTGCTACCAAGACTACGCGTCTCGCGGCCCGATGGTTCCCGCCGGTCGACGGGCCGGGGCCGCCCGGGCTCTCCGAGGAGCATCCGGCGGACGTCGGCGCGGGCCCGGCGTACGGACTCCCGGGCGGACGCGAGCGCCAGCCGGGTGGCGCGTGCGACACCGCGGGCGGCCTCGGCAGCGGGCCGCAGGACGGTGTCGCGCACGGCGTGTCCGACGGGCGTCAGCACGCTGCGGTACACCCATCGCAAGGGCTCGACGAAGATCCACCGCAGGAGGGTGCCGAGGAAGCGGCCGACGGCGAGCGAGAGGTGCCCGGCGATCCGCCAGGCGTGGCCGAAGGCGTCCCGCAGCTCCCTGTCGACGACGGCCAGGACCCGTCCGACCGGTGCGAGGACCCACCGCCACAAGGCGTGCGCGGGCAGGACGCACAGGATCCGGGCGGTCCAGTACAGGGCCGCACCGAAGCCCGTCCCGATCACGCGCAGCAGCCACATCAGCCCCTTGCCGCACCAGAGGAGCGCACGCCCGACGGGGACGAGCACCCAGGCGTACAGCCACACGGCGGGGACCACGACGCACCACCTCACGAGCCGGGTGACCACCGCGTACACACCCGTGCCGATCACGGCGAGCACGGCCCCGAGCCCCTTCAGGAGCCACATCAGGGCGTGCCCCACGGGCGTCAGCAGGCGCGCGTACACCCAGGCCAGGGCGGCGCCCACGGCGCCGGCGGCCCGGACCAGGGCGTGCCCCACCGGCGTCAGCACGTGCCGGTACAGCCAGGACAGGGGCACGGCGAGGAGCACGTGCCCCAGCCACCCGAGCCCCCGGCCGACCGGTACGAGGACGTACCGCCACAGTCCGACGAACGGCCAGACGAACACCGCCCGCCCGAGCCACGGCAGGACCCGGCCGAGCGGCCGCAGCAGCGTGTCGTACAGGAACCGCCCGGCCACGACGAGCGCGTCCCACACCAGCCGTACGGGGACGACCAGGACGAGCACCACGATCCGCACGGGCAGCCGGATCGCGACGGCGAGGCAGCCCTCCGGCGCCTCCGGCTCCCGCCGCGCGGGCGGCGCGGCCGGGCTCCGGAGCGGATCGACCCGGGGAACGGGGGCCGCGGGTGACGGTTTCTGCAGGTCCATACCGTCGTAGACGCCTCCGGGCGCCGTCCGGATCCCGTGTCGCACGGTCGCGTTCCCGTCGCACGTCGCGTTCCGCGTCACGGCCACCCGGCCCGGGCCCCGGGGCAACCGCCGCGGCGGCTCCCGGAAGCAGCCGTACCGGGCGTACGAGGGAGACATCCGGAGGCCGGAGTGCACGGCGACCCGCTCCCGCCCGAGCTCACGGACCCCGTCGTCCGACGGCGATGCACTCCGTCAGGGCGTCACTGCTCGGCGGGCACGTCCGCCTCCCAGCGCAGCAGGTCGCCCGGCTGGCAGTCCAGCACCTCGCAGAGCGCGGCCAGGGTCGAGAAGCGGACCGCCTTGGCGCGGCCGTTCTTGAGGACCGCGAGGTTGGCGGGGGTGATGCCGACGCGTTCGGCGAGCTCGCCCACGGACATCTTGCGCCGGGCCAGCATCACGTCGACGTCGACGGCGATCGGCATCAGACGACCCCCCTTCCCGTTCGGCCCGCATCAGGGTCGCGTCGACGTCCCGGGCGACGGCCCGCGCGAGGAGCGTCCGCGGCACGAGCACCACCCGCGCGCCGCCAACACGACCACGACGACCCTCTCCATCCACCGACTTACGACGAAAAACTATCGAGAAACGATCGAACCGGCAAGGCGCCTGGGAGGGACACGGCGGGGTAGGAGCGTCACGAGGGAAACGGACCGAAGGGGAGACGGTGGACTGGCGTTTGTTCGCACAGCGGATGGCATCCATGGCGCGGGACCTGCTGGCCCAGGGGTCGGTCGGATCCACCCTGGAGCGCATCACCCACTCGGCCGTCGAGCGGGTGTCCGGCTGCGACGCGGCCGGGATCCTCCTGCTGCACGGCACACGCGTGGAGACCCTCGCCCCGACCCACGACCTGGTCGTCGAGAGCGACCGGCTCCAGGAGAGCCTCGGCGAGGGCCCCTGCTTCGACGCGGCGCGCCCCGACACCGATGAGCGCGTGTTCCGCATCGCGGACTTCGGCGACGAGGAGCCGCGCTGGCCCCGGTACGCCGCGCGGGCCCACGACCTGGGCGTGGGCAGCATGATGGGCTTCCTGCTGTACACCGACGACGAGGAACTCGGCGCACTCAACCTCTATTCGCGCCGTCCCGGATCCTTCACGGAGGACAGCGAGACCGCCGGCTGGCTGCTGGCCTCCCACGCGGCCGTCGCCTTCGCCAGCGCCCGCAGCCACTGTCAGATGGAACAGGCCCTGGCCACGCGCCATGTCATCGGCGAGGCCATGGGCATCCTCATGGGCAGCCACCGGCTCACCGAGGACCAGGCCTTCGACGTGCTGCGCCGCTTCTCCCAGGAGAACAACGTCAAGCTCCGGGAGGTCGCCCGGCAGGTATGCGAGAAGGGCGGCCTCGACTGAGCCCGCCCTCCTCGGACGGCTCCCCCAGCACCCATTCCGAACCGGGGGAACCTGGCCGGGCCGGATCCCCGGGGGAGCGCACCGACCCTGCCTGTTGAGCGGGTCCCCCGGAGGACTCCGTTCTCACCTCGCGATGTGAGGACATGTGCCACAACGGCCCGGCCGTCCCCGGCCGTCCATCCCGGGGGCGCGGCGGGAGCCGGGTACCGGGCCGTTCAGGCGCGCGCAGGTGAGGCGGTCGACCCGCTCGTGCGCGTAGCCGACCGTGACGGCCGGCGCATGGCACTCCAGCCCGGTGTCGTGCCGGCAGTCGGCCATCCTGCACGCGCCGACCCTGCCGGTCACGGACGGCTCCCCGCCGTGAAGGCCCGCGCCCGTGAAGGTGTCGCAGAGCGGCTCAGGCTCTCGGGTCAGTGCCTGTGCCCACCCGGCGCCGCCGCCGCGTTGTTCACCGTCAGCGGCAGCAGCTTCTTCCCGGTCGGACCGATTTGTATGGCCGTGTCCATCTGCGGACACACCCCGCAATCGAAGCACGGCGTCCAGCGGCAGTCCTCGACCTCCGTCTCGTCGAGGGCGTCCTGCCAGTCCTCCCAGAGCCAGTCCTTGTCGAGCCCCGAGTCGAGGTGGTCCCAGGGGAGGACCTCCTCGTAGGTGCGCTCGCGGGTGGTGTACCAGTCGACGTCCACGCCGGAGGCGGCCAGGGCCTTGTCGGCGCAGCGCATCCAGCGGTCGTAGGAGAAGTGCTCGCGCCAGCCGTCGAAGCGGCCGCCGTCGTCGTAGACCGCGCGGATGACCGCGCCGATGCGGCGGTCGCCGCGGGAGAGCAGGCCCTCGACGATGCCGGGCTTGCCGTCGTGGTAGCGGAAGCCGATCGAGCGGCCGTAGCGCTTGTCGCCGCGGATCTTGTCGCGGAGCTTGGCCAGGCGCTCGTCGGTCTCCTCGGCGGAGAGCTGCGGCGCCCACTGGAAGGGGGTGTGGGGCTTGGGGACGAAGCCGCCGATGGACACCGTGCAGCGGATGTCGTTGGACTTCGACACCTCGCGGCCCTTGGCGATGACCTTCGTCGCCATGTCGGCGATCTGCAGGACGTCCTCGTCGGTCTCGGTCGGCAGGCCGCACATGAAGTACAGCTTCACCTGGCGCCAGCCGTTGCCGTAGGCGGTGGCGACCGTGCGGATCAGGTCGTCCTCGGAGACCATCTTGTTGATGACCTTGCGGATGCGCTCCGAGCCGCCCTCGGGGGCGAAGGTCAGGCCGGAGCGGCGGCCGTTGCGGGTCAGCTCGTCGGCCAGGTCGATGTTGAAGGCGTCGACGCGGGTGGACGGCAGCGACAGGCCGATCTTGTCGTCCTCGTAGCGGTCCGCGAGGCCCTTGGCGATGTCGCCGATCTCGCTGTGGTCCGCCGAGGAGAGCGACAGCAGGCCGACCTCCTCGAAGCCCGTCGCCTTCAGGCCCTGCTCGACCATGTCGCCGATGCCGGTGATCGAGCGCTCCCGGACCGGGCGGGTGATCATGCCGGCCTGGCAGAAGCGGCAGCCGCGGGTGCAGCCGCGGAAGATCTCCACCGACATGCGCTCGTGGACCGTCTCGGCGAGCGGGACGAGGGGCTGCTTGGGGTAGGGCCACTCGTCGAGGTCCATGACGGTGTGCTTGGACACGCGCCACGGGACGCCCGAGCGGTTGGGGACGACGCGGGCGATGCGGCCGTCGGGGAGGTACTCCACGTCGTAGAACGCGGGGATGTACACGCCGCCCGTCTTCGCCAGGCGGAACAGGACCTCCTCGCGGCCGCCGGGGCGGCCCTGCGCCTTCCACTCGCGGATGATCCGCGTCATGTCGAGGACGGCCTGCTCGCCGTCGCCGATCACGGCGGCGTCGATGAAGTCGGCGATCGGCTCGGGGTTGAACGCGGCGTGGCCGCCGGCCAGGACGATCGGGTCGTCGACGGTCCGGTCCCCGGACTCCAGCGGGATGCCCGCCAGGTCGAGTGCGGCCAGCATGTTGGTGTAGCCGAGCTCGGTGGAGAAGGACAGGCCGAACACGTCGAACGCCTTGACCGGGCGGTGGCTGTCGACCGTGAACTGCGGGACGCGGTGCTCCCGCATCAGCTCCTCCAGGTCCGGCCACACGCTGTAGGTGCGCTCGGCGAGGACGCCCTGCTGCTCGTTGAGGACCTCGTAGAGGATCATGACGCCCTGGTTGGGCAGGCCGACCTCGTAGGCGTCCGGGTACATGAGCGCCCAGCGGACGTCGCAGGAGTCCCAGTCCTTGACCGTGGAGTTGAGCTCTCCGCCGACGTACTGGATCGGCTTCTGCACATGCGGGAGCAGAGCTTCGAGCTGCGGGAACACAGACTCGGCGGCTTCGGCAGGCATCTCGGGAACCTTTGTGTGCTGACAGGGGTGACCATCCAGACTAACGCGATCGGGGCACCTCTCCGCACGCCCTGGTGATCACAGGCTCGCCGCCGCGCCCCTGATCTTGTCCCAGACGGCGGGCAGTTCGATCTCCACGCGCCGGGCGCGCTGCTCCTCGCGCTCGTGGAGCAGGCCGTAGGTGAAGGCGCTCTCCCCCGCCGCGTGGGCGACCGCCGAGAGTTCGCGGAGGGTCTGCCGGGCCATCACGCTGTCCTGGTGCTCGCCGAGCAGGCTCTGCAGCGACTTCATGGACCTGATCATGCTCTTGGCAGGCTTGCCGAGGGCCGGGCCGGCCGCCTCCGCCGCGTAGCGGGTGCGCTTGGTCTTCTTGCGGGCGTCGTGCAGGGCGGCGTCGCGGTCGGTGCCGGGGTCGAGTTCCAGGGCCTGCTCGACGAGGGCGGCGACCTTGCGGAAGTCCTTCTTCACGGCCTTGGCGAGGGCCTTGCGGGGCTTGTTCGCGGCCGCCTTCGTCAGCGGCGGGTCGGCGATCAGGGCGTCCAGGCTGTCGAGCAGGGCCAGGTAGCGCCGGGAGTCCAGGATGGCGAGGATCTGGCCGTGGGCGCCGCTGTGCTCGGCGTCGGCCCAGGAGTGCAGGCGGTGTGCGATCGGGCCGCGGACCAGGTCGGCGGGGACATCGGCGAGGGACGTGTTCAGCCGTTCGGCGAGCACCTCGCGGTCGCGTTCCAGGCCCAGCTCGGCGGCCAGCCATTTCAGCTCGTCGGCGATGGGGCCGGTGACGGTCCGGTCGAGGATGCCGCCGAACGACTTGAAGGTGCTGCGCAGCCGGCGGGTGGCGACGCGCATGCGGTGCACGGCGTCCTCGGTGTCCTGGCGGACGGCCGGGTCGAGCGTCAGGATCTCGTCCCGTTGGGCGCGCACGTACGCCATCACGTGGTCCCCCGCGGTCACCGGGTCCCCGGCGGGGGCGGACGGGTGGACGGGGGGCGGGGGTGCGGTCTCCCGCAGGGCCCGTGTCAGCTTGGACGCCGATGTCGACGGCCTGACGCCCGCCTTGCGCAGCTTCTTGTCGACCTTGTCGAGGAAGGCCGGGTCCGCGCCGTCGGCGAGTTCCACCTCGATCTCGGTCCAGCGCACTTCGCCACCGCCGTCGGTGAGGCGCTCGGCGTGCACGGAGTCGACGGCGACCTCGGCGAGCAGCCGGCCCTCGGCGTCGAGGAGGTGGGTCAGGTCCCGGTCGGAGCGCAGCCGGACCACGGGCAGCAGCTTCCGGTCGCGAACGCGGGAGCGGACGAGAGCGGCGAGGGTGTCGGGGAGGGTGCCGGAGAGCGGGGCGTGGATCTCGTCGCGCACGCCCGGGGCGACGGGGAACTTGAGGTGCCATCCGGCGTCGGAGCCGCCGGTGCGGCGGCGCAGGGTGATCTTGGAGGCGGCGAGGCGTTCGTCGGCGGTGTCGTGGTAGACGGCGTCGAGGTGGGTCACGCCCTTGTGGACGGCTTTCGCGACCCCGGTGACCGTGGTCAGGTCGGGAAGGCCGGCGCCTCCGGACTCGTACTTCCGCTCGATCTCGCGTTTGGTGTCCGCCATGCACCGAATCTAGTCGGCCGGGGCGCGGGACGTCAGGGGGACGCCCCGCCCGTGTCTCAGGCCGACAACGGCCGCTGCACCCTGATCGACTGCAGGAGGCCGACCGCTATCCACACGGCGAACATCGAGGAACCGCCGTAGGAGACGAACGGCAGGGGCAGGCCGGTGACGGGCATGATGCCGAGCGTCATGCCGATGTTCTCGAACGTCTGGAAGGCGAACCAGGCGATGATGCCCGCGGCCACGACCGTGCCGTACAGGTCGCTGGTGTCGCGGGCGATGCGGCAGGCCCGCCACAGGACGATGCCGAGCAGCAGGATGATCAGCCCGCCGCCGAGGAAGCCGAGCTCCTCGCCCGCGACGGTGAAGACGAAGTCGGTCTGCTGCTCGGGCACGAACTGGCCGGTGGTCTGCGAGCCGTGGAAGAGGCCGGAGCCGGTCAGTCCGCCGGAGCCGATGGCGATGCGGGCCTGGTTGGTGTTGTAGCCGACGCCGGCCGGGTCGAGCTCGGGGTTGGCGAAGGCGGCGAAGCGGTTGATCTGGTAGTCGTCGAGGATGCCGAGCTGCCAGACGGCGATCGCGCCCGTGGCTCCGGCGCCGATCAGGCCGAACACCCAGCGGTTGGTGGCGCCGGAGGCGAGCAGCACACCGAGCACGATGATGACCATGACCATGACCGACCCGAGGTCGGGCATGAGCATCACGATCAGCATGGGTACGGCGGCCAGGCCCAGGGCCTGTACGACCGTGCGGTGGTCGGGGTACTGCCGGTCGCCCGCGTCGACCCGGGCCGCCAGGAGCATCGCCATGCCCAGGATGATCGTGATCTTCACGAACTCCGAGGGCTGCAGCGAGAAGCCGCCGGGCAGCTTGATCCAGGAGTGGGCGCCGTTGACGGTGGAGCCGAGCGGGGTGAGCACCAGCAGGATCAGCAGCAGGGAGAAGCCGTAGAGGACGGGCACGGCCGTGCGCAGGCCGCGGTGGCCGAGCCAGATCGTGCCGACCATCAGGGCGAGGCCGATGCCGGTGTTCAGCAGGTGCCGGATCAGGAAGTAGTACGGGTCGCCCTGGTTGAGCTCGGTGCGGTTGCGGGTCGCCGAGTAGACGAGGAGCGTGCCGAGCAGCGACAGGGCCGTCGCCGACAGCAGGATCGGCCAGTCGAGCCGCCGTGCCACCGAGTCGCGGGCCAGCAGCCGGGTCAAGCCGGAGCGCTCGGGTCCGTAGCCGGAGACCTGGAAGCTGTTCACACCGCCGGTCATGTGGGCAACCTCCGGCTTCCCCGCCGGCGCCGGCGCCTTCGGGTGTCGCGGTTCTCGGGGGACGGCGGGGCCGATGTGGCCGGCTGGAGCGGGTCCGCCGGGGCGTTCGGGTCCTTCTTGTCGGCCTGGCGGTCCTTGGCCGGGTCCTTGGGGACCTTCGGGGAGGCGATGGTGCCGTCCGTCTTGACCTTGGGGAGGGTCTTCTGCGGTGTGGGCAGCAGGGCCTTCTTGGAGTCGATGTCGCCGGCCTCGGAGACGCCGTAGAGCGCGTTGTAGATGTTGCGCACGGCGGGGCCGGAGGCGCCGGAGCCCGTACCACCCTGGGAGATCGTCATGACGACCGCGTAGTCCTTGGTGTACGTGGCGAACCAGGAGGTGGTCTGCTTGCCGTAGACCTCCGCGGTACCCGTCTTGGCGTGCATCGGGATCTCGTCCTGCGGCCAGCCGCCGAACCTCCAGGCGGCCGTACCGCGGGTGGCGACGCCGGCGAGGGCCTCGTCCACCTCGTCGCGGGTCTTCTGCGTCATCGGCAGCTTGCCGTGCGCCTTCGGCTTGATCGGGGTGACGGTCCTGCCGTCGGCGCTGATGACGGCCTTGCCGACGGAGGGCGTGTACATCGTGCCGCCGTTGGAGATGGCGGCGTAGATGGTGGCCATCTGGATGGGCGTGACGAGTGTGTCGCCCTGGCCGATGGAGTAGTTGACGGAGTCACCGGCGCGCATGCGGTTGCCTTCGAGGCAGTTCTCGTAGGCGATCTTCTCGGCGTAGCTGCCGTCGCGCTTGCCGGTGCGGCACCAGGCGTCCTTGTTGGCCTTCCAGTAGTTCAGCTTCCACTGGCGGTCGGGGACGCGGCCGGTGACCTCGTTGGGCAGGTCGATGCCGGTCTCCTTGCCGAGGCCGAACTGGTGGGCGGTCTTGTAGAACCAGTCGTTGGCGTCCTTCTTCGGCTTGGTGCCGCCGTCGCGCTTCCACTCCTCGTGCGCGAGGCGGTAGAAGACCGTGTCGCAGGAGACCTCCAGGGCGCGGCCGAGGCTGATCGCCCCGTATCCCTTGGACTCGAAGTTCTTGAAGACCTGGCCGCCGATGGAGTACGAGCTGGAGCACTCGTAGGGGCCGTCGAAGGAGTAGCCGGCGTTGACCGCGGCGGCGGTCGGGATGACCTTGAAGATGGAGCCGGGGGCGGACTGGCCCTGGATGGCGCGGTTGAGCAGCGGGTAGTTGGAGTTCTTGCCGGTGAGCCGGGCGTAGTCCTTGGCGGAGATGCCGCCGACCCAGGCGTTCGGGTCGTAGGTGGGGTTGGAGGCCATGGCGACGACGCGGCCGGTCTTGGCCTCCATGACGACGACGGCGCCGGAGTCGGCCTTGTAGTTGGTGCCGGTGTTGCGGTCGTACTCCTTGCGGGCCTGCTTCATGGCCTCGTTCAGCTCGTACTCGGCGATCCGCTGGACGCGGGCGTCGATGCTGGTGACGAGGTTGTCGCCGGGCCGGGTGGGGTCCGCCTCGGCCTGGCCGATGACGCGGCCGAGGTTGTCGACCTCGTAGCGGGTGACGCCGGCCTTGCCGCGCAGCTGCTTGTCGTACTGGCGCTCGAGGCCGGAGCGGCCGACCTGGTCGGAGCGCAGGTAGGGCGAGTCTGTGTCCTGGGCCTTCTTGATCTCCTCGTCGGTGACCGGGGAGAGGTAGCCGAGGACCTGGGCGGTGTTGGCCTTGCCGGGGCTCGGGTAGCGGCGCACGGCCTGCGGCTCGGCGGTGATGCCGGGGAAGTCCTCGGCGCGCTCGCGGATCTGCAGGGCCTGCTTGGCGGTGGCCTCGTCGGTGATGGGGATGGGCTGGTAGGGCGAGCCGTTCCAGCAGGGCTGGGGCGTCTCGGCGTCGCACAGCCGGACCTTCTCCATGACCTCCTTGGGGGTCATGTCCAGGACGCCGGCGAGCTTGGTGAGGACCTCCTCGCCGTCGTCCCTCATCGTCAGCAGGTCGGTGCGGGAGGCGGAGACCACCAGCCGGGTCTCGTTGTCGGCGAGGGCCACGCCGCGGGCGTCCAGGATGGAGCCGCGGACGGCGGGCTGGACGACCTGCTGGACGTGGTTGCCGGAGGCCTCCTTGGCGTAGGCCGCGCCCTCACGGATCTGGAGGTACCACAGGCGTCCGCCGAGGGTGAGCAGGAGGGACAGGACGAGGACCTGGATGACGACGAGCCGGATCTGGACCCGTGGGTTCCTGCCGGTCTCGGGAATGTTGGTCACTGCGGCTGCCTCCCCCGCTCGAAACGCGTGCGGATGTGCGGGTACGACTGATGAACGCCCGTCCTCGAACCGGCGTTCCTCCTGGACCGACCCGTTCGGGTGAACTTCCCTGCGGTCACAGGCGCTTGACCCCCTTGATGCGCCCGGCGCGCGCCACCCGGGCACGGGCCGCCTTCACCCGCAGTCCGTTGCGCTGGCTGCCGATCTTCAGGCCGGTGCCGCCGGCGAGCCAGCCGGAGGAGATGTCCGTGGCCTTGGCGGCGGCCGCGGTCGATTCCGCGAGGGGATCGTTCTCGGCGCGGCGGGCCAGGGCCATGACTCCCGGTACGACGAACGGCGCGAGCAGCAGGTCGTACAGGGCGGCCGTGAACAGCAGGCTGCCGAGCCCCACATGGCGGGCTGCGGTGTCCCCGACGAGGGCGCCGACCCCGGCGTAGAGCATCGTGGAGCCGAGGGCGGCGGCGACGACCACGACCATGGGTCCGGTCGCGGACTTCAGCTGGCCCGTCTCGGGCTTGACCAGACCGGCGAGATAGCCGATGACGCACAGCACGAGGGCGTAGCGGCCGGCCGCGTGGTCGGCCGGTGGGGCGAGGTCCGCGAGGAGGCCCGCTCCGAAGCCGATCAGGGCGCCGCCGACGTGGCCGTACACCAGGGCGAGACCGAGGACGGTCAGCAGCATGAGGTCGGGCACCGCGCCCGGCAGGTGCAGGCGGGCGAGGACGCTCACCTGGATCACCAGGGCGACGACGACCAGGGCGGAGGAGAGCAGGATCCGGTTGACGCGCATGGGTGACAGCTCCTACTGCTCTTGCTGGTTCTGGCCGTCCGCGGGCGCCTCGGCGGACGGGGTCACGGTCACCGTCACCGTCGGCCGGGGGGTGGGCTTGGGCTTGGGCGGGAGCACCGTGTCACGCGGGTCCTTCTTCGGGGCCTGGACGACGACACCGACGATGTCGAGCTTGGTGAAGCCGGCGTACGGCGTGACGTAGAGGGTGCGGGTGAGTCCGCCGCCGGAGGGGTCGACGCGGGAGACGACGCCGACGGGCACGCCGGGCACGAACGGCCGGTCGGCCTGCGAGCCGAAGGTGACCAGGCGGTCGCCCTTCTTCACCTCGGCCTTGCCGTTGAGGAGCTCCACCCGCAGCGGTCGGTCGCCCTGGCCGGAGGCGAAGCCGAGTTCGTCGCCGGACTCCATGCGGGTGCCGACCGTGAAGTCGGGGTCGCTGGCGAGCAGGACGGTGGCGGTGTGGGGGCCGACGGTGGTGACGCGGCCGACCAGCCCGTCGCCGTTCAGGACGGTCATGTCGCGCTTGATGCCGTCGTTGGCGCCGACGTCGATGGTGATGGTCCACGAGAAGCCCTGGGCGGCTCCGATGGCGATGACCTCGGCGCCCTTGATGCCGTACTGGCCCCGGCCCGCGACCTTCAGCATCTTGTCGAGCTGCTTGAGCCGGCTGCGGGCGCGGTCGTCGCTTCCGAGGCGGGCCTTCAGGGCCGCGTTCTCCTGCTCCAGCGCGGCGAGCCGGTCGTGCCGCTCGCCGGAGTCACGGATCGCGGAGACGGCGTTGCCGACCGGGTCGACGGCGGACGACACCCCGCTCTCGATCGGGCCGAAGACCGTCGCCGCGGCCTGCCGGGCACCGTCGACGGGCGAGTCCTCCCCACCGCGGATGTCCACCGTGATCAGCGCGAACGCGATGGCGATCAGCAGCACCAGGAGCAGCCGGCTCTCTCGTGTGTCCCTCACGTGCGGCGGCCGTGCCTTCCTCATAGGAATTCGGGAAGCCCCAGGGAAACCCGAGGGGCTGCTTTGCGGGAGCTTATGTCGCTATACCGACGATCCGCCGTACGAGAGGAGATCGTCCCGTACGGCGGAGTCGAGGAGCTGGTCATCTGCGCGGCTGGGCGTCCAGCACCTGCTGGAGCGCCTCGAACTCCTCGACGCACTTTCCGGATCCGAGCGCCACGCTGTCCAGCGGGTCCTCGGCGATGTGGATCGGCATGCCGGTCTCCCGGCGCAGCCGCTCGTCCAGGCCGCGCAGCAGCGCTCCGCCGCCGGTCAGCACGATTCCCCGGTCCATGATGTCGCCGGACAGCTCCGGAGGGCACTTGTCGAGGGTCGTCTTGACGGCGTCGACGATGGCGTTGACGGGCTCCTCGATGGCCTTGCGGACCTCGGCCGCGGAGATGACGACGGTCTTCGGCAGTCCGGAGACCAGGTCCCGGCCGCGGATCTCGGTGTGCTCGTCGGTGTCGAGGTCGTACGCCGAACCGATCGTGATCTTGATCTGTTCGGCCGTCCGCTCACCCAGCAGAAGGGAGTACTCCTTCTTGATGTGCTGGATGATCGCGTTGTCCAGCTCGTCGCCCGCGACACGGATGGACTGGGCGGTGACGATGCCGCCGAGGGAGATGACCGCGACCTCCGTCGTGCCGCCGCCGATGTCGACCACCATGTTGCCCGTCGCCTCGTGGACCGGCAGGCCGGAGCCGATGGCCGCGGCCATCGGCTCCTCGATGATGTGCACCTGGCGGGCTCCGGCCTGGGACGACGCCTCGATGACGGCGCGGCGCTCGACGCCCGTGATGCCCGAGGGCACACAGACGACGACCCGCGGACGAGCCAGATACCGCCGCTTGTGGATCTTCAGGATGAAGTAGCGGAGCATCCGCTCGGTGATCTCGAAGTCGGCGATCACGCCGTCCTTCAGCGGCCGCACGGCAACGATGTTGCCGGGCGTGCGCCCGATCATCTTCTTCGCTTCGGCGCCGACCGCGAGGATGCCGCCCGTGTTGGTGTTGATGGCGACGACGGACGGCTCGTTGAGTACGATCCCGCGACCCCTGACGTACACCAGCGTGTTGGCGGTCCCGAGGTCGACAGCCATGTCACGGCCGATGAACGACATTGAGTTCCCCATCAGGATTCGTCTGGCCTTCCCAGGAGCTTTTGAGGGCTTTTCAGGTAGGCGAAGGTGGGTGCTGTGACGTGAAGGCTTCCATCGTAGACGCGCCTTCGCGAACACTGCGGGAGGGTCCTGGCCATTGTCAGCAGATGCCGCGCGCGTTCGCTTGTGGAGACGGGCGTTCGGGGGCCATCGTTCCCTTCGACGTCACGCATATGCCGCAAGGTCCGGGGGCCCGTCCCCGGACCCGCCGCCTTGTGCCGATGAGGTGCGGACGCTACGCGCGGCCGGGGAAGAAGATCTTCACCTCGCGCTCGGCGGACTCCTCGGAGTCGGAGGCGTGGATCAGGTTCTCCCGGACGATGACGCCGTAGTCGCCGCGGATGGAGCCGGGCTCGGCGGCGATCGGGTCGGTCGGGCCGGCCAGCCGGCGCACGCCCTCGATGACCCGCTCGCCCTCGACGATCAGCGCAACGACCGGGCCGGACGCCATGAACTGCACCAGCGGCTCGTAGAAGGGCTTGCCCTTGTGCTCGCCGTAGTGCTGCTCCAGCGTGTCCTGGTCCAGGGTGCGCAGCTCCAGCGCGGTGATCGTCCAGCCCGCCTTGCGCTCGATGCGGCTGATGATCTCGCCGGTCAGGCCTCGACGTACGGCGTCGGGCTTGAGGAGGACGAGGGTGCGCTGGCTCACGAGGGCTCCTTCTGGATCACGGTAGTGCGGTGGGACGAGATTACCCGGCGTGTCGGGGCACCCGTCACGCAGCGTCAGGCGAGGAGGAGCCGGCCTGGGCGGCGAACCTCGCCCTGGCCTCGTCCACCTTCCGGCCGTAGTGCACCGACGCCCACCACAGGGCGGCGAAGATCGCGCCCAGGAAGAACATGATCGGCACGATGAAGCCCGAGCCGATGAGCGCGATCTGCAGCGCCCAGCCGAGGGCGACCCCGCCGGGCCGCGTCACCAGGCCGCACAACACCAGGCACAGGAACATCGCGATGCCGCTGACCGTCCACACGGTCGCCATGGACAGGTCCGGGTCCTTCATGGCGACCAGCCCGGCGAAGCCGATGACGAAGAACTCGCCGATCAGCGTCGAGGAACAGAGTGTGCGCACGGGTCTCAGCCCCTTCCCAGGAGCAGTCGGGCCTCGCCGACGGTGATGACGGAACCGGTGACGAGCACACCGCCGCCGGCGAACTCGCCCTCCTCCTCGGCCAGGGTGATGGCGGCCTCCAGCGCGTCGGGCAGCCGCGGCTCGACCTGGACGCGGTCCTCGCCGAACACCTCGACGGCGATGCCGGCCAGCTCGTCGGCGTCCATCGCGCGGTGGCTGGAGTTCTGCGTGACGACGACCTCGGCGAACACCGGTTCGAAGGCTTCCAGCAGCTCCCGCACGTTCTTGTCGCCGCTCGCGCCGACCACGCCGATGAGGCGGCTGAACTGGAAGGCCTCCCCGATCGCCTCGGCCGCGGCCCGGGCACTCGCCGGGTTGTGGGCGGCGTCCAGCACGACGGTCGGCGAGCGCCGCACGACCTCCAGCCGGCCCGGCGAGGCCACGGCCGCGAACGCCTTGCGGACCGTGTCCGGGTCGAGCTGCTCGGCGCGCTGCGCGCCGACGCCGAAGAACGCCTCCACTGCGGCAAGCGCCACGGCCGCGTTGTGCGCCTGGTGCGCGCCGTGCAGCGGCAGGTACATCTCCGGGTACTCGCCGCCCAGGCCGCGCAGCGTGAGCAGCTGCCCGCCGACGGCCACCTGCCGGTCCACGACGCCGAACTCCAGGCCTTCGCGGGCCACGGTCGCGTCCACCTCGACGGCCTTCTTCAGCAGCACCTGCGCCGCCTCGACCGGCTGCTGCGCCAGGATGACGGTCGCGCCCTGCTTGACGATGCCGGCCTTCTCCGTGGCGATCTCGGCGTGCGTGGTGCCGAGCCGGTCGGTGTGGTCGAGGTCGATGGGCGTGACGACGGCGACGTCACCGTCGATCACGTTCGTGGCGTCCCAGGAGCCGCCCATGCCGACCTCGACGACGGCGACGTCCGCGGGAGCGTCCGCGAAGGCCGCGTAGGCCATGCCGGTGAGGACCTCGAAGAAGGACAGCCGGTACTCCTGCGACGCGTCGACCATCTCCACGTACGGCTTGATGTCCTGGTACGTCTCGATGAAGCGCTCGGCGGAGATCGGGGCGCCGTCCAGGCTGATGCGCTCGGTGATCGACTGCACGTGCGGCGACGTGTAGCGGCCGGTGCGCAGGTCGAAGGCGCCGAGCAGGGCCTCGATCATGCGGGCCGTGGAGGTCTTGCCGTTGGTGCCCGTGATGTGGATCGACGGGTACGACCGCTGCGGCTCCCCCAGGAGGTCCATCAGCGCGGCGATACGGCTGACGGAGGGCTCCAGCTTCGTCTCGCCCCAGCGCGTGGCGAGCTCCGCCTCGATCTCGCGCAGGGCCTGGTCGACCTCGGGGTCGGCGGGCCGGGCGGGGACGTCGGCGTCGGGCGGGCCGCCCTGGGTGCGCAGGGTGCGGCTGCCGGCCTCGATGACGGCGAGGTCGGGGTCACGGTCGGTTTCGGCCGCGACGATCTCGTCGAAGGCGTTGAGGGGGTCGGGCTGGTCGTCGGCCTGGTGGTCCGGAGGGAGCTCGCTCACGGGGCCAGTCTACGGAGCGGGGGTGACATCGGTCCGCGCCCCCGGGTCCCTCGTCCCTGGGGTGCGTGTGAGGCCCCCGGGCCTGACGACGGCACCGGGGGACTCGCACACCGTACGCGTCCCTACGCCTGGGGCAGGCGCTCCAGCTGGGCCTGGATGCGGGTGATGTCCTCCTCCGCCTTGGCGAGGCGGGTGCGGATCTTGTCGACGACGTGGTCGGGGGCCTTCGCCAGGAACGCCTCGTTGCCGAGCTTGGCGTGCGCCTGGGCCTTCTCCTTCTCGGCCGCGGCGAGGTCCTTCGCCAGGCGCTTGCGCTCCGCCGCCACGTCGATCGTGCCGGACAGGTCGAGGGCGACCTCGGCGCCGGCGACCGGCAGGGTGGCCGTGGCCGTGAAGCCGTCGCCCTCCGGCTGCAGGCGCAGCAGCTGGCGGATGGCCGCCTCGTGCGTCGCGAAGGGCGTGCCGTCCAGGGTCAGCCGGGCCGGGACCCGCTGGCCGGGCTGGAGGCCCTGGTCGGCGCGGAAGCGGCGGACCTCGGTGACGACCGACTGGAGGCTCTCGATCTCGCGCTCGGCGTCGGCGTCCCGGAAGCCGCTGTCCGTCGGCCACTCGGCGATGACGACGGACTCGCCGCCGGTCAGCGTCGTCCACAGCGTCTCCGTGACGAACGGGACGATCGGGTGCAGCAGCCTCAGCGTGACGTCGAGGACCTCGCCGAGGACGCGCTTGCTGACCTCCGCCGCCGCGCCGCCCGCCTGGAACGTCGTCTTGGACAGCTCGACGTACCAGTCGAAGACCTCGTCCCACGCGAAGTGGAACAGCGCGTCGGACAGCTTCGCGAACTGGTAGTCCTCGTACAGCGCGTCGACCTCGGCGACGACCGAGTTGAGCCGGGAGAGGATCCAGCGGTCCGTGGCGGACAGCTGGGACGCGTCCGGCAGCGGGCCCTCGACCGTCGCGCCGTTCATCAGCGCGAAGCGCGTGGCGTTCCAGATCTTGTTGGCGAAGTTGCGCGAGCCCTGGACCCAGTCCTCGCCGATCGGGACGTCGACGCCCGGGTTGGCGCCGCGCGCGAGGGTGAAGCGGAGCGCGTCGGAGCCGTACTTGTCCATCCAGTCCAGCGGGTTGACCGCGTTACCGAAGGACTTCGACATCTTCTTGCCGAACTGGTCGCGGACCATGCCGTGCAGGGCGATGGTGTGGAACGGCGGGGTGCCGTCCATCGCGTACAGGCCGAACATCATCATCCGGGCGACCCAGAAGAAGAGGATGTCGTAGCCGGTGACCAGGACCGAGTTCGGGTAGAACTTCGCGAGCGACTCGGTCTGCTCGGGCCAGCCCAGCGTGGAGAACGGCCACAGGCCGGAGGAGAACCAGGTGTCGAGGACGTCGGTGTCCTGACGCCAGCCCTCGCCGCTCGGCGGCTCCTCGTCGGGGCCGACGCAGACGACCTCGCCGTCCGGGCCGTACCAGACCGGGATGCGGTGGCCCCACCACAACTGCCGCGAGATGCACCAGTCGTGGAGGTTGTCGACCCAGTCGAAGTAGCGCTTCTCCATCTCCTGCGGATGGATCTTGACGCGGCCGTCGCGGACCGCGTCCCCCGCGGCCTCGGCGAGCGGGCCGACCTTGACCCACCACTGCATGGACAGGCGCGGCTCGACGGTGGTCTTGCAGCGCGAGCAGTGGCCGACGGAGTGGACGTAGGGCCGCTTCTCGGCGACGATCCGGCCCTCGGCGCGCAGCGCGGCGACGATCGCCGACCGCGCCTCCAGCCGGTCCAGGCCCTGGAAGGGGCCGTGGGCCGTGATGACCGCGTGCTCGTCCATGACGGTCAGCGCCGGGAGGTCGTGGCGCCGGCCGATCTCGAAGTCGTTCGGGTCGTGGGCCGGGGTGACCTTGACGGCACCCGTGCCGAACTCCGGGTCGACGTGCTCGTCCGCGACGACCGGGATGGAGCGGTCGGTCAGCGGCAGCTTGACCAGCTTGCCGACCAGGTGCTTGTAGCGCCCGTCCTCGGGGTGGACGGCGACGGCCGTGTCACCGAGCATCGTCTCGGCGCGGGTGGTGGCGACGACGATGGTGTCGTCCCCGTCGCCGTACTTCATGGAGACGAGCTCGCCGTCGTCGTTCTGGTATTCGACCTCGATGTCGGAGATGGCGGTCAGACAGCGCGGGCACCAGTTGATGATGCGCTCGGCGCGGTAGATCAGCTCGTCGTCGTAGAGCCGCTTGAAGATGGTCTGGACGGCCTGGGAGAGGCCCTCGTCCATCGTGAAGCGCTCGCGCGACCAGGCGACGCCGTCCCCCAACCGCCGCATCTGGCCGCTGATCTGGCCGCCGGACTCGCCCTTCCACTGCCAGACCCGCTCGACGAAGGCCTCCCGGCCCAGATCGTGGCGGGACGTGCCCTCCTTGGCGAGCTCGCGCTCGACGACGTTCTGCGTGGCGATGCCGGCGTGGTCCATGCCGGGCTGCCACAGCGCCTCGTGGCCCTGCATCCGCTTGCGGCGGGTCAGGGCGTCGATGAGCGTGTGCTCGAAGGCGTGCCCCAGGTGGAGCGAGCCCGTGACGTTCGGCGGCGGGATGACGATGGTGTACGGCGGCTTCTCGCTCTTGGCGTCCGCCTCGAAGTAACCCCGCTCCACCCAGCGCTCGTACAGCGGCCCCTCCACGTCGGCCGGCGCGTACTGGGTCGGCAGGTCGGTGCTGGGCGCTGGTGGCTGCTGCTGAGCGTTCTCGGTCACGGGGGTCAGTTTAGAGGTGTCACGGCCCGGTCCCGAAACGCGTTTCCTTTGTAACGGTGGGGGCCCCGATGCCATGCACACGCCGGGTCTGCGCCAGGATGTCGGAAAGAGACGAGCATCTGGAGGGGAACCCAGAACATGAGCTACAACCAGCCGGGCCCGTACGGCGGGCAGCCCCAGCAGCCCGGCCCGTACGGCCAGCCGGGCCCGTACGGCCAGCAGCCGCAGGCGCCCCAGCCCGGCTACGGCTACCCGCAGCAGGCCCCTCCGCCCCAGCCGGGCTACGGCTACCCGCAGCAGCCCCCGCAGGGCGTCCCGCCCCAGCAGCCGCCGTACGGCCAGCAGCCCCCGTACGGCCAGCAGCCGCCCTACGGCCAGGCCCCCTACGGCATGCCCCAGCCGCCTGCTCCGGGAGGCGGCAAGAAGAAGACGGGCATCATCATCGGCACGGTGGCGGTCGTCGCCGCGATCGGCGTCGGCGCGTACTTCGTCATCGGCGGGGGCGGCGGCGCGGGTGCCCTGGAGGACGACGGACCGCACAAGCTGGCCACACCGGCGAAGGTGCTCGGCGAGTACAAGCGCGTGACCAAGGACGGGCAGACCGTCGGCGACGACTCCGCCGAGGAACTGGAGAAGAGCGGCGTCAAGAACGCCACGTCCGCGCTGGGTTCCTACTCCACGGCGGACCTGAGCAAGTACGACCCCACCGACCCGTCCTCCGCAGCCCAGTTCGCGACGGCCAAGGGCATCACGTTCATCGGGGTCTACGGCGAGGTCTCCGACCCCGAGGCGGCGCTGAACGCGTTCTTCGCCAGCTTCAAGAAGTCCGCCGAGAAGAACTCCTCGGGCAGCAGCGGCAACCGGACCGAGCTGATCGGCGAGCCGGAGGAGGCGGACCTCGACGGCGCGGTCATGAAGTGCCAGGCCGCCAAGGGCCAGGACGCGATGACCAAGAAGGAGAAGACCGACTGGTTCTGCGCCTGGGCCGACTACAGCACGATCGCCATGGTGTCGCCCGGTGAGGTCAGCGGGAGCATCTCCAAGGACGTCGCCATCGACATCACCACCAAGCTCCGCCCGGAGATCCGCGTGAAGGGCTGACGGCCGCCGCTCCGCACGAGGGAAGGGCCCCGGTCGTCGACCGGGGCCCTTCCGTCGTGTCCGCCGTGTCCGCGTCCGTGTCACGCCGTCTTCTGCTCGCCCGGCCCACGCCCCCGCGCGTCCCTCGGGATCAGCGTCGGGTTGACGTTCGACTGGACGACGTCCGCCGTGATGACGACCCGGGCCACGTCCTTGCGGGACGGGACCTCGTACATCACACCCTGGAGGACCTCCTCCATGATGGCCCTGAGGCCGCGCGCGCCGGTCTGGCGGAGGATGGCCTGGTCGGCGATGGCCTCCAGGGCCTCGCGCTCGAAGTCCAGCTCCACACCGTCGAGTTCGAACAGACGCTGGTACTGCTTCACCAGCGCGTTGCGCGGCTCGACGAGGATCTGCAGCAGGGCCTCGCGGTCCAGGTTGTGGACGGAGGTGATGACGGGGAGGCGGCCGATGAACTCGGGGATCATGCCGAACTTGACGAGGTCCTCCGGCATGACCTCCTGGAACTGGTCCTTGGACTCCATCTCGCGCTTGGAGCGGATCTGCGCGCCGAAGCCGATGCCCTTGGCGCCAGCCCGCGCCTCGATGATCTTCTCGAGACCGGCGAAGGCGCCGCCCACGATGAACAGCACGTTCGTCGTGTCGATCTGGATGAACTCCTGGTGGGGGTGCTTGCGGCCGCCCTGCGGCGGGACGGAGGCCGTGGTGCCCTCCAGGATCTTCAGCAGGGCCTGCTGGACGCCCTCGCCCGACACGTCACGCGTGATGGAGGGGTTCTCACTCTTCCGCGCGACCTTGTCGATCTCGTCGATGTAGATGATCCCGGTCTCGGCCTTCTTGACGTCGTAGTCGGCGGCCTGGATCAGCTTCAGGAGGATGTTCTCGACGTCCTCGCCGACGTAACCGGCCTCCGTCAGCGCCGTGGCGTCGGCGATCGCGAAGGGGACGTTCAGCATCCGCGCGAGGGTCTGCGCGAGGAGGGTCTTGCCGGAGCCCGTGGGGCCGAGGAGGAGGATGTTGGACTTCGCCAACTCGATGGCGTCGTCACGGCCGTTCGCCCCGCCGTTCTCGCCGGCCTGGACGCGCTTGTAGTGGTTGTACACCGCCACGGAGAGGGCCTTCTTGGCGGCTTCCTGGCCGACCACGTAGCCCTCGAGGAACTCGTAGATCTCCCGCGGTTTCGGGAGCTCCTCCCAGCGGACCTCGCTCGTCTCCGCCAGTTCTTCCTCGATGATCTCGTTGCAGAGATCGATGCACTCGTCGCAGATGTACACACCGGGCCCTGCGATGAGCTTCTTGACCTGCTTCTGGCTCTTGCCGCAGAACGAGCACTTGAGCAGATCGCCGCCGTCACCGATGCGTGCCACGGTGTGCTTCCCCTTCGCCTGGGAGATTCCTGGAGGTCGGCGACGCCGACGTCCAGCGGACTCCTGGTGCTGCCTTATGTCCGACGGTACCTTGCCGGGCCCCTCGTTCGGGCCCCCCTTGGCGCGGTTCGCTTTGACGTGAACCGGGCCAAACCGTGCCAAGGGGCGGCAGACGTTACAGCCTCTCGCCTCAGCGCAGGCTCGAGTTGTCCATCTTCCGGGTGGTGATGATCTGGTCGATCAGGCCGTAGCTCAGCGCGTCCTCGGCCGTGAGGATCTTGTCGCGCTCGATGTCCTCGCGGATCTTCTCGATCATCTGGGTGGAGTGCTTGGCCAGCATCTCCTCCAGCTGCGAGCGCATGCGGAGGATCTCGTTGGCGGCGATCTCCAGGTCGGACACCTGGCCGCGGCCGGTCTCGCTGTAGGGCTGGTGGATCAGCACGCGCGCGTTCGGCAGGGCCATGCGCTTGCCCGGGGTGCCGGCGGCCAGCAGGACGGCGGCGGCGGAGGCGGCCTGGCCCATGCAGACCGTCTGGATGTCCGGCTTCACGTACTGCATCGTGTCGTAGATCGCCGTGAGCGCCGTGAAGGAGCCGCCGGGGCTGTTGATGTAGACCGAGATGTCGCGGTCGGGGTCCATCGACTCCAGGCACAGCAGCTGCGCCATGACGTCGTTGGCGGAGGCGTCGTCGATCTGGACGCCGAGGAAGATCACGCGCTCCTCGAAGAGTTTCGCGTACGGGTCGTACTCGCGGATGCCCTGGGAGGTGCGCTCGACGAAGCGCGGGATGACGTAGCGGGACTCGGCCCGGGGGCCGGTGTAGCGGCCCTGCGAGTCGTTCATGTCCTGCACGGCCTGCATACGGTCGTAGCTCCCACTGCCGGGGAATGCGTTCACGGTGTCTCCTGAAAGGGGCTGAGGCGGTCGGCTGGGGCTGCTGGGGCGGTGCGGGGCCTCCGGGAGGCTCCACGGGGTCCTGCGGGGCTCCGGGAGCCCCGTGGGACCGGTCAGGCCCCGGTGCCGCCGCCGCCCGGCATGCCGGCGGCCGTGGCGATCACGTCGTCGATGAGGCCGTACTGCTTGGCCTCGAAGGCGTCGAACCAGCGGTCGCGGTCCGAGTCGCGGGTGATCTGCTCGACCGTCTGGCCCGTGTGCTGGGCGGTGAGCTCGGCCATGCGCTTCTTGGTGTGCAGCAGCCGCTCGGCGTGGATCTTGATGTCCGAGGCCGAGCCGGCGAGGCCGGCGGAGGGCTGGTGGATCAGGATCTCGGCGTTCGGCAGCGCGAAGCGCTTGCCGGGGGTGCCCGCGCTGAGCAGGAACTGGCCCATCGAGGCGGCGAGGCCCATGGCGATGGTCACCACGTCGTTCTTGATGTACTGCATGGTGTCGTAGATCGCCATACCGGCCGTGATCGAACCGCCGGGGCTGTTGATGTACAGGTAGATGTCCTTGTCCGGGTCGGAGGCAAGGAGCAGCAGCTGCGCGGTGATCTTGTTGGCGATGTCGTCGTCGACCGGCTGGCCGAGGAAGATGATCCGCTCGTTGAGCAGCCGGTTGTAGACCTGGTCGCCGAGGCCACCACCGATGGAAGGCTCGCCGGCGGCTGAGGGCATCAGATTCGTCACGTATCCACCTGCTCGTCTTACGACGGCGCCGGGCCGTCTCACGTTTCCCTAGGGGCTGGGAGCCGTTCGGGGACTCCACTGCCCTCGTATTCATGGACCCTAACGCGCGGGTCCCGTCGGGGAATCCCGGAGATGGGGGTGTTCGCCGGGGGCGTAGCGCGGCGGGCTCCGCCGGGTGGGGCGGTGCGGTGTCGCCGTAGGTGCTTCGCGGATTCGCCGGGCCGCGGGCGCGTGGGGGCTTGTCGCGCAGTTCACCGCGGCCCTGAAGTGCGGTGCCCTCCCGGGCGGCAGGAAGGCCCTGGGGTATGCCCCAGGGCCTTCCTCACGGACTCACCGCCACCGGGGCTCAGCCCTCGGTCTTCTCCTCGGCGGACTCGGCCGGGGTCTCCTCGGCAGAGGCCTCGGTGGTCTCGTCCTCTTCGTCGTCGAGGTCGACGACCTCGCCGTTGGTGTCCTTGACCGTGGCCTTCTCGACCACGACGGCCAGGGCCTTGCCGCGGGCGACCTCGCCGACGAGGAGCGGCACCTGGCCGCCCTCGACGACGGCCTGGGCGAACTGGTCGGGGGACATGCCGGAGGAGGCGGCGCGGCGCATGAGGTGCTCGGTGAGCTCCTCCTGGTTGACGTTGAGCTTCTCCTGCTTGACCAGCTCGTCGAGGACGAACTGGGTCTTGATGCCCTTGACCGCGGCCTCACGGGTCTCGGTGTCGAACTCCTCCTCGCTCTTGCCCTGGATCTCCAGGTACTTCGCGAGGTCGAGGCCCATCTGGCCGAGCTGGTGGTGCTCCAGGTTGTGCTTGCGGGTGTTGATCTCGTCCTCGAGCAGCTTCTCGGGGACGGGCACCTCGACGAGCTCCAGCAGCTTCTCCAGGACGCGCTCCTGGGCCTGCGTGGCCTGGTCGTACTGCTTCATGTTCTCCAGGCGCTTGCGGCTGTCCGCGCGCAGCTCCTCAAGGGTGTCGAACTCCGAGGCGATCTGCGCGAACTCGTCGTCCAGCTCGGGCAGTTCACGCTTGGCGACCTGGGTGACCCTGACGGTGACCTCGGCCTCCTTGCCGGCCGCGGAGCCGCCCTTGAGCTCGGAGGCGAAGGTGGCCTCGCCACCGGCCTCCAGGCCCTTCACGGCGTCGTCGATGCCGTCCAGCAGCTCACCGGAGCCGATCGTGTAGGAGACGCCGCTCGCGACGCCGTCCTCCAGGACCTCGCCGTCGACCTTGGCCTCCAGGTCGATCGTCACGACGTCGCCGTCCTCGGCGGCGCGCTCGACCGGGGAGGTGGAGGCGAAGCGCTCGCGCAGCTCCTCGACGGCCTTGTCGATGTCCTCGTCGGTGACCTCGACGGCGTCGACCTCGACCTCGATGCCGGAGTAGTCCGGGATCTCGATGGCGGGGCGGATGTCCACCTCGGCGGTGAAGTTCAGCGTCTCGCCGTCCTTCAGCTCCGTGATGTCGACCTCGGGCTGGCCCAGCGGGCTGAGCTCGGCCTCGTTGACCGCGTCGGTGTAGAACTTCGGAAGCGCGTCGTTGACGGCCTCCTCCAGCACGGCACCGCGGCCGAACCGCTGGTCGATGACCCGGGCCGGGACCTTGCCCTTGCGGAAGCCCTTCACCGTGACCTGCTGGTTGATCTTCTTGTACGCCGCGTCGAGGCTGTCCTTGAGCTCCTCGAAGGGCACCTCGACAGTGAGCCGAACCCGAGTCGGGTTCAGGGTCTCCACGGCGCTCTTCACGGTTCGGTCTCCTTGTGGCTGACTTCTTGGGTTCTGCCGGGGCCAGAGCGGCCCGGCGGATTTCGCCGCCCGGAGGACTGCAGACGATGAGACACACGGGCGAGCAGCTTGCATAGTAACTGCAGCGACTACACCGCCCAAAAGGCGATCACGGCGGCGACCGGGCGACGATCACGGGAGACGACCGGGTGGCTGGTCGGGGTGGCGGGATTTGAACCCACGGCCTTCCGCTCCCAAAGCGGACGCGCTACCAAGCTGCGCCACACCCCGTCTGGTGCGACACGTAGGGTACATGCCCGCGCGCGGTGCGGCCGCCGCATTTCCGCGGGGTGCGCGCCGCGCAAATGCGGCGGGGGCGGGAACGCGGTGTGCGACGGAGGGGGGCGACCCGCTACGATGCCTTCAGTGCCGCGGTCACCTCGACCCGCGGCGCGCGCTGTGCGGGCGTAGCTCAATGGTAGAGCCCTAGTCTTCCAAACTAGCTACGCGGGTTCGATTCCCGTCGCCCGCTCCATACGGCTCAGGGCCAGGTCAGGAGATCACTCCTCCACCTGGCCCTGAGTCTTTCCGGGGGCTGCGTTCAGTCCGGCATGTCCCCCGCGTGCCGCTCCGGCTCCTGATCTTGCCTCCGCCGAGGCTCGCGGCCCCTGTCGACCAGGTCGCTCAGAGGCAACTGCCCTACGCACACGCACGGTGCCGTGGTCCAGGTCGATGTCCCGGCGGCGCAGGCCGATCAGCTCGCCCCAGCGCAGGCCGAGTAAGATCATCTGGTCGGCGACGGCCGTGCCCATGAGCGCGCCCAGCAGGGCATACGCCTTGGCAAGCGTGGTCGGGCCGGTGCCGGACGCGAGCTTGTCAGCGCGTCACGGCCGCAGGAGCGGGGGCGAGATCTCCGCGACGTCGACGGCCTCGAAGGCGGGTTCGAGGTGGTGTCGCAGGAGCGAGCCGTGGATCTGCCGAGTGGCGAGGAGTCAGCTCGCGTTCCTTGACCCGGGCAGCGCCGTACTCGCCGAACGGCACCTTCCCGGCGTCGGGGTCGTGCCGGTCGCCGCGCCGAAGCTCGGTCTGCTTGTCGGCAAGCCGGTCGTCCGCGTCCCCTCCTGGTGCGGAACGTGTGAGGCGCAGGCCGAAGCCGCCCATCAGGGCCGAGGATGGACGGGGCGCCGTTCGCGAGTGCCGGCCCGAGCGTGGCATGCGCGGGGAACTCCCGTCGGCGTCTCCGCCGTACCCGTCGCCGTCCGCTGCAGAGGACCGGGGTCCCACTTCGACCCCAGGGCGCGCCAAGACCGCCATTAGGTGTAATTCGGAAGGCATTCCGTGACGTCGTGCGGCGTGTCGGGCACCTCTCGCTTAACAACCATGCTTGCGGCGCCGACGATGCCTCCTCCCGGTCGAGCGTTCGCGGCACGCGCCCTGAAGGAATGACATGCTCACGCGCAATTCCCTCGTCCGGTCCGCCCAGGTGCTCTGCATCGGCGCGGCCGCCACACTCGCCCCCATCGCCCTGGCTCCTCTTGCCTCGGCTGCGACGCTGCCCGTGGGGTGCAGCGAGACCGCCCTGCGGGACGCCATCAACACCGCCAACAGCACCCCCGTCGGCGACACTCTCAATCTGGCGCCCGGCTGCGCGTATCGACTGACCGCCGAACTGCCCGCCATCACCTCGCCGATCGTCATCAACGGCAAGAGCGACACCATCACCCGACAGGCGGGGACTTTCCGCATCCTCACCGTGAACGGCGGCGCGCTGACCCTCCGAGCGGTCGTCCTCTCCAACGGTGACGCCACGGGCAGCCCGGTCCAGAACGGCGCCGGCGGCGCCGTCGTCGTCACCGGCAACGGCAGCCTCAACCTCAGCGGCAGCGCGATTCGGAACAACCGCGCCAACTTCGGCGGTGGCATCAGTGTGTTCAGTGGCTCCCGAGCCCAGGTCACCGGAAGCATCTTCACGGGCAACACGGCGACTCAGAACGGAGGGGGCATCGTCAGCGACAGCACCGTGACCGTCACTGACTCACAGATCAGCGGCAACGCGGCAGGCAATGCCGGCGGCGGCATCGCCAACATCGGAACGCTGACGGTCGGCGCCAGCAACATCGTGAACAACACCGCGCCGAATGGCGGCGGCGGCCTTGCCAACGGAGTGCCCGCCGCCGGCGGTGGCACCTCCACGGTGACCGCCAGCAACATCAGCAACAACTCGGCCAGCGGTGCGAACCCGGGCGGCATCTACAACAACGGCGGCACAGTGACCCTGCGCGTCAGCCGGGTTGCCGCCAACACTCCGAGCAACTGCCTCAACAGCCCGAGTCCGGTCCCCGGCTGCGTCGGCTGATCCTCGCGCCCTTTCACGGCTGCACGCGTCTCAGCACCCACGCCCCCTGCGTGCCCGATGAGAGGGTCCCGCACGGGGGACAGTGGGGAGTGACGGCAAGCAGCCCAGAAGGCGCGCAGGCAAGCCAGGGCCGGGAAGAGGTTTGCTCCTCTTCCCGGCCCTGTGCCGTCCCGCGGCCGGGGCGTGCCCCCCACCGGCCGGTTCTCCGGTTCACAGGCCGCGTACGTCGACCGTGTAGACGGAGCGGACGCCGTACGGGACGTACAGGGCGTCGCCGACGAGGACGAGCGGTGCGCCGGAGGTGACGAGCACGTTGTCCGTGTCGCCGCCGTCATCGCGGCCGTCCCGGGGGCCCTGGACCTTTCCGGTGCGCACGTTCAGCGCCGCGAGCCGGCCGCTCGGTGACGCGAAGTACACGTGGGTGGCCGATGCGGTCGGCGGGCCCTGCGTATCCGCACCTGAGCCGGGCCTGGCGTGCGGCGCGGTGGCGGGTGCCGCCCCGTCAGAAGCTGATGGAGTTGACGGTCTCCGCTATCGAGTTGAGGAACCGCTGGATGTCGTCGGCCATGCCGGTCGAGGCGAGGAAGAAGCCGAAGAGGACCGCCACGATCGCGGGACCCGCCTTGAGGGAGCCGCCTCTCAGCAACACCACAAGGACGATCGCCAACAGCAGCACCACAGACAGTGAAATGGCCACAACTGATCACACCCTCGGTCGGTCCGCTCTCCCGGCCCGGGGACGCGACCCCGCGCACCCCGCCAGGACCATCGTGCCACCAACACGGCCGGGTCATGCGGCCGGTGACGCATCGATGACCCGCCCGGTACGCCGGCGCCCCTGCGGCCCCAGCGGCAGCGCACCCGACCACCGGCACTCGTACGGCAATTCGAAGCGCCACCCGCACAGGGAATTCGGCCGATTCGTTTCCGTCTCCACACAACGCGTTCGCAGCTAATTCGAATTGCGGCCACACGCCTTCCAGCGCCGCGCGGACCACTGCCCGAAGGGGGCGGAAGCGGACATACCACTGGAGTCGCCTGCTGGTTCCATGCCCCGCTTAGTGCGGACGTATCATGACAGAGGAGCCGCAGACGGTGCACGCGATCCGTCATCGGGCGCTGTGTCGGCCATCACGCCGACGGTGACGTCAACTACCCGTAAAACCGGGGTAGCCGCACCGGCAGACAGGATTCACGTCCGGCGTTTTACGAATAGCTGCGGGGAACGCTAGGGTTCCTCAGATGTTCCACGCTGCCTCGTCCCCCGTAAGCGCAGCGAGGTCCCGGATCGTCTCCCCCAGCTCCTGGTGGGAGGGTCTGTGACGAACTCGCTGCGACCGAACGGCGACCGCAAGGCGCCGCTTCCCCCGGTCCGCACGCCGGCCGACGGAGTGCCGAGCCCGCGCTCACCGCACAGTCCGCAGAAGAAGCAGAGCGGCAAGCAACGCGACGCCTTCTTCGACAACGCCAAGTATCTCGCGATCGTGCTGGTGGCCATGGGCCACGCCTGGGAGCCGCTCAAGGGCGACAGCCGCACGCTCGAGGCCGCCTACCAGGTCGTCTACGCGTTCCACATGCCGGCGTTCATCATCATCTCCGGCTACTTCTCGCGCAGTTTCGACATGCGGCCCGACCGGCTGAAGCGCCTCATCACGGGCGTCGCCGTGCCGTACATCGTCTTCGAGACCGCCTACCCGCTCTTCAAGCGCTGGATCGACGACGACCCCGGGCAGGAGGTCAGCCTCCTCGACCCCTGGTATCTGACCTGGTTCCTGGTCGCCCTGTTCGTCTGGCGGCTGACCACGCCGATCTGGAGGACGGTGCGCTGGCCGCTGCCGCTCGCGCTGGGACTCGCCATGGTGGCGAGCGCCAGCCCGGAGATCGGTGACGACCTCGACCTCCAGCGGGTCCTGCAGTTCCTGCCGTTCTTCGTGCTGGGCCTGTCGATGAAGCCCGAGCACTTCCACCGGGTGCGCCGCCGCTCGGTGCGGATCGCCTCGGTGCCGGTGTTCGCGGCCGCGCTGGCCGTCAGCTGGTGGGCGGTGCCGCGGATGAACACCGCGTGGTTCTACCACCGCGACGCCGCGCAGGAGCTGGGCGCGCCGTGGTGGACCGGGCCGGTGATGGTGCTGGCGCTGTTCGGCTGCTCGCTGGTGCTGACCGCCTGCTTCTTCGCCTGGGTGCCGCGCCGCCACATGTGGTTCACCGCGCTCGGCGCCGGCACGCTGTACGGCTACCTGCTGCACGGCTTCCTGGTGAAGGCCGGTGACTACCGGGGCTGGTTCGAGGCCTCGTGGCTGGACCACCCGGTCGGCCAGATCCTCGTGACCGCCCTCGCGGCCGCGGTGGTGACCGTGCTGTGCACCAAGCCGGTGCAGCGGATGTTCCGGTTCGCGATGGAGCCGAAGATGGAGTGGGCCTTCAAGCGGGACGCGGCCGAAGTCGCCCGCGAACGCCAGGGCGCCGAGCGGCGCGAGCGGGAGAAGGTCAGCGCCTGACCCCCGTGGCGTGACTCAGCCGACGAGACCGAGAAGCACGCGCATGCGCGCGTACTTCTCGGTCAGTCGTGCACGGGTGGCCTCGTCGAGGACCGCGAGGCGGGCCGGGTCGGCGTTGTGCGCCAGGTCGGCCTCCTTCACCAGCAGCGCGCCGGGCGTGGCCAGGATCCGTGCCGCGTACGCCTCCGGCGGCTCCCCCGGCCGCTTCGTGAGCGCGAGGACGATGTCCTTCGTGCGGCCGCTCAGCGCCGCCTGACGCAGCCACTCGGGCGAAAGGGCGTCGTCCTCCACGGCGTCGTGCAGCCAGGCCGCCGCGATCTGCTCCGCGTCACCGCCGCGCGCCCTGACGCCCTCCGCGACGGCGTGCAGGTGCTCCGCGTACGGGCGCCCGGCCTTGTCGGTCTGTCCGGCGTGCGCGGCACGGGCGACGGCCTCCACCTGGGCCGGGGTCAACGGGGTTCTCGACGTCTCGGTCACCGCTTCAGTGTCCCTCAGCGCAGCGCGGCGGCCGTCGGGCCCTCCCGGCAGATCAGCAGCAGGGCCCGGTCGTCGTTGACGTCCTTGGCGACGGCTTCGATGAGGTGCCAGGCGGCGCCCTGGAAGCCGCCCGCGACATAGCGGTCGGCCTCGCCGGTGAGGCGGTCGATGCCCTCGACGATGTCGCGGTCGGCGGTCTCCACCAGGCCGTCCGTGAACAGCATCAGCACGTCGCCCGGCCGCAGGGAGCCCTTCACCGAGTCGAACTGGGCACCGTCGTAGACGCCGAGGAGGGGGCCCTCGGCGGCCTTCTCCTCCCAGCGGCCGCTGCCGGCGCTGAGCTGCAGGCCCGGCGGGTGGCCGGCGGAGTAGAGCTCGTAGTCGCCGGAGTCCAGGTCGAGGACGAGGTGGATGGAGGTCGCGAAGCCCTCGTCCCAGTCCTGGCGCAGGAGGTAGCCGTTCGCGGCCGGGAGGAAGGCGTGCGGCGGCAGGGAGCCCAGCAGGCCGCCGAACGCGCCCGACAGCAGCAGCGCGCGGGAGCCGGCGTCCATGCCCTTGCCGGAGACGTCGGTGAGGACGACCTCGAGGGTGCGGCCGCCGTTGGTGCGGGCCGCGACCACGAAGTCGCCCGAGAACGACTGGCCGCCAGCCGGGCGCAGGGCCATCTCCCGGTGCCAGCCGTTCGGCAGGTCGGGCAGCTTGCTCTGCACCCGGATGCGTTCACGCAGGTCGAAGAGCATGGTGCCGCCGCGCCGCCAGGGGACGCCGACCCGGCTGCGGAACTGGGCCAGCAGCAGTCCGAAGAGGCCGCAGGCCGCGACGACGAGGACGGTGCCCGGGGTGACCCTGGAGGGCCCTTCCGCGTAGGGGCCCAGTCGCAACGACTCCACGATCAGCGCCGTGGCCGCCGCCGCGTACAGGCCGAGCAGGCTCGCCGGGCGCAGCAGCAGGCCGCCGACGACGACCGGCAGGACCAGCGCGGCGGGGGCGAACCACACCGAGTTGGCCAGGGTCGCCGCCGCGATCACCGGCACCATCAGGAGCAGTCCGGCCAGGGCGATCCAGTCGGAGCCGTCGCCGCGGAAGTAGTCCACGGCGGCCCGGCGCATGCCGACGCGGGCCCGGTGCCACTGCTTCTTCAACCGGGCCGTGAACGTGTCGGCTTCCGCGCGCCGCGATCGTCCTGCTGTCATTAGTCCGGGACCCTATCCATCCGACCAGCCCCTTGGCACGGGAGGTCACACTTGTCCCCCGTGCGAGGGCCGACTTCACAGTGAAATGCACCGCGTGCCGTCCCGCCGCCGGCCGGGAGAAATTCCCTCGCCCGCCCCGCACCGCCCTGGTAGGCATGGCTCATGGCAACGGACGCGAACGGTTCTCCGATCGACCTGCGTATGCTCGGCAAGGACGACTGGGACACCTGGTACGACACCCTCCTGCGGGCCTTCGGCGGGGTGCCGGAGGCCGCCGAGGAGCGGGAGTTGTGGCGCTCGCTGACCGAGTCCGACCGTTCGATCGGCGCGTGGGACGGGGACGCCTGCGTGGGGACGGCCGGGGCGTTCGGCTTCCGGCTCACGGTACCGGGCGGGGCGTCGGTGCCGGCCGCGGGCGTGACGATGGTGGGTGTGGCCGGTACGCATCGCCGGCGCGGGGTGCTGACGTCGATGATGCGGCGGCAGCTGGACGACATCCGCTCCTGGGGTGAGCCGCTGGCGCTGCTCACGGCGTCGGAGCCGGCGATCTACGGCCGGTTCGGATACGGCGCGGCCACCTTCCAGTTGAGGGCGGAGATCGACACGGCCCGGGTGCGGCTGTCGTCGCTGCCGGCCGGTACGGACGCGATCCGGCTGCGGTACGCGGCACCGGCCGACGCGCTCGCCGCGTGCGAGGAGGTGTACGGCCGGCTGGTGCCGTCGCGTCCGGGGATGCTGGCCCGGCAGCCGGGCTGGGAGCGGGTCGGGCTGCTCGACCCCGAGAGCGCGCGGGAAGGGGCCTCGCCGCTGCAGTGCGTGCTCGCCGAGCGGGACGGGGAGACGGTCGGGTACGCGCGCTACCGCGTCAAGCCGGAGTGGGAGTTCGCCGGGCCCGAAGGCGTGGTGTCCGTGGAGGACTTGGCCGCGCTGGAGCCCGCGGCGGACGCGGCCCTGTGGCGGTTCCTGTTCGGCATCGACCTGACGTCGAAGGTGACGATGAAGGTGCGTCCCGTCGACGACGCCTGGCAGTACCTGGTGTCCGACGTACGGCGCTGCGCACCGAAGGTGCGGGACTCGCTGTACGTGCGGCCGGTGGAGGTGGGGGCCGCGCTGCGGGCGCGGACCTACCGGGCGCCGGTGGACGTGGTGTTCGAGGTCGAGGACGCCTTCTGCCCCTGGAACGCCGGGCGCTGGCGGCTCAGCGGGGACACGAAGGGGGCGTCCTGTGAGCGGACCGTGGACACGGCGGATGTGGCCCTGTCCGTGCGGGAGTTGGGGGCCGCGTATCTCGGGGGCGTGTCGCTGACGGCGCTGGCCGCGGCGGGGCGGGTGCGGGAGCTGCGCCGGGGGGCGCTGGCCGAGGCCTCGCTGGGCTTCGGGAGCGAGGTCGCGCCGTGGCTGCCGCACGGGTTCTGACCCGGGGACGTGCGCGGGACCGGTGGGGCCGGGGCCCGTCTCACGGCTGCTGGCAGGCCGGGCACCAGAAGAGGTTGCGGGCGGCGAGGCCGGCGGTGCGGATCTCGCCGCCGCACAGGTGGCAGGACAGGTTCGCCCTGCGGTAGACGTACACCTCGCCGCCGTGGTCGTCCACCCGGGGCGGGCGGCCCATCGCCTGGGGAGTGTGCTCCGGGCGGACGGTGTCGATGCGGTTGGTGCGGACGCCCTCGCGCATGAGCGCGACGAGGTCGGTCCAGATCGCCTGCCATGCGGCGGGGGTGATGTCCCTGCCGGGGCGGTAGGGGTCGATCCGGTGCCGGAAGAGGACTTCCGCGCGGTAGACGTTCCCCACTCCGGCGATGACCTTCTGGTCCATCAGGAGGGCGGCGATCGTCGTACGGCTGCGGGCGATGCGGCGGTACGCGGCGTCCGGGTCGGCGTCGGCGCGCAGCGGGTCGGGGCCGAGGCGGTCGTGTATCGCCCGCTTCTCCGGGGGTGTGATCAGCGCGCAGGTCGTCGGGCCGCGCAGGTCGACGTGGGCGCTGTCGTTCACGAGGCGGAGGCGGACGCTGCCGGTGGGCGGGGGCGCGGGGGCGGGGCCGAAGGTGACCTTGCCGAAGAGGCCGAGGTGGATGTGCACCCAGTCCGTCGCGCCGAAGCCGAGGAAGAGGTGCTTGCCGTGGGCGTCCGTGCGGGTCAGCTCGGTGCCGGTGAGGAGGGCGGCGCCGGCCTCGAACGTGCCTTGAGGGCTGGTGACGTGCGGTTTCGTGCCGAGGAAGGCCGTGGCGTAGTCCTGGGCCAGGCGGTGGATCGTGTGGCCTTCCGGCACGGGGGTCTCCTCTGACAGGTGCCTCGGGGAGCGCGGCCCGTCGTCCGGCCCCGGGCCGGCGGGGCCCGGTCACGCGGCTCTTCCCGGCCCTCGCCGGGCACGCTGCGCCGGCCCGGGTGCCGCTCCGTGCGCCGCCCGGGCCTCGGGTCCGTCCCCGGGACCTACGGCTGCGGGTGGTGCGGGGGGATCGGCGGGAGGTCGCCCGTGGTCTCGTACGCCGCGAGCATGTCGATGCGGCGGATGTGGCGTTCGTCACCGGAGAACGGGGTGCCGAGGAACGTCTCGACGAACTTCGTCGCCTCGTCCTGGGAGTGCATGCGCGCGCCCACGGCGACGACGTTGGCGTTGTTGTGCTGACGGCCCAGGGCCGCCGTCTCCTCGCTCCAGGCGAGGGCGGCACGCACGCCCTTGACCTTGTTGGCGGCGATCTGCTCGCCGTTGCCGGAACCGCCGATGACGATGCCGAGGGCGTCGGGATCGGCCGCCGTGCGCTCCGCCGCGCGGAGGCAGAAGGGCGGGTAGTCGTCCTGGGCGTCGTAGATGTGGGGGCCGCAGTCGACGGGGTCGTGACCCGCCGCCTTCAGCCACTCGACGAGGTGGTTCTTGAGTTCGTAGCCCGCATGGTCCGAGCCGAGGTACACGCGCATGGGACGAGTGTGACACGGGCGTTTCGGGGAAGGCGCGCCGGGTGGCGGTCTGCAAAACGTAAGCAAAATGTGAGCCGTATTACGGAAGCTCAGGAAAAGCTCAGGCAACAATCCGGATTCAAAGGTCCTCCTGTACGTTCGCCTCCGATTCACTGGTGCGGCTCGTACGCCGCTCGTACGAGCACCGGTACACCGCCGTGCCACGGAACACCGCCTTCGCGTGGTGCGCGGTCGTACGGAACACAGCTCCCCGGCGCAAAGGAAATCCCCTCCATGACCTCGCAGCCGACGACGCACACGACCGAGAACACTCGCGGTGGACCGGGCGGCCCGGTTGCCCCGGGTGGCCCCGGCGACAGCCACGGGGCGCACGACCCCGGGCTGCAGGCCGGGCTGAAGAGCCGGCACCTGTCGATGATCGCCATCGGCGGTGTCATCGGCGCCGGGCTCTTCGTGGGCTCCAGCTCCGGTATCGCCACCGCCGGCCCCGGCATCCTCCTCTCCTACGCCCTCGTCGGCACGATCGTGGTGCTGGTGATGCGGATGCTCGGCGAGATGTCGGCCGCCAACCCGACCTCGGGTTCCTTCTCGGCGCACGCCGACCGTGCGCTCGGGTCCTGGGCCGGCTTCTCCATCGGCTGGCTGTACTGGTTCTTCTGGGTCGTGGTGCTCGCGGTCGAGGCGACCGCCGGCGCCGTCATCCTGGAGGGCTGGATACCGGCCGTGCCGCAGTGGGCCTGGGCCCTGATCGTGATGGTCGTGCTGACCGCCACCAACCTGGTCTCCGTCGGGTCCTACGGCGAGTTCGAGTTCTGGTTCGCCGGCATCAAGGTCGTCGCCATCGCCGCGTTCATCGTCATCGGCGGGCTGGCCGTGTTCGGGCTGCTGCCCGGCGTGGACAGCGAGCAGGCCGGGCTCGGCAACCTCACCGGGCACGGCGGCTTCCTGCCCAACGGGGCCGGGGCGATCCTCACCGGTGTGCTGCTCGTCGTCTTCTCCTTCATGGGCAGCGAGATCGCCACGCTCGCCGCCGGTGAGTCCGAGAACCCGCAGCAGGCCGTCACCAAGGCCACCAACAGCATCATCTGGCGTGTCGCCGTGTTCTACCTCGGCTCGATCTTCGTCGTGGTGGCCCTGCTTCCGTGGGACAGCAAGTCCATCACCGAGGACGGCTCCTACGTCGCGGCGCTCGACTCCCTCGGCATCCCGCACGCCGGGCAGATCATGAACGTCATCGTGCTGACGTCGGTGCTGTCCTGCCTCAACTCGGGCCTGTACACCGCCTCCCGCATGGCCTTCTCGCTCGGCCGGCGCGGGGACGCGCCGAAGTCCTTCGCCCGCACGACCTCCAACGGCGTGCCGCGCACCGCGATCCTCGCGTCCGTGGCGTTCGGCTTCGTCGCCGTGTTCTTCAACTACAAGTTCCCGGACTCCGTCTTCCTCTTCCTCGTGAACTCCAGTGGCGCGGTCGCCCTGTTCGTGTGGCTGGTGATCTGCTTCTCGCAGCTGCGCATGCGGAAGATCATCAAGGCCGAGGCGCCGGAGAAGCTCGTCGTGAAGATGTGGCTGTACCCGTACCTGACCTGGGCGACGGCCGCGCTGATCGTGTTCATCCTCGGCTACATGCTCACCGACACCGAGCACGACGGACGGACGACGATCTCGCTGTCGCTGCTCGTCGCCGCGGTGGTGCTGGTCATCGCCTTCGTCAGGGAGAAGCTCGGCGGCGGGCGGCGGACCGCCGAGGCCGAGCGGACCCGGGACGAGGTCCCGGCCGGCTGACCTCCCCCTCACCTGCCGGACCCGTTCGACGGGTGGGCCCGCGGTGCGTGTCGCCTCTCGGCGCGCGCCGCGGGCCCATCCCCTTCTTCCCGCCCGACGCCCCGGCCGCTCCCCTGCGGCTCGGTACGGACAACGAGCCGGCGGGGCGGGGCAGCGGGGAACTGCCCAGGACCGGCCCGGCGCGTGAACCGGTGCCGCCGGGTATGGCCGGTGCGTCGGCGCTCGTCATGGGCGCGGCCGGAAGGTGGTCGTCGCGGCGGCGGCTGACGACGCGGCAGGAGGGCTGGTCCGGCCGCCCCGCAGACGCCGGGAGGCCCGACGGGAACCGTGTCCCGGCGGGCCTCGACGACGTCCGTGGAGAACGTCCGTGACGTCAGCTTGTCATTTATGGTCCGGCGTCGAACGCGGCTCGAACTTGGTCGGCTTTTTCGCAGTTCAGCGGACACGTAGGCGGCCTTCGTCTGATCCTGTGCTCCGTCACAGAGTGGATCAGCGCGAAGGCCGTGGTCGTGAGTTTGGTGCATCAGGGCGTCCTGCGGGATGCGTTCGCGGAAGTGTCACACTTCCGGTCGGAGCTGTACGCGTGTCTGACCGCGCGGGGCGACGCGTTGTTCGAGTTATGCGACGCGCTGCTGTGCACGGACGGGCCGGTGCGGACACTGGTCGATCTCGCGCTCGCGCCCGAACACCGCCGTGGCCACGGGGCTCTGTACGG